>JANOBY010000029.1:0-8632 GCA_031411935.1 Planctomycetales bacterium | reverse complement strand
GGGCGTGGGGACCGATCCGGCGGGTACTCCGCCGGTCAGCGACGGCGCGGGCATGGTCGCCCCGTCGAGGTCGGGGTGGTCGTCGGGCAAAAGGGCATTGGCCCCGCGAGGCCCAAGTGCCCCGGGCGCGGACTTCGGCTTGTACTCGGCGAACGCCTTGTAGAAGGCCACGGTGGTGGGCTCCTGCAGGAGCTTGGCGCGGGACGCCGCATCCTTGCCGTCCAGTGTGTCGGGCCAGGTCTTGGCGATGTTCTGGTAGGCGGTGATGGCCTCGGCCAGTTCGTCTCGCGTCTCGTAGGTGCGGGCGATTCCGATCATGGCCAGGCGCTGGAGGGTCTCATCCCCCTTGGCGTTGTCCTGAACGGCCCGGTAGCCTTCCAGGGCCTTGGCCAGCAGAGGCGTGGCGGCCTCGCGATCGTTCGGGAGCTTGCCCAGGGCATCGCGATACCGCGCCGTGGCCGCCATGAGGCCCGCGTAACCGCCGGCGCCCGTGGCCTCGGACTTGTCGGCCACCTTCTGGAGGTCCTCGGGCGTCGCGGCGAGCATGACCTCGCCCCACGCCTGGGACGAGGCGGACTCGCCCGAGAGCTGCCCGCCCGCCAGATACGCGAGGAACGCAATGAGGGCGACGAACCCCGCGACCATCACCCAGAACGAGGCCCCGCGGGCCATCGCGCGGCGGAGCCACTGTGCCAGCAGGGTTTCGTCCTGCTCGGGGTGGTGGATCACGATGGGTTCCGCTTCGTCCTCGGAATGCGTCCGTGTGGCGGGCTCGTGTTTCATCGGTCGGCGCTCGATCCTTGACCCGCCCATCCAACCCGGCTTCGGTCGGGACGCGGGCAAGGGGATTGGTCTCTAAATCTTCTCTAGATCACGAATCCCGAATCATAACGGCCAGCGTCAAATCCGGTCAAGGCGGCCCGGTCGGAGGAACGGCCCTTGCGTTCGAAGGTTATTGCAGCAAAGGGCGTCAAGAAAGGCTCGGCCCGAGCGAATGCACCCACGATCGGGCCAGGATCCCCGACCACACTCCCCACCTGATTAGGAGGCACCATGCTTCCCTTGCTTGCCCAGGCCGCCGTGACTGTGCAGGATACGTCGTCCCAGAGCCCCGGCTACGTCCTTGGTTGGGGCACCCTGTCGCTGATCAATGCGGGGCTGGCGCAGTCGAAGAATCGGAGCGGCCTCGGCTGGTGGGCTGCCTCGCTGCTCCTGGGACCGATCGCCACGTTGATCATCGTGGCCGTCCTGGACAAGCCGCCTGTCACGCAGAGCAAGCCCCCGGGGTTCGATGGACTCTCGTGAAAGGGGGACGATCCCCGATCTCGGACGTCCCTGGTTCCCCGGGCGGGGCCTGGCACAATCTTCGAGGTCCGTCGGCTTGCGAGCACGCGTGCGGCTCGGGTAGTGTGATCGATCCGGCTTCGCGACGGCCTCGGGGCGTGTGTCTCGAGCAGTCGCGGGGCCTTGAACGGATTGGGTGTCACGTAGGAGAACGTCTCATGGTCTCGTGTTTAGCGCCGGTGTTCCTGGCCCTGGTCGTCGGGCAAACGGCCCCGGCCGAGGCGGCCTGGTTGAAGTCGATCCCGGCCGACGTGGTGGCCGCCGCCCATTTCCGCTCGCTGGAGGCGGGGCGCGACGACCTCATGAAGATGATCGAGGCCATGAGCCCGAACGCTGCGGCGCTCGCGCAGCCGCAGATCGAGCAGGGGCTCACGATCCTCTCGGCGCAGTACGGCAAGACCGCCACTCAGCATCCGTTCCTGGCCGTGGCCAAGATGCCGCAGGGCGCCATGCCCGCCTGGGCCATCCTGTTCGAGTCGACCGACTACCAGGGTGTGCTCAAGGCGATCGCGGCCGACGACGCCGTGAAGCCCAAGTCCGAGGGCGGCTACGACTCGTTCGCGAAGGCCGACGGCCAGACGTGGTACTCGTTCAAGGGCGCCGGCTTCGTGGCCTTCGGCGATAACGAGGACATGATCAAGAGCATCTCCAAGCCGTCGGCCTCGCTCGACGGGTCGATCTCGGCCGAGCACAAGGCGAAGCTCCTGGGCGGCGACCTCGGCGTGTACGTGAACGTGGCGGCCCTGCAGACTCAGTACGCCGACCAGATCGAGCAGGCCAAGCAGGCCCTCCAGGGCGCGATCGATCAGGCCGGCGGACAGCTCGGCGGCAACGCGGCCGAGACGGCCAAGAGCGTGTATGCCGGCATGTTCGACGCGATCAAGGTGGCCGACTCCTTCAGCACCAACCTGGACTTCGACGCCGCCGGCCTGGCCGTGGCGTCGTTCGTGACCGTGAAGCCCGACGCCCCGGTCGCCAAGTCCATCGGCAACACGCCCGCCGGCGCCGGCGAACTTCTGGCCAAGCTGCCGGCCGACGCCTCGGCCTACGTGTTCCTCAAGCTCAACCCCGACACCCTGGCCAAGATCCAGAAGATGAGCGTGGCCATGATCGCCGGGGCCGCCAAGGACACGACCGCCATCGACAAGGCGATCGCCCTGCAGCAGGAGGCCGGCATCACCGAGATGATCACGGCCAATAATGTGGGCGGGGTCACCACCTCGAACGTGGGCCTTAGCATGCCCAAGGATCCGAAGAAGGCGGTCGAGTCCGCCGCCCAGATGCTCCAGGCCATGAAGTCGACCGAGGGCATGGTCAAGGACGTGAAGCTCACGCCCAACGCCCTGACCTTCATGGGCTTCGCCCTGAGCGAGGCGACCATGACCTTCGACCTCGACAAGATGGTTACCCCCGGAGCCCCCGGCGGCGTGGATGCCGTGAAGAAGATGCTCGGAGGGGACACCGTGAAGAGCTGGTTCGGGACCGACGGCAAGATCGTCGTGAACGTCTCGGCCAGGACGGCCGACGAGGCCAAGGCCCTGCTCACCTCCGCGCTCTCGGGCAAGGGCTCGATCGGCGAGGCCCCGGCCTATGCCGCACTCCGCAAGTCCCTGCCCGCGCAGGCCAATGCCCTGTACATGATCAATGCCCAGGGCCTGCTCAAGCAGGTCACCGGGCAGATCGCGGCGATGACCGGCAACACGATCCCGATCCCCGCCGACGTCCCGAAGAACGCGGCCCTGTTCGGCGGGTCGATGGTCACCTCGCCCAAGGGGTTGAACCTGCTGTTCGTCCTGCCGTCGAACGTCGGCCCGGTGATCGAGAAGGGGTTCGTCCCCGTCATCCAGAATGTGGGCGTTCAGGTCCAGCAGTAATTCGCGACCGGCACTCCGGGCCTGTCCTGAAATCAAGAAGGCCGGTCTCCGTTCACCGCGGAGGCCGGCCTTCGGCGTGCGCGGCCTGAACGAACGGGGCCGAAGGAATTGGAGGCCTCCCGCCGTCCGGGTGGAGGATCGCCGGGCGTTCGTCTATACTTGCTGTTTCTCGCGGATGGGCCGCGGGAATGGTCCGCGATCCCCGGTGACTTGATGTTCGGCTCCTCCTCGCTTCGCGAGCTCTACCTGGCCCGGCTCAGGGAATTCTACCGGCAGCCCGCGCGGATCTTCTGGGTGTACGGGTTCCCCATGCTCCTGGCCATCGGCCTGGGGCTCGCGTTCCGTAACCCCGCAGCCGCGAAGGTGGACCTGGACCTGGTGGAGTCCTCCGAGTCCTCGGGGCCAATTGCCAGGCTCCTGGGGCAGAAGGGCGCGACCCTTTTGACTGAAGGGGACGTGAAGAAGAGGGTCGTCCCGGGCACCGCCGGCCGCCCCGACCTGGAGATCCGCCTGGTTACAGCCTCTCAGGGCGAATCGCGGGTCAACACCGGCAAGACCCCCCTGCTCGTCTGGGCCGACACCTCCGGCCGCGTGACCTACCAGTTCGACCCGACCCGCCCCGAGGCGTCCTCGGCCAAGCTCTCGTTCGACGACGCGCTTCAGGCAGCCAACGGGCGCGAGAGCGTGGTCGCCACGCTCGACCAGAAGGTGACCAAGAACGGCTCGCGCTACATCGACTTCCTGATCCCCGGCCTGATCGGCCAGAACACGATGGGCGGAGGGCTGTGGGGCGTGGGGTTCCTGATCGTGAACTTCCGGCTCGCGAAGCTCTTGAAGCGGTTCGCGGCCACACCCATGCCCCGCCGCGACTTCTTGCTGGCGATCCTGGGGGCGCGGCTCACGTTCCTGATCCCCGACGTGGGCGTGCTTCTGGCGCTTGGCTATTTCGGCTTCGGGATGCCGATCGCGGGCAGCCTGTGGCTGATCATTTTGGTGGAGATCATCGGCGCGATGGCGTTCTCGGGCATCGGCCTCTTGATCGCCTGCCGCGCCAAGACCACCGAGACGGTCAGCGGGCTCATGAACCTGGTCATGCTGCCCATGTGGATCTTCTCGGGCCTGTTCTTCTCGTCCGAGCGGTTCCCCTCGACGATCCAGCCCTTCATCCAGGCCCTGCCCCTCACTCAGCTACTGAACGCCTTGCGGGCCGTGATCCTGGAGGGGGCCGTGATCACCGACCACGTCGTCTGGTTCGCCCTGGCCGTCCTCTCGGCCTGGTCCCTCGGGACCTTCCTGCTGGCCCTTCGGTTCTTCCGCTGGAGCTGACGCGGCGACCGGCTCTCGGCGGAACCTGGGGTGCTTGAACACGGCAAGAAAGTCGTCCCACGCCCCCCACGACCGGCTCGCCTCCAGCGCGGGCACCGGCACCTCGTCGATCAGGTGCCCCAGGAACGTGGCCTTGGCCAGGATCTCCACGTCGAGGAACGACGAGACGGACTGCGGGACGATCTCCCGCAACTTCTCGGCCCGATGCAGCCGACACGGCGACTGCACGTCCACGGAGGGGATCGCGAACAGGAACCGCCACCATCGGGAGACGATCCAGCGCCGTATCTTCGCCACGAGGCCGATCCTCCTGCGGCCGACCACGTGGTCGCAGGCGTCGATCGCCTTGAGCAAGGGGTCGAGATGCTCGGCGGTCCAGACCTCGGTGGCCGAGGTCACGATCACAAGCGGCAGCTTCAGCCCGACCAGGCCCCGCTCCATCGCCAGGGCCCGCCCGTCCCAGGGCTCCACCACCACGAACTCCGCCTCGCGAGAGCGTCCTTTGATCGTCTCCACGAGCTGCGAGGCCACGGCCAGCGCCTTCTCGGTGTGGTCGCCCGCGATGGCGATCACCCGGATGCCCGCGCCGGTCATCGGGTCGCGGCGGAAGTGGGCCTCGAAGGGATCGACGTAATCGTCCTCGATGCTCATGCCGGGCCCAGCCAGTCCGCCACCGCCTTGCGGAAGGCCTCCTGCAATCGTCGGGTCGCGGGGCCGGGCGTGCCGTCGCCGACCGGTTCGCCGTCGATCGTGACCACGGGCAGGACCTCGATCGTCGTGCCGGTCAGGATCACCTCGTCCGCGGCGCGAAGCTCTTCCAGCGAAATCGAGGCCTCTTCGATGGGCAGGCCCGCCTCGCGGGCGATCGCGGGCAGCCCCTGGCGGGTCGTCCCGGGGAGGATCTCGGGGCCCTCGGGCGTGGCCTGAAGGCGACCATCGCGGACCCACAAGAGCGACGAGTGCGTGGCCTCGGTCACGTGTCCGTCGCGGACGAGGATCGCCTCGTAGGCGTGGTTCCGGTGGGCGGTCTCGTTGGCCAGGACGTTGGCCAGCAGGTTCGTGCTCTTCACGTCGCACCGCCTCCAGCGCAGGTCGGGCTGCGTGATCACGGGCACGCCCGTCTCGCGGAGCTTCGCCGTCTCTGTGTCGTTGTAGGCCCGGACGATGATCAGCTCGGTGGGCGGGACCGGCGGGTTCGGGAAGGCGTGGAGCCGGGGGGCCACGCCGCGGGTGATCTGGATGTAGACCGTCCCCTCGCGGATCGCGCTGGCGGCGATGGTCTGCTCGATCCGGGCCCTCAGGCGCTCGTAGTCCAGGGGCTCGAACATCATCTCGCGGAGGCTGCGTTCGAGGCGTCCAAAATGCGCCTCCTCCAGCCACATCCGGCCCCGGTAGAGCCTGAAGACCTCGTAGATCGAGTCGCCGAACAGGAACCCACGGTCCCAGATCGGGACCCTGGCCTCGGAGGCGGGCAGGATCTCGCCATTCAGGCAGGCCAGAGGTTCCATGCGGGATGGGCCCAGCGGGAGACATGACGGGCGGGGATCGGGACGCCTCAAGAAGATACAACCTCACGCCAGGGCGGGCAATCGGCGCACCCCGGGAAACGTCTCGGAGAGGTCCAAAGGACAAGGAGCCGGGGCCAACGACCCGCGCCAGGTCGTCGCTCCGGCTCCTCGCGAGCACGCCCGCAAGCGGACGCTTACTTCACGTCGAGGTTCAGCCCCACGCCCTTGCTGGCGAGGGTCTTCTCCAGGGCCTTCTCCACCTCGGTCGCCCGCTTGATCTTGCGGTTGACCACGCTGCCCTTGGCATCCAGGAGGATCATGGTCGGGGTGGAGATGATGCCCAGCTCGTTGGCAAGGCGACCGTCCATCCCGCCCGGCTCGTGGATCGTGTACCAGGGCATGGGGTTGTCCTTCAGGAAGACTTCCAGCGCCTTGGCGTCGTCGTCCAGGCTCACGCCCAGGACATCAAACCCCTTGGCACCGAGCTTCTCCCGCAGGGCCGCCAGCTCCTTGAGCTCCTTCTGGTCCCCTTCAGAGGCGCTGGTCCAGTAGACGATGAGGAGGGGCTTGCCGCGAAGCTCCTCGGACGAGACGGCCTTGCCGTGGGTGCCGTTGCCGGCGACCTTGATCGGGCGTCCGTCGCTGTCGAGCCTGCGGATCGCGCCCAGGGACTTCTTGCCGGCGTCGGTCGCGGCGAAGTCCTTGGACAGGCGTCCGTAGTAGGTGCGGGCCTTCTCCTCGTCGCCGTTGAACTCGTTCACGGTGGCGAGCTGGAAGAGGACCTCGGGGGCCTCGTCGGCCTGCGGGGAGTCGGCCAGGAACTTCTCGAACTTGGCGAGCGTGTCCTTCTGCACCTTCAGGACGTCCGCGCCCACCTCGTCGGCCTCGAGGTCGAACTCGACGAGGATCTTGCGATAGGCCGCGAAGGTCCCGATCTTGCCCCCCTCGGCGATCATCTTGTCCAGCACGCCCATGCCGTCGGGCAGCATGTTCGTCTTCACGGCCTCGGCCAGGTTGTTCACGACCTGCTTCTGGTAGTTGAGCTTGGTGGCCGGGTCCTCGACCATCGCGATGATCTGGCGGACGAGCTTCGCGCGGTCGATGTGCCAGGTGGCCAGGGCCCGCTTGTCGCCGCCGACCGGGGGGCCCGCCACGTCGATCTTGTTCAGGCGATCCAGGAGCTCGGACTGCTCCTTGGAGACGGCCACGTCCTCCTTGTTGGGGCCGGTGCTGAAGATGTCGGTCCTCAGGCTCACCAGGCGCCCCGGCGAGGGGTTGGACGGGTCGACCGCGTGGGGCAGCTCGACGAACTTCCAGGTCTCGCCGATCTTCACGACCTCGGGGGCGCTCAGATAGGCCATCTTCTCGGCCTTGGCGGGGTTGCCCGCGTCGGCGAAGATGACCACGTTCTCGTAGAGGACGAACTCCCCCTTCAGGCCGGGGGCGGCGTCGGCCGGGATCACGTGCGGCATGGCGCCGTCGAACCGCGACCAGCCGGTCTGGGCCGACCATCCGGTGGCCGTCACGGCCTTGCTCAACGCCTGGAAGCTCTCGACCCGGGCCGTGGCGGCGTCGCCCGCTCGCTTCACGGTCGTCGCCGGGGCGCCGATGCCCTCAAGCTCCTGGGGCGTGGCCAGGACCGACTCCAAAAGCGCCCGGTCGCCCTGCACGAGCGCCATGACCAGGACCTTGCTGGCCTCCTCGGCCGAGATCCGCTTCCAGCCCACGATCCGGGACCCGCCGTTCTCCAGCGGCTGGACCTGGGCGATCCGGGTGCCTCCGGAGTTCAGCCAGTGGACCTCGTCCAGGAACCCGTCGTCGTCGGCGTCGATCTCCCGATAGACCTCGAACCCGTCCAGGTAGTAGCTCCACTGGTCGAGATGGGTGCTCGCTTCCTTCTCCCCCTTGCGCTGGGAGACCTTCCCGTTGGCGTCGATGAACCGGCGCAGGAGCTTGCCCTGGCCGTCCCGGACGGTGAAGCCCTTCCTGTTCGCCTCGACCTTGCAGGCGTCGACCGCCGCCTTGACCGCGGGGTCGTCCCCCTTGACCACCGAGGCGGGCAGGTCGTGCTCCACGCCCTTGAACACCGGCACATACCGCGTCAAGAGCCCCTGGGGCGGATACTGAGCCTGGGCCAGAGCCGGGGCAAACCCGAGCACCGCCGCCATGGCCATCGAGGTCCGAAGAACCCGCATCGGCATCTCCTTCTCCCTTGCGCGTCGGGGTTCCACCCCGGCGAGATCCGACCCTCGTCACCTCTGGAGCTGCCAGAGGGCGATTCCGGGCTCCAGCCCGGTCGGCCTACGTCCGCTGGATGGACGTTATTACAATGCGTTGGAACGATCGGGGCAACTTTGACAGGCCCTTGAAGGTGCCCGTCGCGACCCGCTCAACGAGGATTATCGGCAGGATCCGCCCGGCTCTGCACTCGGGATTGAGGTCCGGCAAGTCTCCCCACCTCCGTCCGCCTCGGGTCGATCCCAAGGCAAGGAAGCAAACGTCGTTCCCAACGAACAGGCACGCCCATGGAACGGCCGCGTCCGGGCCGTCGAGCCGGGTCCGGCGCTCGGTCTCCAGGCC
>JANOBY010000028.1:0-9459 GCA_031411935.1 Planctomycetales bacterium | reverse complement strand
CAGGTGCGGATCCGGCATCACGCGGTGGGAGCGGTCGGCGGTCATCTCCGCGAAGTCGTTGGAGGGCGCGACTCTTAAGGCCGACGAAACCGGCCTGATCGTGGTCGATGGAGCGAACCCGGCAAAAGACACCTATCAGGTCGTTGTGCCGGTGGACCCTTCCGGGGCAACGGCCCTGAAGATGGAGATGCTTGCCGATGACCGCTATCCCAATCGCGGTCCCGGCCGTTCGATCAATGGCAATGTCGTGCTGACCGAGGTGCGCCTGGAGCTTGAAGGGCAGGGGGCTCCACCCCGGAGGGTCGCGATCAAGACGGCCCGGAGCGACTTCCACCAAGATGGCTACCCCGTCAAAGGAGCGCTCGACGAGGACGACAAGACGGGCTGGGCGATTCACCCCCAGACGGGCCGCCCTCATGAAGCGGTCTTTGTCCTCGCTGATCCGATTCCCGCCGGAGGGAAGGGAGCCTCGGTCCGGGTGCATCTGGAGTTCCATTCCGGCTTTGCCTCTCATCAGCCTGGACGGTTCCGGATTTTTGCCACGGCCTCATCGAACCCCACGGGAAATGAGGGGTTGCCTGCACCCGTCCGCGAAGCCCTGGCGATAGCGTCGGCAGATCGATCCCCGGCTCAAAAGCTGACCCTCCAGGACTACTTCCGCTCGAACGTGGCCGACGCGTTCCGACCGCTGGTCGCCGAGATTCGCGAGCTTGAGAAGCGCAAGGCCGAGGTCGAGGCGCGTGTCCCCACGGCCATGATCATGGCGGAGATGGCGAAACCTCGCGACACGTTCATCCTCATGCGCGGCCAGTACGACAAGAAGGGGGACAAGGTCGAGGCGGATGTCCCGGGTTTTCTCCCTCCGCTCGACCCGGCGTTGCCCCGCAATCGCCTGGGGCTGGCCAGGTGGCTGGTTTCGGACACCCACCCGCTAACCTCCCGCGTTGCCGTCAACCGCTTCTGGCAGAGCCTGTTCGGGACCGGGCTCGTGAAGACGAGCGAGGACTTCGGCTCGCAGGGCGAGGCCCCCAGCCATCCCGAGTTGTTCGACTGGCTGGCGACCGAGATGCTGCACCCCGATCACGGGGCGCGATGGGACGTGAAGCGATTGATCCGACTCATGGTCACCTCGCAAGCCTACCGGCAGTCCTCGGCGGTGACCGCCGATCGGCTGACCCGAGATCCGGAGAATCGCCTGCTCTCGCGGGCGTCCCGACTGCGACTCCCGGCCGAGTTTCTTCGGGATCAGGCCCTGGACGTGAGCGGACTTCTGAGGGAAAAGCGGGGAGGTCCCAGCACGTTCCCCTACAACCCTCCGGGGCTGTGGGAAGAGTTGATGTCGAGGGCCGACGGGGCGAACTGGTCCGCGCAGACCTATACCCCGAGCCACGGCGACGACCTCTATCGACGCACCATGTACACCTTCTGGAAGAGGACCTGCCCGCCCCCCAGCCTCTCGACCTTTGACGCCCCCGACCGCGAGGTCTGCACCGTCCGGCGAGCCCGGACCAACACGCCGTTGCAGGCACTGATCATGCTGAACGACCCGACCTACGTCGAAGCCTCTCGCAAGATGGCCGAGAGGGTCCTCAAGGAAGGGGGAGACTCGACCGACTCCCGCGTGACCTACGCGTTCCGCCTCGCGACCTCGCGATACCCCAGGGCCGAAGAGGCCCTCATCCTCAAACGAATCCTTGCCGAGGAGCAGGCCCGTTTCGCCGCCGATCCCGACAAGGCCAGCAAATTGCTCGGCGTGGGGGAGGCCCCCCGCGACCAGACGCTCGACCCCGAGGAAGTCGCGGCCTGGTCCACGGTCTCGGGCGTGATCCTGAACCTGGATGAAGTCATCACGAAGGGATGAAGTGGCCCCATGGATCCGATCCGCGAACATCATGAGCACCTCACCCGTCGCCAGTTCTTCGGCCGGACCTCGGCGGGGATCGGCACCGCGGCGCTGGCCTCGCTCCTGAATCCCAGCCTCTTCGCCGCGGACGGCTCAGGCGGCCTGCCCCACTTCGCGCCCAAGGCGAAGCGCGTGATCTATCTCTTCATGTCGGGCGGGCCGTCGCACATCGATCTGCTCGACTACAAGCCCCACCTGAAGGACCACCACGGCGAGGAACTCCCCGCGTCGATCCGCATGGGCCAGCGCATCACGGGGATGACCTCGGGGCAAGCGAGCTTCCCGTGCGTGTCGCCTCTCTTCAAGTTCCAGCGGCACGGCGAGTCGGGGGCCTGGATCAGCGAGCTCTTGCCGAATCTCGGCTCGATCGTCGACGACGTGGCGATCGTCAAGTCGATGAACACCGAGGCCATCAACCACGACCCCGCGACCACGTTCCTCCAGACGGGCTCCCAGCAGCCGGGGCGTCCGAGCTTCGGGGCGTGGCTCTCCTACGGGCTCGGTTCCGAAAACGCCGATCTGCCCGCGTTCGTGGTCATGATTTCCCAGGGGAGCGGCAACAAGACCGACCAGCCGATTTTTTCCCGGCTCTGGGGGAGCGGATTCCTGCCGTCCACGCATCAGGGGGTGCGATTTCGTTCGGGCGAGGACCCGGTCCTCTACCTCTCGAATCCGCAGGGGCTCGACCGAGCTGACCGCCGCGTGATGCTCGACGGGCTCAACCAGCTCAACAGCCTCTCCGCGAAATCGGTGGGCGATCCCGAGATCAACACGCGCATCGCGCAGTACGAGATGGCCTTCCGGATGCAGGCGAGCGTCCCCGACCTGACCGACCTCAAGTCGGAATCGAAGGAGACGCTCGAACTTTACGGGATCACCGAGTCGAACGAGGACGGCGGATTCGCCCGCAACTGCCTGATGGCGCGGCGGATGGCGGAACGAGGGGTCCGGTTCATCCAGCTCATGCATCGAGGGTGGGACCAGCATTCCAGCCTGCCCTCCCAGATCCGCGGGCAATGCAAGGACGTGGATCGACCGGCGGCGGCCCTGATCAAGGACCTCAAGCGTCGCGGTTTGCTGGACGAAACGCTCGTGATCTGGGGGGGCGAGTTCGGCCGGACGGTCTACTCGCAGGGGGCCCTGACCAGGGACAACTACGGCCGGGATCACCACGGGCGATGCTTCAGCATCTGGATGGCCGGCGGAGGGATCAAGCCGGGGATCTCCCACGGCGAGACCGATGACTATTGCTACAACGTGGTCAAGGACCCCGTCCACATCCACGACCTGAACTCCACGGCCCTTCGCCTGCTGGGGATCGATCACACGCGGCTCACCTACAAGTTCCAGGGGCGGGATTTCCGCCTGACCGACGTCCACGGAAACGTGGTCGATGCGCTGATTGCGTGAGCCTCGATCGTTGACGAGGGGGCTTGAAACCGCCAGAACGGCTTCGTCGGCCGTGCCTACCGACGCGATCAACGCTTGGAGGCTGACCCGCCCTGGGCCGAAGCTCATCCTCAGATGATCTCCGGTTGTGTGTGGTGATCTTCAAGAACGGGAGGAGGGCATCTGTGTCTGGCAGGGCCCATCGCGGGCGTTCATGGACGACCGTCGCCCTCGAAAGCCTGCTACGCTCAAACGCCATCCGATCAGGTTGGTCCTTTCCGTGCGATCGGATGCCTGAGAAACCTCGATAATGTCCGTGGCGTGGGACGCAGGGTGACCAAGCCGGCTCATTCAGAATGGGGCGATCGGCCCGCGCCCGAATCGATTACCAAGAACAAATCCTCATCCTGCGCAACATGTGATTTTGCATAACGAACCCAATTTCGCATCCTGGGGTGAAGGACTTGGTTGTCTGGAACTCGAATAGAATAAAGACTTAGGACAAATGGCCGACGAATTGGAGACGAATTTTATCGTCCGATAACATGAAAACGAAGCCAAAACGAACCCAAAACGAAGCCAATCTGTTGCTCCCGCAGAGGCAGCGAACCCATCCCACAAGCATCTGACCTTCCGTCCGGACAATGGCTCGAGTTCTCTCTGATGATCCCTGACTACCCTTGTTGATAGGCCGCGGCCCGACACTCGCCGACGGTTCAGAAGTGAATTGGGTTCGCCCTCCAGCTTCGTCCCGCTGCTCTCCACCCTCCGGAAAATGTCGAAGGGTATGGAGGGCAATTCACGAAAACGATATCATACTTAGGTGACGAGGCGAGATGGCGTATTGTCGCAGAGGCATCCCAATGGCGACCGGAACGGGGCAGACCTGGACGTTCCTCAGCAATCACACCCACGTGCTGCTGTGTCTGGCGAGCGAGCCGGAGTGCCGCCTCCGCGACGTGGCGGTGCGGGTCGGGATCACGGAACGGGCGGTCCAGCGGATCGTCGCCGAGCTCGAGGACGGGGGCTACCTCTCCCGGGTCCGCGTGGGGCGGAGGAACCGTTACGAGGTCCACGAGGGAAAACCCCTTCGGCACCCCATCGAATCCCATCGCGAGGTGGGAGCCTTGCTCTCGATGATCTTCCCGCTCCAGGGGGATGCATCGGGGTCCGCCTGAACGGGTCCCTCCCGTCGCTCCCGAAACCGCCCTGGCCATTGAACCAGCCTCTCGCCTCGAACGGACGATTGTGGTTCAATGAAGGTCGATCCGGCCGTCCGAGCGGAGCGTTTGCCGTGGCCCTGCGACGACCGAAACCGTTCATCCCCCGCGATCAACTTCCGCCGGGAGA
The DNA here is from genome assembly GCA_031411935.1 of Planctomycetales bacterium. GTDB lineage: Bacteria > Planctomycetota > Planctomycetia > Isosphaerales > Isosphaeraceae > JAQGHR01. The sequence goes on along the minus strand of JANOBY010000028.1, from coordinate 4,817 downwards.
CTGTCTCTGCGATCACTGCGTGGGGAAGTGCTGCCGGTACTTCTCGCTGCCGATCGAGACGCCGAAGACCTGGGACGACTACGACTCGATCCGCTGGTATCTCGCTCACGGGATGACCCTCATCTACGTGGAGAAGGGGACCTGGTTTCTCGTCGTGATGACCAAATGCCAGTATCTCATGGCCGACATGCGTTGTCGGATCTACCTCAACCGACCGAAGATCTGCCAGGAATACACGACGGCCGAGTGCGAGTACGACACGGAATGGGGATTCGAGAAAGTGTTCGAGTCGCCCGAGCAGATCTGGGAGTATGCTGAAGCGGTGTTGCCTCCGCGTCGCAAGGCTTCCCGCGGCAACGGCCTGAACGTGTTGACCAGCCACCCGTAGAGGATCGCAACGATGGCGACAGTCGAGGGGCGACCCGACGATCAACCGGCTCACGAAATCATCCCCCCCGCCGTCGAGGCGGTGGACCTCGGTCCGATCGGCCCGGGTGCGCGGTACGAGTTCACCCCCGAGCAGGAACGCACGATCGCGGACCTGTCGGGGAAGATGGGCTTCGTCGGGGCCTTCTTGCTGGCTCTCGCCACCCTGGGCGTGGTCCAGGTGGCCGTGGCCGCCTATCGATTCCGCGTGTTCGACGCCTTCGCGGCCTTGAACTCGCTGCTGTTCGGTTGCATCGCGATCTGGACCATCACGGCGTCGGGTGCCTTCGCGGCCGTGGTCACGACGGTCGGTCGGGATGTGACGCACCTCATGGACGCCCTGGGCTCGTTGAGGAAGATGTATTCGCTGCTCTACTGGCTCCTCGTGGGGGCGATCCTCGCCTCCGTCCTGCTTCTCCTGCGCTCCACCTTCCCCACGGCCTCGTAACCACCCATGGCGAACCGCCGCAACCATTACGAGGCCGCGTTCGAGGGCTACATCCGGTCCCGCCGCGTCCCCTGTGTGGCCGTGGACGAGGCCAAACGCGCCATCTCGGGCGATCAGGGCGTGAAGAACCCCGACTTCCTGCTCTATCCGGGGCGAGGCGCGAACCTGGTCGTCGAGGTCAAGGGGAAGCGAGGCAAGTCCGACGCGGGCAAGCGGGCGTGGGAGAACTGGGTCACGATCGATGACCTCGACGGCCTTGCCCGATGGCAAGAGATGTTCGGGCCGGGCTTCCGCGCCCTCCTGTGCTTCGTCTATGCGGAAGCTCCGGCCGCGTTTCCCCTGCCTCCCGGCGACGGCTCGTTCTCGTTCCGCAATCGGCTCTATCGGTTCTGGGCCCTCGAGCTGGATGAGTACGTGAGTCATCTGCGTTCCCGGGGCCCCGCCTGGAAGGCCGTCGCGATGGCCAGGGCCGAGTTTCGCAAGAAGGTCCGTCCGCTCGACGAGTGGTTTCCCGACCCCTCGCCGACAAAGTCCACACCCCTGGTTCACCGCCGACTGAAGCTTGTGAAGGAGTCCGACCGATGAATCGGCTATTTCGCCTGGTGGCCCTGGTCCTGGTCCTCGGGGGTCTCTCGGTCCCCGCGTTCGGCCAGACGCCGAACCCCAACGACGCCGGGTTCGCCCAACCCGAGGCCGTTGAGGAGGACACCGGCGATCCCCTCTACGGCTATGTCGCCTGTGCCTTCCTGAGTGCGTTCTGCATCTTCGCGGTGAGCAAGTCGTCTCGCCGAAGCTAAAATTCAAGGCTTCGATCGGCAGCTCACCACCTATCGCTTCCGTTTTCAAGACCGGGAAATCATGACGGCGACAACCACTCTGCTCACGCACGCCGATGTCGCGGCCATCTACCATGCCCCGATCCTCGAACTCATCGCGCGGGCGGGCGAGGTCCACCGAAGGCACCACGAACCCGGCGAGGTTCAGGTTTGTGTCCTCCTCTCGGTGAAGACGGGCGGGTGCCCCGAGGATTGCGGCTACTGCCCGCAGGCCGCGCGTTACCATACGGCGGTGGATGCCGAACCCCTGATGGATGTGATGAGCGTGCTGTCGGCCGCGAGGAACGCCAAGCAGAACGGCGCGACCCGCTTCTGCATGGGGGCCGCCTGGCGCGAGGTGAAGGACAACGCCCAGTTCGACCGCGTGATCGACATGGTCAAGGGCGTCAAAGCGATCGGCGGGCTCGAGGTCTGCTGCACCCTGGGCATGCTCACCGAGGCTCAGGCCGCACGACTCAAGGAGGCCGGCCTCGACGCCTACAACCACAACCTCGACACCTCCGCGGATCACTACGGTGAGATTATCAGCACCCGCACGTATGACGACCGCCTGGAGACCCTCGGGCACGTGCGTGACGCGGGCATCAACGTCTGCTGCGGCGGGATCGTCGGCATGGGCGAGACGGATGACGACCGCATCAGCCTCCTGCACACGCTCGCCACTCTCCCCGAACCGCCCGAGAGCGTCCCGGTGAACGCCCTCGTGGCCGTCGAAGGAACCCCGCTGGCCGACCGGCCCAAGGTCGCGATCTGGGAGATGATCCGGATGATCGCCACGGCCCGGATCCTCATGCCGCAGGCCATGGTCCGGCTTTCCGCGGGCCGGGTAAACATGACCGAGCAGGATCAGGCCCTTTGCTTCCTCGCCGGGGCCAACTCGATCTTCGCGGGAGAGAAGTTGCTGACCACCGCGAACCCCGATAATGATGCCGACCGTCGCATGTTTGCCAACCTGGGGCTCCGGCCGCGGCCCGCCCATCGGGAGGCATGATTCGCGACCGGGGGATCGAGTGGATGGCAGGCAAATCAGGCGGGGCGCGGGTGGTCATCACCGGGATCGGGCTCCGCACGGGGCTCGGTGAGGGCCGGGAATCCACCTGGGCCGCTATGCGTGCTGGAAGGTCGGCGGCGAGGATCCTGGATCGAGTTCCTGCCCCCGCCGGCGAGTCGCCCTATGTGGCTTATCAGTTGCTCGATCACGAGATCTGTGCCCGCGACCATCTCGATCTCGCGGCAAGAGAAGCCCTCTTCGACGCGCGGGTTGTCCCGGAGGACGGGGCCGCTCTCGATCGAGACCGCATCGGCACGGTGATCGGCTACAGTAAGGGAAACCTTCGCTCATGGCGAATCCAGCACGGCGAGCCGTCGCGGCTCATGTCCGCTCCCTGGGACCTCACCTGGCCGAACGCCCTGGCGAGTTTCGCTTCCCGTGCCTGGGATTTTCGTGGCCCCAGCCTGGCACCGATCGCCGCCTGTGCCACCGGCGTGATCGCCCTGATCCAGGGTGCCGAATTGATCATGAGGGGCCTCTGCGACATCGTGCTGGTGGGGGCCCTGGACTCGTCTCTGGAGCCATTGGTGCTCGGCGCCTTCCGCAAGATGAGGGCGTTCGCGAACCCCGAGGCTGACCCAACCCGGGCCTTGCGGCCGTGGAATCGTGATCGGTCTGGCTTCTTGCCCGGCGAAGGCGGGGCGTTACTTGTTCTGGAGCGTGAGGATCACGCCCGGAGCCGTGGGGTTCTCCCTTATGCCGAGTTCTGCGGAGGCGCCTTCGGCTCCGACGCCTATCACCTCACGGACCTCGATCCCGATCCTGCCGGTTTGTCCCATGTGATTGGACTGGCCCAGAGACAGGGGAAAGTCTCCCCCAACGATCTCGACCACATCAACGTGCATGGGACCGCCACCCGGCAGAACGATCCTCTCGAATGTCGCGCCATCCGCAAGGTGCTCGGGCCTCGTGCCTACGATGTGTCATGTTCCGCCAACAAGGCTCAGATTGGGCACCTCCTCGGGGCCGCCGGCGCGGCCGAGCTTGCGATCACTTGCCTGGCGATTCGCGACGGGTTTGTCCCTCCCACCCTGAACCTCGATGATCCCGACCCGGAGTGCGACCTGGACGGAACGCCTCACGTCGGCAAGGCCCGCGAGATCCGCGCGGCGTTGAAGATCTCGATCGGATTCGGCGGGCATCTCGCCGCCGCCGTGCTACGCCGACCCGACGGCCCCTCTCGAGCGCCCGTGCCTCTACCCTCGGGGCCGGTCTTGCCATGAACGACCCCATGGCCTGGCTAGATCGGGAGGCCGAAGAACGCGATCAACGCTTTCTCACTCGCGGCCTTCGCGTTCGCGACACTTCGCTTCTAAACTTCGCTTCGAATGACTACCTGGGCCTCGCCAGCGACCCGCGAGTGATCGAGGCCGCGCGGAGAGCTTGTCATGGGCTCGGTTACGGTTCCGGAGCCTCGCCCCTCGTTTCCGGCTGGACTTCGGCGCACGAGGAGCTCGCCCTCGCCCTGGCCAGGTTCGAGGAGGTCGAAGCCGTGGCCCTGTTCCCCAGTGGCTACGCGGCCAATGTGGGGACGATCGCGGCCCTGGTCGAGCGGGGAGATGCGGTGTATCTGGACCGCCTGAATCACGCATGCCTGATCGACGGGGCTCGGCTTTCGGGGGCCACACTGCGGGTGTATCCGCATAACGATGCCGATCGTCTTGAATCGATCCTGGGGCGGGACCGGGGGCGGTTCCGTCGCTCGCTCGTTGTGACAGACGGGGTCTTCAGCATGGACGGCGACCTCGCGCCGCTCGACCGGATTGCCCGAATCTGCGAGGCTTTCCTCGCCATGATGATGGTGGACGAGGCGCACGGTACCGGCATGTTCGGGCCGAGCGGGAAGGGGGCTTGCGAGCATTTTGGCGTGGAGTCCCGGGTCCCGATCCGCGTGGGGACGTTGTCGAAGGCGCTCGGTTCTCTGGGAGGTTTCGTCGCCGGTTCGAGACGCCTCGTCGATCATCTGATCAATCGATCTCGGACTCTCATTTATTCGACGGCCACGCCCCCATCCTGTTGCGCCGCCGCGACCGAGGCTTTGAAGATCGCGGTCTCG
>JANOBY010000027.1:0-54311 GCA_031411935.1 Planctomycetales bacterium | reverse complement strand
ACAAGGCGGTCGAGGACGTGATCGACGTCCACGACTTCCACGCCACGATCCTGCACTTGCTCGGGCTCGATCACGAGAAATTGACCTTCTATCACAACGGAGCCCAGCGACGATTGACCGACGTGCACGGGCGAGTCATCCGCGAGGTCCTCGCGTGAGTGCCCCGGGCGGTAGGGGGCCGACGGAGTTGCGCCTGGAAGCTCCGCGGCCGGTGGGTTCGTTCCCCCTCTGGAGAGCCCAAATCGGCCTCAAATTGGCTTCGTTTTGGGTTCGTTTTGGCTTCGTTTTCCCCTCAGCTCGCCTCGGTAGACCGACCCGTTGGCGATATGTAAGTCTCTATTTTAATAGTACATGCGGACGTTTGTCTTGCTCGCAGACGGCGGCTAGATTGGGTTCGTTCTGCAAATTCACGTTTTTGCGCCGAACGGGTCCCTCGGTTGTCGGGCAGTGCCCGGATGGATGGTTTCGCTTGTCAATGAGCCCGGGTGGAGCGCGGGGGCCCCACATCTCCCTAATATCGTGGCGACACCGCCGCCCGATCGCTGGCGGGCTCGGTGAGACCTCACAGCACACTTTCGCCCTGGCGAGGCCGCACGTCCTCGTCGTTTCGCGGTCTCCTTCCCATCCACCCCTCGGGCGGACACTTCCATGAATGCGGCCCTTGTGATGCTTCTGGTCGCCCTGGCGGGCCCTCCCGAGGATTTCCGCGCGAAGGTCGCCCCGATCCTCGAAACCAAATGCATCCGGTGCCACGGCGAGGTTTCCCGCAAGGGCGAGCTGGCCCTCCACACGGCCGGGGCCCTGGCCCAGGGGGGCGAGAGCGGCCCTTCGATCGAGCCGGGCAAGGCGAAGGAGAGCCTGCTCATCGCGAAGATCACGGGCGATCCCCCCGAGATGCCCAGGGGCGGCAAACCCCTCACGGCCGAGGAGGTAAGCATCCTCGCTCGCTGGATCGACTCCGGGGCCGAGTGGCCGAAGGGGCTCGCCCTGAAGGAGGCGAAGGCGGAAACGGGCCCCTGGTGGGCCATCCAGCCCCTCAAGATGCCTTCCGTCCCGGTCGTCAAGGACGAACGTTGGATCCGCTCGCCCATCGACTCGTTCGTCCTCGCGAACCTGGAGGCGAAGGGGCTCTCTCCCTCGGCGGAGGCCGACCGGACGACGCTGATCCGTCGCCTCTCGTATGACCTGCACGGCCTCCCGCCCTCGCCCGAGGAGGTCCGGGACTTCCTCCAGGATGCCAGGCCCGACGCCTACGGGCGGCTCGCCGATCGCCTGCTGGCCTCGCCCCGATACGGGGAGCGCTGGGGGCGTCACTGGCTCGATGTGGGTCATTACGGCGACACGCATGGTTATGACAAGGACAAGCCTCGTCGCAACGCGTGGCGATATCGTGATTATGTGATCAACGCCCTGAACGACGACATGCCCTACGCCCGGTTCGTCCGCGAGCAGGTTGCCGGCGACGTGCTGAGCCCCGAAGACCCCGGGGCGACCATCGCGACCGGATTCCTCGCGGCCGGGCCCTGGGATTTCGTCGGGCATGCCGAGCTTCGCGAGGGGACGGTCGACAAGGAGAAGACCCGGCTCATCGACCGCGACGACGTGCTGGCCAACGTGATGTCCACGTTCACGAGCCTGACCGTCCACTGCGCCCGTTGCCACGACCACAAGTTCGACCCCATCCCCCAGACGGACTACTACCGGCTCCAGGCCGTGTTCGCGGGGATCGAGCGGGGGGATCGCCAGGTCGAGAGCCGGGAGCGTGCGGCGAAGCGGCTCGCGCTGGAAGCTCGCGGCAAGGCCGCCTCCGAGACCCACCGCAAGCTCTTGCAAAAGGCGAGCGAACGGACGAGCCCTGAGCTCAAGCAAATCGACGAACAGATCGCGGCCTGGCGTACCCTGGCCGAGGCCATCCCCCGGGCGGACTCGGGGCCGAGCCCCACGAACGGCTACCACTCGGCGATCTTCGCGAGTCCCGATTCCTCCGCCTGGGTGCAGGTGGATCTGGGCGCGAGCGTGCCGCTGGACGAGATCCGCATCCTGCCCGCGAGGCCGACCGATTTCCCCGACACGCCGGGCTTCGGGTTCCCCCTCCGCTTCGAGGCTGAAGTCTCCAACGACCCCGGGTTCGCGACGAAAAACCGCCTGCTTGCAGTGGACCGGCCCGGCTCCGAACCGGCGAACGACGATCCCGTGGTGATCCGTCCCCGAGGTCAATCGGGACGCTATGTGAGGATCACGGCAACCCGCCTCTGGGAACGCACGAAAGATTATGTGTTCGCCTTATCCGAGCTGGAGGTTCTTTCCCGGGGAAAGAACGTGGCACTGGCCAGGCCGGTCACGGCGATCAGCTCGATCGAAGGCGGGCGATGGGGCGCCGGGGCCCTCGTGGATGGATACACCAGCCGTTCTCGGAGGCCGTCCGCCGACGATCCGGACGAGGCTCGTCGGCTGGATCTGACGCACAGAATTGCGGTGTCGAGCCGAGAGCGCGAGCGCCTCGCGGAGAGCCTGATTCCCGAAGAGGTTCGCAAGGGGATTGAGGCCGCCCAGGCCGAGATCAAGGCGATCGCCGCCGAGGTTCAGGCTCTGCCGCCCGTCGAGATGGTCTACGCTCCGTTGCCGAGGGCTCCCCGTCCGATCCACCGCCTGAAGCGTGGCGACGTCGAGCAACCCGCCGAGCCCGTGGGGCCGGGCGCCCTGTCCTGCGTCCCGGGCCTCGCGAACGACTTCGCCTCCTCCGACGAGGAGGGGGCCCGTCGCTCGGCCCTGGCGCTCTGGCTTGTCGATCGCGAAAATGTGCTCACCTGGCGATCCATCGTCAACCGCGTGTGGTCCTACCACTTCGGCCGGGGGATCGTCGACACGCCGAACGATTTCGGTCGCAACGGCGGAATTCCAACGCATCCCGAATTGCTCGACTGGCTCGCGGTCGAGTTTCGCGACGGAGGGGGCTCGCTGAAGTCTCTCCATCGGAAGATCGTGACGAGCGCGACCTACCGGCAGTCCTCCGCCGATGATCCCCGGAAAGCGGCGGTCGACGCCGACAACCGGACGCTCTGGCGGCAGAACCGTCGTCGCCTTGAGGCCGAGGCGATCCGCGACTCGGTGCTTTCGGTGGCGGGCGACCTCGACCTCACGATGGGCGGGCCGGGATTCGAGCCGTTCCGATTCAAGGATGACCACTCGCCGATTTACGACCACGAGGACAACGAGCGCCTGAACGCCCCGGAGTGCCGCCGCCGAGCGGTCTATCGGTTCGCCGTCCGCAGCGTCCCCAACCCGTTCGTCGAATGCCTGGACGGGGCCGACCCCAACGCCATGACCCCCGTCCGCAACACCACGATCACCGCGTTGCAGGCGCTCACCCTCATGAACGACCCGTTCATGATCCGCGAGTCCGAGGCGTTCGCCACGCGTCTCGCGAAGGACCAGCCCGAGCTCCCCGCCCAGATCGATCGGGCCTACTCGCTCCTGTTCAGCCGCGAACCTCGCCCCTCGGAGAAAGCGGCCGTGATCCTCTACGCGAAGGAGCACGGGCTTGCCAGGGCGTGCCGGATCCTGTTCAACACCAATGAGTTCGTCTTCGCGGATTGAGTCTCGAAAACGCGTCGCATTTTGGGGAGGGACTCATGAGCGATGCTTTGAGTGATAGTCAAGTGAGCAACGACGGACCATTGCACGATGCAAAAAGCGATCAAGATTCTGACCTCGGGCATCGGGACAACCATCCGGGGCAAGGATGGATCTTTCTGCAATTCCTGGCCGGGGGATTTTTCGGCGGAACTTTCGGAATAATCATCACCGTCCCGCTGGGATACATGGCTGGCACAGCGATCGGCGAATGGTTCGATCCGGGAAGTCGTTCCCGCCCTCACGCTTTTGAAGAACCTCCAGCCATCCTCGGCGTCCTCGGTGGGTGGTTTGCGGGGATTCTCGTGGGCGCGCTGCTGGCCGTCCGTATGAGCTTGTCGGACTACCGAAGAAACGTCGGTAAGAAACCTCCGGGGGACTGCCTCGATGATCTCTCCTAGCCTCGATCGCCGCCGATTTCTCTGGTCGCTGGGCGGAGGGCTCGGCGGGATCGCGCTGGCCCACATGCTCGGGGAGCAGAGGTTGCTGGCCGCCGATTCGCCATCGCCGCGAGCCGACCTGAATGGGGGACTCCACCACAAGGCCAGGGCGAAGCGGGTCGTGCAGCTCTTCATGAGCGGGGCCGCGAGCCAGTGCGACACGTTCGACTACAAGCCCGCTTTGATCCAGCAGCACGGCAAGAAGTTCGATCCGGGGAGCAAGGTCGAGCTGTTCCAGTCGTCGCCCGAGAACGTCATGAAGAGCCCCTGGGGCTGGAAGCAGTACGGCGAGAGCGGCAAATGGATGAGCGACCTCGTCCCCCATCTCGCCGGATGCGTCGATGAGATGGCGTTCCTGCCGGCCATGATCTCCAAGTCGAACGTCCACGGTCCGGCCACGTTCCTTCAGACCACGGGCTTCGTGCTGCCGGGCTTCCCGAGCTTCGGCGCGTGGGTGTCGTACGGCCTCGGGACCGAGAACGCGAACCTCCCCACGTTCGTGGTCCTGCCCGACTCGCGAGGCTACGCGCCCAACGGCCCCGCGAACTGGGGATCGGGATTCCTGCCCGCGACCGTGCAAGGGACCGCCGTGAAGCCCGGCGCCCGGAACCCCATCCACGACCTCTTCCCGCCCGCCGAGGCCGGTCTCAGCGAGTCGGCCGAACGCGAAGGGCATGGGCTTCTGGACGCGCTGAACCGGGATCATCAATCCAGCCGGGCGGGAGATTCTCGCCTCGATGCCAGGATCGCTTCCTATGAACTGGCCGCGCGGCTGCAACTCAGTGCGCCCGAGGTCCTGGACCTGAAGGGCGAGACCTCGGCCACCAAATCGCTTTACGGTCTGGACGACCCCGTGACCGAGGACTTCGGGCGGAATTGCCTGGTCGCCCGCCGGTTGCTCGAGCGAGGCGTGAGGTTCGTGCAGGTCTGGAGCGGGGCCGACAACGGGTTCCCCCGCCGCAACTGGGACTCGCATGAAGATATCGCCCGGGATCACGGCGACATGGGCCGGAGCATGGATCGACCGGCGGCCGCGCTGATCACGGACCTGAAGTCGCGCGGTCTGCTCGACGACACGATCGTGATCTGGACGACCGAGTTCGGCCGCATGCCGTGCAGCCAGGGGGGCAAGGGGCGGGACCATAACCCGTTCACCTTCACGTCGTGGTTGGCCGGCGGGGGCATCAAGGGGGGCTCGACTCACGGCGCGAGCGACGAATGGTCGTACAAGGCGGCCGAAAACCCGACCTACGGGTACGACCTCCACGCGACCGTCCTGCACCTGCTCGGGATCGATCACGAACGATTGACATTCCGACATAACGGCATCGATCGACGCCTGACCGATGTGCATGGCAAGGTCATCTCGCCGATCCTCGCGTGATCGAACGATCGGGAAAAATCGAGTTCGAGAAGTCTTGGAGAAAAGGCTATCTATTTTCTCCCGGCTGGGGTAACGTGTGATTGGCTGGTTAGACGATCGATGTAAGCGCTGCGGGTTCTCCGAATCCGTCCCTGCCTATCTCCCTCGCCCCACCCGCCGCCAGGGCGTCCTCTCGCCCCTTTCCCCGCGACCCGGAAAGTTCCCTGCAGGGTCGTTTCGCCTCGCCCGGAGTGTTCACGGTGGGTAAGAAGTTGTATGTCGGAAATTTGACGTACTCGGTGGCCGCTCACGACCTGGAGCAGTTGTTCTCCCAGTTCGGCACGGTCCAGAGTGCGCAGGTTATCCAGGATCGCGAGACGGGCCGAAGCAAGGGATTCGGGTTCGTGGAGATGGACACGGAGTCCCAGGCCCAGGCGGCCATCGATGCCCTGCACGACCAGGAGCATGACGGCCGTCGCCTGACGGTCAACGAAGCCAAGCCTCGCGAAGATCGCGGCGGTGGCGGCGGTGGTGGTGGCGGTTATCGCGGCGGTGGCGGCGGTGGCGGCTACGGCGGCGGCGGCGGCCGCTATTGATCATCGAGCTCTGAACCAGGACCACTAGGCGAGATCCCATCGCTCAGGGCGTTCCCGGACAAATCAGCGAAGGCCAGCCCCTCTTTTCGGGGAGCTGGCCTTTTTCGTTTCTCCGACTGCTGATCTCGATCCCAGAGGCGTCGTAGGTGGCGCACTCGAATGCGGAGGGTGCCCCGTTCCCGCGAAGGTGGCCAACCCCCACAACGGGGAACGGGCCAGGCCGATCGAGGCGACGGGGTGCGGCCTGCCGAAGGATCTGCTATATTGGCCCTAACGGCGTGGCGAGGCGCCTCGTTCGGTTGTGTCCCCCCTGGATTCGGATGTGTTCGCCATGATCGATCCCCGCGTAGCGAGCGGGTTGCGGGACGTTCCCCCGGCCTTGATGATCCCCAGAGAGCGAATGCTGGGCTCGTTCCGCGAGACGTTCGGCTCCTTCGGCTTCCTCCCCATCGAGACCCCGCACATCGAGCGGATGGAAGTCCTGACCGGCAAGGGGGCAGGGTCCGACGAGGTCCTCCGCCAGATCTTCGAGGTCACCAACAAGGGCGGGACCCCCGGCGAGCTCGCCCTGAGGTTCGACCTCACCGTGCCCCTCGCCCGGTTCGTGGCCAAACATGTGGCCGAGCTGGGCGTCCCCTTCAAGCGATACGCGATCGGATCGGTCTTCCGGGGCGAACGCCCGGCGAAGGGGAGGTTCCGCGAGTTCACCCAGTGCGACTTCGACACGGTTGGGACCGAGAGCCCCGTGGCCGACGCCGAGGCCGCGCAGGTGATCCACTCCGCCCTGACCCGCGCCGGGGTGCCCGCATTCACCATCGCCCTGAACAACCGCAAGATTCTCGACGGGCTGCTCGACTCGCTGGGCCTGGGCGACCGGACGGCGACGGTCCTCCGCTCGCTCGACAAGCTCGCCAAGATCGGCCGGGACGCCGTGATCAAGGAACTTGCCGGGAACCCCGAGTCGGGCGAGACCAAGGCCGACGCTCGCGCGATCTCGCTCGATCAGGCGACCCGGATCCTCGACTTCGTCGAAGAGGGTAAGGGCGCGGCCGATGTCCTGGGCTTCGCCGAAGCGGCGATCGGGACGAACGCCAGGGCGGCCGAGGGAATCGCCAACCTGCGGTCGATCCTCGACCTGCTCGACGCCGCGGGCGTGTCGCAGGACGCGGTGGCCGTGGACCTGGGCCTGGCGAGGGGCCTAGATTATTACACGGGCGTGGTCTTCGAGACCACGGTCAACGGTTGGGAGCGTTTCGGGAGCGTGAGCTCGGGCGGGCGTTACGATAATCTGGCCAGCCTCTTCACCAGCCGCCGCCTGCCCGGGGTGGGAGCGTCGATCGGGCTCGATCGCCTGCTCGCCCTCATGGAAGAGGCCGGATGGTTGAAGGGATCGGCCGCGACGGCGCCGATCCTGATCGTCAATTTCCCCGGAGGCGACGCCCGGATCTACGCCCGACTTGCCGCGAGACTGCGAGCCGCGGGCATCGGCACCGAGGTCTTCCCCGATGCCCTGCAAGCCGGCAAGCAGATGGGCTACGGGTCGTCGCGGGGGCACCGATTCGCGGTGATCGTGGGGCCCGACGAGATCGCGGCCGAGGTCTTCAATCTCAGGGATCTGGCGACCCGCAGCGAGCAGAAAAGCCTCCCGTGGAGCGACCTGGAGCGAGCGGTCGGGCAAAGCCTGGCGGAAGTGCAACCCTCATGAACGAACGTCCCGTCGGCCTCGTGCGAGGCACCCGCGACTGGCTGCCCGACGAGTACTCGCGGCTTGCCGACCTGGAGACCAGCCTGCTTCAGGCGTTCGCCCGGAGCGGTTTTCGTCGGATGCGGATCCCCGTGCTCGAACATACCGAGCTGCATGAGCGCAAGAGCGGCGCGGGCGTGGTCCGAAAGCTCTATGAGCTGGCCGAGGGCCACCAGTCGCGCGCCTGCCTCAGGCCCGAGCTCACGGCGGGAATCGTGAGGGCCTATTGCGAGGCGGCCGTCCCCCCCGTATTGCCCTGGCGTGTGTGCGTGTCGGGCCCCGTGTTTCGTCACGAGCCGATGCGCCCCGGCTACGACCGCGAGTTCTTGCAGGTCGGCGTGGAGATGCTCGGGGCCGGCGGGGCCCAGGCCGACGGCGAGGTGATCCGCCTGGCCTGGCAGACCTTGCAGTCCCTCGGCGTGAAAAACGCCACGCTGCGGATCGGCCATGTGGGGCTGATCCTCGAAATGCTCGGCCGATCCGGGTTGCCCGAGCCCGCGCGGGCCGCCCTGGTGGAAAGGCTGAGCGAGGAGGCCGCCGAAGGCCAGGGCGTGGCGGCGCTGGAGGCGGCCCTCGATCAATTGACCGAGTGGCTCGGCCCCGAGTCGGGCGAACCCCCCCAGGGGGGGGCCGAGTCCGATGCCGCGGTGGACCGGTTGTTCCGCACCCTGGTGCCGGAAGTCACGGGTCGGCGCTCCATGGCCGAGATCCTGCGACGGCTTCGCCACAAATGGGAGCTGGCGCACTCGCTCAAGGACGTCCTCGCACGCTTGCGCGAACGGATCCACCACCTCGCGGAGCTTCGCGGCCCGGCCTCGACGGTCCTCGGCAGGCTCAGAAGCGATTATGCGACCTTGACGCCCGAGTCCGTCGCCTCGATCACCGAGCTGGTCGATCACCTGGGGCGATCCGGGGTGGACCTCGGACGCGTCGAGCTGGACCTGGGCTTCGGACGCGGGATCGGCTTCTACTCGCAGATGGTGTTCGAGCTGATCGTGGACACGCCCGAGGGGCCGGTCGAGGTCTGCGGAGGAGGCCGATACGATGGCCTGGCCCGGGTCCTGGGCAGCGATCGCGACGACCGCGGGGCGGGCTTCGCGTTCGGCCTCGAAAGGCTTTCGGCCGTCCTCCTTGCGACGAGCTCGGGATCGAAGGAGGTGGCGCGATGAGCTTTCCAGCCATCGACCCGATCCGCCTGGCGATCCCCTCGAAGGGGCACCTCTACGACGGGATCGTCGAGCTCCTCAAGACCGCGGGCTACAAGGTGCGTCGCGCCAGCGACCGCCAGTATGAGGCCACGATCTCCGGCCAGCCGCGGTTCCATGTGGTCTTCATGCGGCCCTCGGATATCGTCACGCAGGTCCACGAGGGGCGATGCCACCTGGGCGTGACCGGTTACGACGTGTTTGCGGAGCGGGCCGCCGAGGCCGACCTCGCGCGGGTGGTGATCCAGGACCTTGGCTATGGCGGGTGCCGCCTGGCCGTGGCCGTGCCCGAGAGCTGGATCGACGTGGCCCAGGTGATCGACCTGGTGGACCTCACGTCCGAATTCAAGGCCACGGGCAAGACCTTCCGGGTGTCCACGAAGTATCCCTCGCTCACGAGGGCCTACTTCCGGAAGTGGGGGATCTATCACTATCAGTTGATCCACTCCGACGGGGCCCTGGAGCTCCACCCGAGCCTGGGCATCGCCGACATCATCGTGGACCTCACGAGCTCGGGGATCACGTTGAAGGACAATCGCCTGCGCGAGATCGCCGGCGGGACCGTGCTCGAATCGGCGTCGTGCCTCATCGGCCACGCGCCGAGCCTTTCTAGCCTCGTGTCCGAGGGAGAGTCCGGGGCCCTGGCCCTGCTCCTCGACGCGATCGACGGGGTCCGCGGATCCGAGGGGCTGCTCCACCTGGAGGTCGTGGGCGGTCCGGCCACGGGCGTGGATCCGGCGGCCCATGTGGTCGAGTTCCTGCTCGGCCGGGGGGCCATGCAGGTCGTACGCGGGGAGGTCCGGGGCGAGGACGGGCAGGGGGGGTGGCGGGTGACCGCGCTCGTCTCGGCCAAGGCCATCGCCGGATTCCGCCGTCCCTTGCTGGCCATGGGGGCCAACCGCGTGGTCGGGCTCCCCGCCCGGTTCGTGTTCGATCGTGATGATCGCTCCACATTCGATCGCCTGGGCCATTGATCGGGCGAGTTGCTCAGGGGACACGTCTCCATGACCCACCGCCACGTCCGCCATCTGATCGTCGGGGCCGGCGCGATGGGCATCTCGGCGGCCTATCAACTCGCTCGGCGTGGGGAACCCTCCCTGTTGCTCGAACAATTCGCGATCGGGCATGACCGGGGCAGCTCTCACGGCGAGGCGAGGATCACCCGGCATTCCTACTCGGATCTCGCGTATGCCAGCCTCATGCCTCAGGCGTTCCGCGAGTGGAGGGAACTCGAGGCGCTGGGCGGACAGGGCCTCTACCTGCGGACCGGAGGCGTGAGCCTGGGCCCGCCTGGCGAACCCTACGTGGGCAAGGTCGTGAAGAGCCTGGAGGCCATCGACTGCCCGCATCGTTTGATGACGGGAAGGGAATGGAACGCAGCCTCGCCCGGATTCGGCGTGCCCGACGATTACGAGGCGGTGTTCGAGCCGGACGCGGGGATCCTCCTCGCGGCGAGGGCCTTGGCGATGCAAGTCCATCTCGCCACGCAGCCCGGCCCCGCTCCGACCGAGATCTGGCCGGACTGCCAGGTCCTGGGCCTCGACGTCGAATCCGATCGGCCGACCGTGGTCACCCGATCTCACCGGATCACGGCCGATCGCCTGATCCTGGCGGCGGGACCATGGATCGGGCGACTCATCCCGGAGCTGGCTTCTCGCCACCGGATCGAACGTCAGCAAATCCTCTACCTGGACCCTCCGGGCACGGAATCGTATCGCCCTGGACACTTCCCGGTGTTCATCTTCAAGGGCTCCGACGATCGCCCCGCCTACTACGGGATGCCCGACATCTCGGGCCTGGGCGTGAAGGTCGCGCGTCACGGTGGGGACGAGATGGATCCGGATTCCGACGATCGCTCGATCCCGGAGGCTTACGTGAAGGAGATCCGCGACTTTCTCGCGACATGCCTGCCGGGATTGGTCGACGCTCCCCTCGTGCGCTCGGAGATCTGCCGGTACACCGTCGCCGCCAACGAAGATTTCCTCGTGGACTTCCTGCCGGGGCGCGAAGACGTGATCGTGGCAAGCCCATGCAGCGGCCATGGGTTCAAATTCTCGCCCCTGATCGGCCGCGTGCTTGCCGAGCTGGCGATCTCGGGGCAGAGCGAGGTCAGGACGGACAACTGGCGCTTCGCGCCCGCGACCGCCTGACCCGATCGGATCGGATCAGAACGTCCCGCCGTCGATCGGGTCGGCCACGGCGGCGAGGTTGGCGAACCTCATGATGTTCTTGAGGAAGGCCATCTCGACGTTGCCCGTGGCGCCGTTACGGTTCTTGGCCACGATGACCTCGGCCTTGCCCTGGAGCGACTGGTCGGTGGGCTCGTAGTACTCGGGGCGGTGCAGCAGGAGCACCATGTCGGCGTCCTGCTCGATGGCCCCCGACTCGCGAAGGTCGGCCATGCGGGGGCGGCGATCCTCGCGGTTCTCGACCGCTCGATTGAGCTGGGAGAGTGCCACGACCGGGAGCTTCAGCTCGCGGGCGAGGGTCTTCAGGCGGCGGCTGATCTTGGCGATCTGCTCCTGCCGGCTGTCGCGCCCTTCGCCGTCCGAATCGACCAGCTGAATGTAATCCACCACGATCAGGCCGATGTTCTGGCGGAGCTTCAGACGTCGCGCGTTGGCCGTGATCTGGAGCATGTTGCGCGAGGGCGTGTCGTCGATGAACAGGGGGGCGGCTCGCAGGGCGTCATAGCCCTCGCCCAGCTGCTTCATCTCGCGGTAGCCCAGCCCGGTCCCCGAACGGAGCTTGTGGCTATCGACACGGGAACGGGCGCTGAGCATGCGCTCGGCCAGTTCGAGTTGGCCCATTTCCAGGCTCACGAACAGGGCCCCCACCTGCTGCTCGACGACCACGTGCTCGCAGAGGTTGAGCGCGAAGGCGGTCTTTCCCATACTCGGGCGGGCGGCGAGGATCACGAGCTGCCCGGCCTGGAAGCCGCAGGTCATCTCGTCGAGCTCATAGAAGCCGGTGCTCAGCCCCTTCACCGCGTGCTTGTCGGTCGCCCGGAGCTCGATCCGGTCCATGGCCTGCGACAGGATGTCGGTGATGGCCACGGTCTCGCCGGTGACCTTCTCCTCGGCGATCGCGAAGATCCGACGCTCGGCGTCCTCGAGCAATCCGTCGGCAGTGACCGTGTTGGAGTATCCGGCCTCGATCACCTCGCGGCAATTCGAGATCACCTCGCGGCTGATGGCCTTCTGACGCACGATCTCGGCATGGTACTTGGCGTTCGCGGCGTGGGGGACGCGGTTCGCGATCTCGCGCAGGGTGTCGAGTCCGCCGATCCGTTCGAGTTCCCCGCGGACCGTGAGTTCCTCGTAGAGGATGGTCGTGTCGACCGGCTTGCCTTCGTCGTAGAGGTGACGAATCGCGCGGTAGATGATCTGGTGATCGCTCCGCCAGAAGTCCTCGACCTTGAGCAGCGGGACCACATCGTGGAGGACTTCGTTGTCCAGCAGGATCGCGCCCAGGACGCTCTGCTCGGCCTCGATGTTCTGCGGGGGGAGCCGATCCTCGGGGAACGGGACGATGTCGGCTCGCTTCGGACGATCCTGACCATTGCCGGGGTTGAAGGGCTGAGCGGACATGGCCGAGGAGTCTCCGTCCGGCCTGGGCGGCCATTTTCAGCGTCGCGATACGTGTACAATGGTATCGACGTCGCGAACGGCACCACAACAGAAAAATCGTGGGCCGGGGCGGAATGGAAGTGGGATTGGGACGGACGTGAGCCTAAGCGGGAATGCAACGCGACCGGGGGTGAAGTGGCCAGGCCGCCTTCACCCCCGGTCGACGTGAGATCGCTCGATCCGTGATCGCTCAGTTCGTCTCTTCGGGGTTGTGCGTGGGCACGACCCAGAGCTTGAACTCGGTGGTCACGTCCTGGCCGAGGTGCAGCGCGATGGTGTACAGGCCGAGCTCCTTGAGCGGGCCCTCGATCCGGACCATCGAGTCGTCGATCGGCAGCTTCTCGGCGCGGAGGCTTGCGGCGATCTGGTCGGCGTTCACCGAGCCGTAAAGGTGGCCTTCGGCGTTGGCGTTGGCCTCGATCGTGATCTGCCGCTGGGCGATCTGGGCCCCCAGGCTCATCAGATCCGAACGACGGGCCTCTTCCAGCTGGCGGAGACGCTCGCGGTGCTTGTCGATGAGCCGCAGGTTGTGCGGGGTCGCGAAGGTGGCCATGCCCTGGGGCAGGAGGTAGTTGCGGGCGAATCCGGGCTTGACCTTCACGAGGTCGCCGGTCACGCCGCAGTGGGCCACATTCTGGGTCAGGATGACCTGCATGTGGCCGTCCTTGGCGCGCATCGGGTGGTTTCTCCGACGCTCGACGCCGGGCTGCCTCACGGCCGTGAGGGTTGCCGCGGCGGTGCTGCTCTTGGCGGCGCTCGCCGAAGGGGCCTTGCCCTTCTTGCCAGCCTTGGCCTTGGCTTTCGCCTTGCCGGGCTTCTTGTCGGTCATCTTCACATGGGCCATGATCGCAGCTCCCAAGGCAGTCGGACCAGGGCCTCTCGGGCGGTCCGCACCGGTTCAGTTCAGGTCAGTCGGAGGGTGTG
Source organism: Planctomycetales bacterium (assembly GCA_031411935.1). Taxonomy (GTDB): domain Bacteria; phylum Planctomycetota; class Planctomycetia; order Isosphaerales; family Isosphaeraceae; genus JAQGHR01. The sequence continues at coordinate 40,777 of JANOBY010000027.1, read as the reverse complement.
AGGATCAGAACGGGATATCGTCGTCGGCGTCGGGCTCTGGCGCAGGGGCCGGGCGACGCGGAGGGGGCGCCGAGTTGTTGAATCGGGGTGACGACGAGCCCGAGCCGTTGGACGGCGGGGACGGGCGCCGGGCCTCGCGAGGGGCGTGCGACTCGTCGTCCGAGTAGGAGGGGCCTCCGCCGGGGCCGTCCTCCTTGCGATCGAGGAACTGCACGCGGTCGGCCAGGACCTTGATCTTCTTGCGCTTCTCGCCGGAGGCCTTGTCGTCCCAGGACTCCATCTTCAAGGAGCCCTCGATGTGGACGCTTCGCCCCTTCTTGAGGTACTGGCAGCAGTTTTCCGCCTGCCGGTCCCATACGGTCACGTCGATGAACAGCGTCTCTTCCTTGCGCTCGCCGTCTTTACCGGTCCAGGAGCGGCTGGTCGCGATCGGCAGGTCGGTCACCGCGGCACCGCTGGGGGTGTAGCGCAGCTCCGGGTCCTGCGTGAGGCGTCCCATCAAGAAGACTTTATTCAGGTCGGCCATCGCCAGAATCTCCCCGGGAGCGGCCAACCGCCGCTCCCACTCGAGACCACCCTTGACGTCACGGACGTAAACGGTTGTTCCCTAATCGTAAGTTATCATACGGACGGCGGGACAACAAGGAACAAGCTGTGGGTCAGGGTGGATCCCGGTCGAACTTGGCTCGGTCTCAATCTTCGCGGCGGCGGCGGCGAGGACGATCGTCCTCTTCCTCGCGGCGGGGCTCATCCTCGTCCACGCCGGGGGTCGAGGTCATGGCCTGGTTGACGGTCCCGGCCTCGAGCTTGGGGTGGACCTTGAGGATCAGGTCGCGAAGGATCAGCTCGTTGAGGCGGCAATCGGCCTCGATTTCCTTCAGGTTGGCGCCTTCGGTGCGGAAGAAGGTCAGAAGGTAGGTGCCCTTCTTGTGGCCATCGACCGCATAGGCCAGGCGACGCTCGTCCCACTGGCGGCTGGCGACGATCTCGGAGTTGTGCTTGGCGAGGATGTCGTGGACGGTCTTGACGGCCTCGTCCCAGTTGACGGCGGCCTTGGAGCTGTCCAGGACGAACATGCCTTCGTAGGTGTTGACGGGCAAGGGAGCCTCTCCGCTGTACGGTTCGTGTCGGGTGCGTGCAACACACCTTCAGGCAGGGATCCGGGATCTATCCGGGTGCGTTGCACGCACCTCACGCAGGATTATCGGGGTCAGGACAGGGGGCCATTGAATCGGTTCATCGCCGCGTCCACTCCCTGGCTGGCCCAAACGGCCACCGCCTGGCTTACGGCAATCAGGGAATCGTCGAGGATCGGGCGTTCGGCAAACTTGAAACGACTCAGGACGAAATCCGCGGCGTCCATCGGACCTTTCTCCCCCAGGCCGATCCTGAGGCGGGCGTAGCGATCGGATCCGAGCTGCGCGGTGATGTCGCGGAGCCCTTTCTGGCCGCCGTCCGAGCCCGAGGCCCGGATCCGCAGCTTGCCCAGGGGGAGGTTGAGGTCGTCGCAGATCACGAAAAGGTCAGTTTCGGGGTCGAGCTTGTAAAACTGGATCGCCTGCCGGACGCTCCGGCCGCTGAGATTCATGAAGGTTTCGGGCTTGAGCAACAAGACTCGGCGGAAGTCGATCTCGGCCTCGGCCAGCAGGCCCTCGAACTTCCGGGAGAACCTGGCCCCCTGGCTCGTACTGGCGGCGAGCCGGTCGACGGCCTCGAAGCCGATGTTGTGCCGGGTCCCGTCGTACTTGCTACCGGGGTTTCCGAGTCCCACGACGAGCTTGCTGATCATACACGATTCACCGCTCGCCCATCATGCGGACGAGCCGTTACTTCTCCTCCTTGTCCTCAGCCTTGCGTCCGATCACCTCGGGCTCGGTCCCGCCCTCGGTCGCGGTGGGCTCGACGTTGGTCCGCGGGGTGGTCACGTGCGCGATGGTCAGCTCGGGGTCGACCGCGGTCGTCACGCCCTGGGGCAGGACGAGGTCCTTCACGTGGATCGCCTTGTCCAGGTGCAGGTCGGACAGCTCCACGCGGAGGGAGTCGGGGATCGACGTGGCCAGGCAGGTGACCTCGAGGGTGTGCACGAGGAAGTCGAGGACGCCCCCCTCGGAAACGCCGGGGGCGGTGCCGTGGAGTTCGAGCTTGATCTCGGTCGTGACCGTCTCGTCGGCCGACACGCGGGCGAAGTCCAGGTGGATGATTTCCTTGCCCAGATGGTCCCACTGCACGTCGCGGACGAGGACCATCTCGGTCACGCCGTTGATGCTGAGCCTGGCCAGGTGGGACGACCGCTTGATCATCTGCCACACGTCATCGCGGGAAATCGTGATCGGCTGGTTGGCCTGCTTGTGGCCGTACACGATCGCCGGGATCTTCCCCTGGGCCCGGAGCTTGCGAGACACGCGAGAGCCGGTCCCCTTGTTCTTCGCCGGGTCACGAGCCTCAACCGAAATTGTCACCGCGTCCGCCATGACAGACCTTTCGAACAAACCGCAAGAGACGGAAAAGCGACCCATCGGGGGGCCGCGCATCGAGTAATTATGCCGAGGGCGCGTCAACCACGCAAGACCATCGGGCCGCTTTTCGCACTCTCAGACCACGGGCGTTCGCCGCATGCCCCGATACCAGAGCCCCAAAACCACGCCGAAGACCAGGTGGGCCGCCAGGGTCACGGCGATGAACGTGGGGGTCACATGGATGGCGAATGTCTTCGGGTACGGGCTCAGGAGCATCCAGAGTTCCAGCCCGACCGCCATGACCACCGCCCAGAGCCAGTGCCGCCGCGAGGGCTGGCCCACCATCGCCGCATACATCACGCCGAAGGTCAGGCCGTTGGAGAAATGGTACGTCCAGCCGATCAACTGGGCACCCAGGGAGTACGAGGGCTGCTCGATCGTCTGGCCAAGGATCATCGCCCCGAACCTCGGGAACACCTTGAACAGCTTCAAAGGCGGGACCACGTGCGCGATGCCCAGGTCGTTGGCGAACACGAACGGGAGTCGGAAGACGTCGTAAGCCACGGCCGCGACCAGTCCGGCCACCGCGCCCAGGATCACGTTGCGGGCGAGGGCCCGATCCCCTCGGGCGAGGTCCAGAACCACCGACCCGCTCAGCAAGGCCATCGCCGGCAGGGAGATCCAGAGTGTGAACGTCCTCATCGAGCAGAGGCCGTAGAATTCCGCAAGCAGGCACCAGATCGAGGTGGCGGCGAGCAGGAACACGATGGACCGGCCTGCCGGGGTCCAGAAGTGGCGAGTTTGCGGTTCGCTCATGGTGTCGGATCTCCTGACTCCGATCTTATTCGGACCCGAGGAGATCTTTCCAGCCCCAACCGGGAGCAAATTGCCGACAGGCCTCAGGGTCGAGAGCGGCCGCGGCGATGGCGAGGCTCTCGCGAAGTCGGGGGCCGGGCCGGGAGAAATAGGCGTTCCCATCGACGAGGAACACGCGGCGGCTGCTTACGGCCCGCAAGCCCTGCCACTCGGGACGGGCAAACAACGCGGGCAGTTCGGTCTCCGAACGTTCGAGGCTGAACCCGCACGGGCTAAGCAGGATCACCTCGGGGTCGGCCTGCGCGATCTCGGCCCAGGTGCAGCGTCGCGAAGGCTCACCCGACCGGCCCAGGACGTCCGATCCACCGGCCATCGCGATCAGGTCGGGGATCCAGTGGCCTGCCACATAAGGAGGATCCATCCATTCGAGGAGCGCCACCGAGACGGGGGGCTTCCCGCCGCGAGCCGCCTGGACTTGCTCCCCCAGTTCCCGCACCGCGTCCACGAGCCGGGCCCCTCGCTCGGGAGTTCCCAGCAGTTCCGCTACGCGGCGGAACATGCCGGCCACGCCCGGCCAATCGAGCGGGTTCACGCTCTCGACGGCCGGGCCACCGGGTAGGGCGGCGGCGCAAGACCTCACGGCCTGTTCATTGACCGCGCAGACATCGCACTGGGCCTGCGTGAGGATCAGGTCGGGGCGAAGCGAGGAGAGGAGTTCTCCGTCCAGTTCGTAGAGCGAGCCCCCCTGAGCCGAGACCAGGGTGTCGATTTCCAGGCTGGAGGACCCCGCGGGGATCCTCGTCCTCGTGAGATGAGGAAGCCTCTCCACGCCTGGAGGGTAATCGCACTCGTGGGTCACGCCCACGAGGCTCTCTCCATGTCCCAGGGAACAAACAAGTTCCGTCAGCGAGGGCAGGAGGCTCACGACTCGCATGGACCGGCTCTCCGGCTCGACAAGGTGGGGAAAACCGGAGGCGAGGGCCCCGAGGGCATCAGACGTTCACGGGTTCCAGCTCGGTCGTGGGGCCGACGGAGACGACGGTCATCGGGATGAGCGGCCATCGCTTGAGGACCCGGGCGATGTCCTCGACCGTGACCTTGGAGTAGGCCTCCAGCTCCTGCTCCACCGACAGATGCTCTTGCCGATAAGTCCAGTGGAAGCCGAGCGACATGAGGCGACCCATCGGCCGCTCGCTGCGCAGGACGGTCCGGGCGAGAACCTTGTTCTGGGCCTGCTCAAGCTCGTCGGCCGTGACCCCCTCGCTCAGGGCCGAGGCGTAGATATCGGCGATGCGCTGGAGGTTGGCCTGGGCCTCGTCGGGCTCGCAGCTCAGGAAGGTGTAGAAGGCCCCGGCGCCGTTGAAATCCTGATAAGAGAACTCCACGCCGTCGGCATATCCCGGGTCGATCAGGGCCCAGTAGAGCCGGGAACCGGTGTGGTCGCCGAGGATCGTGGTGAGCAGGGCGGCGGCGAACCGGTCGTCGCTCTCCAGCGGGGGGGCGTCGGCCACGGTCAGGATGGTTTGCTGCTGGTCCTCGGCGCGGAGGATCGTCTGGAATGCTTTCTGGCCGACCGGCGCGACGACCTGCCGGGAGGTCTTGCCCCCGTCCCACTTCGCGCACTGGGCCTCGGCCAGCTCCACGAGCCCGTCCCAGTCGCCCTTGCCCGAGAAGGCGAGCACGATATTCGCGGGGCTGTACTTGGCCGCGAAGTACCCTTTCATCTGCTCGGCGGTCATCGCGGTGATCGACTCGACCGACCCGAGGATACTCTGCCCCAACGGATGCGGCCCGAAGTGGGCGGCCTTGGCCGCCTCGTAGGCCACGCTCATCGGGTTGTCGAGGTACATCTTGATCTCTTCGATGATAACCTTCTTCTCGGTCTCGAAGTCGTCTTCACGCAGGCTCGGACGGAGGATGTCGGCGAGCACGTCGAACGCCCTGGGCAGATATTCGGGAAGGCACGTGACGTGATAGACCGTGTCCTCCTCGGAGGTCTGGGCGTTGTGCTTGGCCCCCACGCGGTCGAAGTCGCGATTGACCGCCAGGGCGTCGCGGTGCGGCGTGCCCTTGAACACCATGTGCTCGAGGAAGTGCGAGAGGCCGGCGATCTCCCCGGTCTCGTCTCGCGAGCCCGCCTTCACGAAGAACCCGGCCGCGATCGAGTGGGCCTGGTCGTTCAGCTCGGCGATCACCTGCAATCCGTTGGGAAGCGTGGTGTGATGAAACGGCATGAGGAAGGTCGTTCCTTTGGAGAGGTGATCGAGTCAGAGGAGTCGGTCCCTCGGCGTCAGGCCGGGACGTCAAGCGGCTTGGGGCCCAGGGTCACGAGGGTCATGGCCTCGGTCTCCTGCCTTGAGGCGAAGGCGCTCACGGATTCGGGGGTGAGCGCGTCGAGCTCTCCCGAGATCTCGGCCAGGGACCGGACCCGTCCCAGGTAGTAGGTGTCGGAGGCCAGCGAGCTCGATCGGCTCATGGACGATTCCTGCTGCATGATGAGCGAGCTTTTGAGCCCCGCCCTCATCATGTCGAGCTCCTCCGCCTCCACGCCCGACTGGCCCAGCCGGGCGATCTCGGCCAGGCTCACGTCCAGCGTCTCCTGCGCCCGCTCGACCGAGGTCCCGGCGTAGCACACCACGGCGGCGCGTTCCTTGAAGCTCTCGTACGAGGCATAAACGGAGTAGCACAGGCCCCGCTTCTCGCGGACCTCGGTGAAGAGACGGGCGGACGCATATCCGCCCAGGATGGCCGAGGCCGCGCGGGCGAGGTAGTAATCCGGGCTCGTGACCGTGGCCGTGGGATAAGCCAGGGCGATCTGGATCTGCTGGGTCTCTTTCAAGAGGTGCCCACGTCTCGGGCCGGCTTCGTGAAGGGTGACCGAGGGCGTGGGCTGCGCCTTCCATTCTCCGAAGAGCTCGCCCACGGCGTCTCTCAGGCGGGGGAAATCGATCGATCCGGCGACCGCCAGGATCGCCCCGTTGGGGCGATAGACCGTCTGGTAGAAATGGCGAAGTTCGTCGGGGGTCACCGCGTTCACGCCCTCGATCGTGCCGGGGGCCGGGCGGCCCCAGGGGTCGGGGAAGTGTCGCTTGCGGAGCTCGTAGATGACCTTCGAGCCGGGGTCGTCCTCCAGGCTCTGGAGCGACTGGGCCGAGAGGGCCCGGATGGCGTCCACCTCCTCGTCGTCCAGGTGGGGGCGAAGCAGGATGTCGGCGAAGATCCGCAGGGCCGGGATCAGGTTGCGGCCCAGGGTGGCCGCGGAGAGGCTGGTGTGGACGGTCTGGGCCCCTTCCGCGTGGCTCACGCCCAGATTGTCGAGCGCAGTGAGCAGGCTCCGGCTGTCTCGGTCGCCGGCCCCCCGGGTGATCCATTCGGCCACCATCGAGGCCGCCCCGCCTCGGTCCGAGGGCTCGAACGCCGCGCCTGCGGGGACCAGCAACGTGAACGAGGCCGACTGCACTCCGGGCATGGCCTCGGCCACCAGGGTCAGGCCGTTGGGGAACTCATGCTGAGAGAGGAGAGAATCGGGCACGGCAACCTCGCGTTACGGGCGGATCGGTCCACGCCCTGGATAGATCGGCCAGGCCGAGTGGAGCTTCGTCGGAGATGCGCTGGCCTTAACTGTCGACCGCCTTGTAGAGAGTTTTAGCACGGCGAAAGCCCGCTTCGCGATAAAGCATCACGGCGCTCGAGTTTTCGGCCGTAACTTCCAGATAGGCTCGCCGCAAACCGGCCCCTCGGAATCCTTCCAGGACCTGGTGAACCAGGGCTCGGCCCAGGCCCAGGCCCCGATAGGTGGGCACGACCCCCAGATTCTGGATGGCGCCGAACCCGGTACGGTCCATCACGCCCTGGACGGTCCCCACATATCCCTCGTCGCAACCGATCAACCAGGTCGCGCCCGGGAGGAAGCCCGGCTTGCGGCGGATCTCCCTCATGAGGCGCTGACACCCGAAGCGATCGGAAAGACAGGGGAAGACGTGCGCGTCGACCTCGTCGCGGAAGCTCAGATACTTGACCTCGGCATGGTAGTCCAGGAGCCGCTCTTCCCACGGGATCCAGGTAAAGCCATCGGGCAGGTGCGGAGCGATGGGCTGGAGGTCGAGGTCGGCCTCCATTCGGAATCGCTTGTAGTACGTGATGGCCATCGAGAATCGCGACTTACCGTTCACGAGCCGTCCCCATGCCGATCCAGGACGCATTCTAGCCCCGACGGTCGAATTGCGTCAATCACGTCAAGACGAGGGGCAGCGGAACGATCGGGCTCGCTGCCCGCCGGGAAGGCTGCACTGGTCATATCATATAAATTCTATGATGTGAGAATATTGACACATTAAAGATCGTTAACATCATCGGATCGACAAAAATCCTCTGAAGATTCGAAAAGTGCGGCCAAGCTCTTTGGAGAAAACGCTCAAACCCCTACATGCACGGTGCATCTCTGTCCGCAATCGTGCGTTCATGGATTCATCGGTGGAAGGATTCTGTCCGGGGGAATCGCAGCCATCCCCCGGCCCGAGCGAAACGGCACATCGTTGACTCCCCGAGCCACGGGGGGGCGGGTGCGTCATTGTCTCAAGAGGAGCTTCAAAAGATGCGTCGTCGCGGTTTTACCCTCATCGAACTTCTGGTGGTGATCGCCATCATCGGCGTGCTGATTGCCCTGCTCTTGCCTGCCGTGCAGGCTGCTCGGGAGGCGGCGCGGCGCAGCCAGTGCACCAACAACCTGAAGCAGATCGGGCTGGCGATCCACAATTACCATTCGGCCAACGACTCGCTGCCCCCGGCCGGCGAGCTCAACTCGAATGAATATCCCGGCTTCGTGGGGACGGCAGGCCCGCAGAACTTCTCGATGAAGGTCCGCATCCTGCCCTTCCTTGAGCAGGGCAACGCGTACAGCACCGTGAATTTCGACGTGTCCGCCATCTGGGGGACCGGCCCGGCCGCCCCGATCGACGGCGTGGACATCAACCGGACCATCCGCCAGACGAAGATCGCGAGCTTCATCTGCCCGTCCGACGCGAACGAACCGGGCACGGCCGATCCCCAGCTCCCGGGCACGAGTTATGGCGAGAATCGCGGCCTGAGCCGGTATCATTCCGGCTGGCGATCCAGCGGAATCGCCTATTTCCAGGGGCATGACGGGGGGATGCTTCAGGTCCGCAGCTTCGCGACGATCACCGACGGCCTGTCGAGCACGGCCATGTTCAGCGAGATCGTCAAGGGCAAGGGCCGCGACCCCGCGAACAATGCCGCCCAGGATGGCCTGAACATGACCTACACTCTCAACAACTTCCCGACCGTGCTCCCCGACACCGACAACGACGCCAACTTCAAGCTGGCTTCTCTCTGCCAGGCTTCGTCCGCGAGGAGCTGGGACTTCAAGGGCGAGGTCTGGACCATGCACGACTCCGGCCGAGGCGGCGGCTACTACCACATCCAGCCCCCCAACCGCAAGGCTTGCAACGCCGCCGGTTACGATACCATGGTCGGCGCCAGCTCGTATCACCCGGGCGGTGTAAATACCCTGATGTGCGACGGCTCGGTCAAGTTCATCAAATCGGGGATGAATGTCCGGATTTGGCCCGCCCTGGGAACCCAGTCTGGTGGTGAAGTGATCCCGGGCGAAGCTTACAATTGATTTGAGGCTTTCGAGCTCAACCCGAACTCCGGGGTCTCTTCTCAAGACCCCGGAGCTTTTTCGTTTAAACGCTGTCTGATCGATACCTGACCTACGTGAAATGTTGGAAAAAAAGGACCGTGCGTTCCGATATGTCGCTAAGCTCTGATGACGTTCTTGATTTCGAAATGGCGAAGGTGTCGAGATCGAACGGTGCGTCTCTTGAATTTTGGAAGAATCCCTGCTAGCTTTAATCAGTGGTAGACGAGTCCGTTGCCAGGGAAGATGCGAGCTTTCCCTGCTTAAGACCCGGCAGCCACACCTCTCAGCCCCGGTTTTCCGGGTCGTGCCTGTTCGTCTTTATCCTGTCTTGGAGGCCGAGAATGCGACGACGCGGATTTACGCTCATCGAGCTGTTGGTGGTTATTGCCATCATCGGCGTCCTCATCGCCCTTTTATTGCCTGCGGTGCAGGCGGCACGCGAAGCTGCGCGGCGCAGCCAGTGCACCAACAACCTGAAGCAAATCGGGTTGGCGATCCACAACTACCACTCCGCGACCGACTCACTGCCCCCGGCCGGCGAGGTCTACTCGAACGATTATCCCCAGTTCGGCTGGGTCGCGGGCCCGCAGAATTTCTCGATGAAGGTCCGCATCCTGCCCTTCATGGAGCAGACCAACGCCTACAACACCGTCAATTTCAACGTGAGCGCGATCTGGAACACCGGTCCCGGATCGCCGATCGATGGCATCCAAATCAACCGGACCATCCGGCGTACGAAGATCGCCAGCTTCATCTGCCCCTCGGACGCGAACGATCCCGGTACGGACGATCCCCAGGTCCCGGGGACGAGCTACGGGCAGAACTGCGGCCTGAACCGCTACAACACGGCCTGGGTCTCCACCGGCATCGCCTATTACCAGGGCCATGACGGCGGCCTCCAGACGACGCGCAGCTTCGCGACGATCACCGACGGCCTGTCGAGCACGGCCCTGTTCAGCGAGATCGTCAAGGGCAAGGGCCGCGACCCCGCGAACAATGCCGCCCAGGATGGCCTGAACATGACCTACAATTCCCCCGGCGGCGTGACCGCGATTCCCCAGGGCGACACCGACGCCGACTTCAAGCTCGCCGGTCTCTGCCAGGCCTCCAGCTCGCGGAGCTGGGACTTCAAGGGCGAGATCTGGACCATGCACGACTCCGGCCGTGGTGGCGGATACTTCCACATCCAGCCCCCCAACCGCAAGGCTTGCAACGCCGCCGGTTACGACACCATCATCACGGCCAGCTCTTACCACCCCGGTGGTGTGAACACCCTGATGTGCGACGGCTCGGTCAAGTTCATCAAGAGCGGCATCAATATCCGCACCTGGCATGCCCTTGGCACCCAGGCCGGTGGCGAAGTTATCCCCGGCGACGCTATCAATTGATAAGCTTCGAACGGTGAAAACCTCGGGTTCCGGGATCCTCAGCTTAGGATCCCGGAACCCGTTTTCATGCGCAGATGGAACGCCTCAGCGTTCAGTCCTCGCTCATACGGAGGGGCGTGAGATCAGCATGGGGATCTCCAGCCCATGACGGACCTTGTCCACCGTCTGTCCGAACAGCAGGTCGCTCATCATCCCATGGCCGTGAGAGCCCACGACCAGCAGGTCCACGGGCTCGCGGCGAAGACGCGTAACAAGCTGATTGGCCCGGTCCGGTCCATGCAGGAGCACGGACACGGCGTTGAAGCCTTTCTCGGTGAGGACGGTCACGACCTCCGCCAGGTAGCGCTCGTCGGCGTCCGCATGGCGATCGCCCGCCTCCGACCCGTACACTCCGGACATCGGGGTGTCGACCACGTGCAGCAAGACGAGCTGGGTCTTGCGGGGATCGGCCAGGCTCAGGGCCCGGTTGAGGATCTCGGCATCGCCGGCGTTGTGCTCCAGTGCCACGCCGATGGATCGCAGGGTCCGAGGCCGCAACGCATCGGCCCAATCCAGCGACACGCTCGGGGCCGCGGTCCAGGGCGGGGCCTTGCGGATCCAGGGCTTGATCGTGACCCAGACGAGCAGGGCGGCGATCGCGCCGGCGAGCCCGTAGAGCAAGAGACCCGCGACCCATGACGCCGGGATCGGGCCGAACTTCGTGCCCGAGTCGCCGGCCGCCCCGACCCATTCCGCGATCTTGTCCAGGACGAGCTTGGCGTTCAGCGAGACGATGATTGCGGCGGTGATCCAGGCCAGAATTTGGACCCACCAGCGGGACGCGAACACGCCCATGTTCCGGCGGTTCGAGGTGAAGTGGATGAGCGGGATGACCGCGAAGGAGAGCTGCAAGCTCAGCACCACCTGGCTCATGACGAGCAGTTGCTGGGTCTTCCCCTCGCCAAAAATGGCGATCACGACCACGGCGGGGGTCAGCGCGAGCAGACGCGTGGTCAGGCGTCGCAGCCAGGGGGCGATCCTCAGGTGCAGGTAGCCCTCCATCACGATCTGACCGGCCAGCGTGCCGGTCAGCGTGGAGCTCTGGCCCGCGCAGAGGAGGGCCACCGCGAAGAGGATGGGGGCCCAGGGGCCCAGGAATCTCGGAAGAAGCTCATGAGCCTGCTCGATCGTGGCCACGGTCTCGCCTCGCGTGAAGAACACCGAGGCCGCGAGCACGAGGATGGCCGCGTTCACGAAGAAGGCCGCATTCAGGGCGATCGCCGAGTCGATCAGGTTGAACCGGCAGGCCTCGGCCTTGCTCTTCACATCCGCCCCGATCTTGCGCGACTGCACGAGCGCCGAGTGCAGGTAAAGGTTGTGGGGCATGACGGTCGCCCCCAGGATCCCGATGGCCACGAACAGGGCCCCGGTCGTCGATCCCTCGCTGTCGACGGGCAGACTCGGCCAGAACCCCTTGAGCATGGCGGAGGGGTCGGGCCCCGCCCAGAACACCTGGGTGAGGAAACATCCGCCGATCGTGGCCACCAGGACCAGGATGAAGGCCTCCATCCGGCGCATGCCCCATTTCTGGAGCCAGAGAAGCAGGAACGTGTCCAGCGCCGTGACGAGGCACCCCCACAGCATGGGCATGTTGAACAGGAGCTTCAGCGCGATGATCGTGCCCACGACCTCGGCCAGGTCCGTCGCCGCTATCGCGACCTCGGCAAGGAGCCAGAGCACGATGTTCACCGGTCGCGAATACTCGGCGCGGCAGGCCTGGGCCAGGTCGTGCCCCGTGACCACCCCGAGCCTCGCCGAGAGAGTCTGCAAGAGCACGGCCATCATGTTCGACATGAGCAGGACCCAGAGCAGGGCATAGCCGAACCGGGCCCCGCCCTCCAGATCCGTGGCCCAGTTGCCCGGATCCATATAGCCCACGCTCACGAGATAAGCCGGGCCCAAAAAGGCGAAGAGCCGCTTAAACGTATTGGGATTCGCGGTCGAAACCGTTGCATTGACTTCATCGAGCGACCGTGATGGCCCCTCCTTCGCATCAGCATCCAGCATCAGTCACAGTCTCCTGGCGCGCGGAGGCACCGGGCCTCGGATATCTCGTTTCCAGCTTAATGATCCATGTCGGGACGTGCAAGTCGCAATTTTGGATTCCTCGCGTCTGGGATTTGGGGAGTCCTAAAACGACCCATCGTGGATTTGTGTCGCGACTTGAAGCAAACGGTACAAAATCTGCAACCTGTACTGACATGAGCCGCAAGTGGCTTACGGTTAAATCAGTGTAGGAACTGGCGGGGACTCACTTTCTGGACAGGAGTTGAACATGAAGGCTCGATTGGTGGCATTGGTGTTCGCGGGAACTGTTGGCCTGGTCTCTCTCTCGAAAGCCGAGGCGCAGCTGGGCATCCAGATCGGCAATCCCTACAGCGGCGGGATCACGATCGGGTCGGGTTTGTACGGTTCCCCCTACGGTTACGGCTACGGGGCCCCGGTGACGAGTTACTACAGCTCGGGATACGTCGCCCCCGGGTTCGTGGCACCGGCCTATGTGGCCCCGGTACCGATTTACGGGAATTACGGATACCGTTCCTACGGGTATGGATACCGCAACTACGGATACGGGAATCGCGGCTACGGCGGCTATGGACGCGGATATGGCGGGTGGGGTCGTGGCGGCCGCTGGCGTTGAGACTCGGCAGAACGTTCCGGGACAATCACCAAGGGCGGAGCAGACATCGAGTCTGTCCCGCCCATCTTTCGTTGGAGGCCGAAGATTTCTCCCGCAGCATGGCGAAGCATGGGGCACACTCTAGGTTGAGGCTCTTCGTCGGTCGACTGCGGGCCGGACGTGTCGCCAATCTCCGCGAGATCACGATCATGAGACGTCTGCTCGTTCTTGTTGGCTTGGTTCTCAGCGCCGCGAATGGAATCACCAGCGCGATGGGACAGGATACCGGCGGTGTTGTCGCGGATCCGCCCTTTCGCGGCCCGAATACGATCTTCGGCGCGCCGGGGTTCTACGGGACCTCGTACGGGACCGCGAGTTTTGGCGTCCCTCGCCTTTATTCGGAGTTCTCCTCCCCATACGGCGCAGGCTACGGTTATGGCTACGCCCGCCCCGCGTTGGCCCAGAATGCCTTCGGTGAGGGGCTCTGGCGGGCGGGACGCGAGCCCTCGACCACGATCTATGGGGCTCCGGGCAAGTATCGAACCTTCCCGGTGGAGACGTGGCCACGTCCTTCGGGCATGGGCCCTCCGTTCGGCGAGTACGCCCCGTTCTTCGGCCCCCAGGCAGCGGCGAAGCGTTAATGGCCCGCCCGACGACCTGACCTCGTGTCTGAGACGATACGGCCCGTGAGCACTCCAGCTCGCGGGGTGGCAAGCTTGAAGATCCTGCGCGGATTTGACAGGATACGTCCAGCAGCGAAAGCAGCAGATTGCCTTGCTCAAGGGCGTGTCGGAGATGTTCGGCCGTCCTCGTGGACGACTCCGCGAATCTCGGCGGCTGCTTCGGAACGAACGAGGCCCCGATGGACCAACGATTCCCGCGTTCCAGGCGTCGAGCCCGTGGATTCACGCTCATCGAGCTGCTGGTGGTCATCGCGATCATCGGCATCCTGATCAGCCTGCTCCTGCCCGCCGTCCAGGCGGCACGCGAGGCGGCCCGTCGCGCCCAGTGCGTGAATAACCTGAAGCAAATTGGTCTGGCGCTTCAGAATTATCTTTCGAGCAACAATACGTTCCCGCCCGTCTCGATCATGCCGCGCAACGTGACCTCCCAACCGTGGTCGGGCCACGCCCGATTGCTCCCGTACATGGAGCAGGAGAATCTTGCGAACCTGATCCAGTGGAACAAGGATCACCAGTTCACCGACGGCCCCACCGTGGCCGCCACCCGGATCTCGATGTTCATGTGCCCGAGCGAGATCAACGACAGGGCCCGCCCGACCGCCACGCTGACCTATTACCCGTTGAACTACAGCTTCAACGAGGGGACCTGGTTCATTTACGATCCCGCGAGCGACCAGGCCGGCGATGGCGCCTTCGCCCCGAACCGGGCCTTCCGCCCCGCCGACGTGACCGACGGGCTGAGCAACACCCTGGCCATGGCCGAGAACAAGGCCTACCAGCCCAACCTGTGGGACACCCGGCTTCCGGCCACCCTGGGCGTGGCCCCCCCGGCGAACCCGGCGGCCATCGCGAGCTTCACCACCGCCGGGACCTTCGACGGGAACGGCCACACCGAGTGGGTCGAGGGGGATGTCCACGAGTGCGGGATCACCACCACGTTCCCCCCCAATGCCATGGTCCCCTACACGGCCGCCGACGGGAAGACTTATGACATCGATGTGACCTCGCTCCGCGACGGGGAGTCGATCACCCTTCCGACCTACGGCGCCGTCACCTCGCGCAGCTACCATCCCGGAGGGGTAAACGTGCTGCTCATGGACGGATCGGCCCGATTCGTGAAGAGCACGGTCAATCCAACCACCTGGCGTGCCCTGGGCACCCGGGCTGGCAACGAAATTCTCGGGGACTATTGATCCAGGGCCCACACGGGATTCTCTCCATGATCGGAAAATCACTGCCCCAGCCCAGGGGCCGAGTGGGCGTGGGTGTGGTCGCTGCCCTCGCGGCGATCGCGATCCTTGTTGTGATCACGATCACCTGGATGAGGGGGCCGAAGAGTCTCGGGGCGAACGAGGGGCAGGCCATTGCCGCCTCGTTTCTCTCGGAAATTCGCGCCGGGCGGGTCGATGCCGCCTGGGAGGGCACGACCACCGAGTTCAAGTCCATGCTAGGATTGGAAGGCTTGCGGAGCCTGGTGAAGAAACATCCGGTGCTCAGGCAGGAAGCCGGATTCGTCCGCGAGGGGGAGTTGCTGAGCAACGGCATCACGCTCAGGGAGGTCGTCTTTCGCGGCGACCAGGCGGGCTCGGAGGTGAAAGTCCTCCTCGCGCCGGATTCGGGAAGCTGGAAGGTAGAACGCCTGATCGCCGAGGGTTGACGCCGCCCGCTCCGGTGCGGTGCGGTGCGAGGGAGATTTGTGATGGGCTTTCCCGAGTTGATGCAGGTCCACCAGCACGTCCCACAGCCTCAGGTTGAGGATGTGGCCGCGACCGTGCGTCGAGTGATCCTCGAAAGCGGCATCCGAAACCGGATCCCGGCGGGCGGGACCGTCGCGGTGGGGGTCGGCAGCCGAGGGATCACGACCATCGCGACCGTGGCGAGGGCGGCGATTGATGCCCTCCTGGAAATGGGGTATCGGCCCTTCATCGTGGCCGCGATGGGAAGCCACGGAGGGGCCACGCCCGAAGGCCAGCGCGAGCTTCTGGCCGGATACGGGATCACTCCCGAATCGATGGGGGTCGATGTCCGCACTTCCATGGAGACGGTGATCCTGGGCACCTCGCCCATCGGCCTCCCCATCCACTTCGACAGGAATGCCCACGAGGCCGATGGGATCGTGGTCCTGAACCGGGTGAAGCCGCACACGGACTTCCGCGCGACCTTCGAGTCGGGCGTGCTCAAGATGATGGTCATCGGTCTCGGCAAACGCGCCGGGGCCGAGCAGATCCACCGCCTGGGCCTTCGGGGGATGAAGGACGTGTTGCCCGCCGTGGGCAAATTCCTGATCGAGAACACCAAATTCGCCCTGGGCCTCGCCATCGTCGAGAACGCGAAGGATCAGCCCGCCGAGATCGTCGGGGTCGAGCCCGACACGATTCTCGAGGTGGAACCGAAGCTCCTCGATCGGGCCCGCGAGCTCATGGGCCGTCTCCCGTTCGACCAGATCGACGTCCTCGTTGTAGGCGAACTGGGCAAGAACTACTCGGGCGCCGGGATGGATCCGAACGTGATCGGCCGGCTCATGGTCGAGACTCAGCCGGACTTCGCCAGGCCCGTGGTGACGCGTCTGGCGGTCCTCGACGTGTCCGACGAGAGCCACGGCAACATCGTGGGCGTGGGGTTCGCCGACCTCACCACCGAGAGGCTGGTCGCGAAGCTCGATCCGGGCCCGTTCCGGATCAACGTCCTCACGTCCTGCTTCCTTGAACGCGCGAGGATCCCGATCACCCTGCCCGACGATCGCGAGGTTATCCATGCGGCGCTCGAGACCTGCTGGAGGATCGACCCCAGCCAGGCTCGCATCGTGGTGATCCCGAACACGCTTGAGCTGGAAACGCTGTGGATCTCCTCCCCCCTGGAAGCCGAGGCACGGCAACATCCCCACCTCAGCTCCGACTGGACGTCCCGGCCCATGCCGTTCGACGGCGACGGGAACCTCGACCAGGTCGCCATGTTCCCCGACAGCGTGCGCGGCCGTCGCTATGCGGGGGTTGCGTACTGAAGCACGGGGCTAACTGAGATGGCTCGCGGCTTGGTCATCCCTCGTGAGGGGAGACTTCACACCCCGCCGTGTCCGGACCGCGGGATGTGAGGCCGGACCGAGGATTGCCGATCAGCTCTCGTCGGGGACGGGCATGCTTGAGTCCCTGCCCGGCTGCGCGCTCTTGAGCATCTCGGGCATCGAGAGGAAGGGAGGGACGACCCCTTCCTTTTCCGGGGTGAGCGAGGGATTGATCGGAGTGGGGGATTCGACGAGCAGCGGCACCGTCTCCCCGCGGGACATGGCCAGCGCCGTGTCGAAGGCCACGTGGATGATGTCGCTGGGCTTCCGGTCCACGAGGCCCGCCGCGAGGTTGTAGTTGACGAGTTCCATGGTCCTCTTTTCATGCGTGTAACCGGCCATCACGAACCGTCTCTGGGTGCGATCCAGGCCATGCCGCAAGACCGCGGTCGCCTTCACGGCCATGTCGTCCATGGCGAAGACCATCGCGGCGTGGGGTGCCGAGACGAGGACGTCCTGGAGGGTTTTTTGCGCCTCCAGCATGAGCCCCGTGTAGAGCACGTCCGGAAGGACGCGTGCGCCCCGAGACTCCAGCTCTTCGCGAAGCGCCTTCATCCGAATCCGGGTGGAATCGTCGGACTGGGCGTGCGAGAAGATGATCGCCGGGCCTTTCGTTGTGAACCCGTCGGACAGGGCTCGGGCGAGGGACAGGTCCACCAGGGTCCTGGCCGTCTCCCGGTCCGAGGCGTAAGTGACCCTGGGGGGCGGCGTGCCCGAGAGGGGGACGTCTCGATCGAGCAGGAGGACGGGGATGCCCTCGGCACGGATCTCCTCCAGGACCTTCACCACGGCCTTCGGCTCGGCCGCCATGACGATGACCGCCGAGGCGCCCTCGTCGACGGCGGAGCGGAGGAACTCGGCCTGCTTCTCCGGAGGGTCGCCCGGCGAGAGCCTGCGGATGTCGATGAGGGTTTTCGTCCTGACCTGCTCCCGGCGTGCGGTCGCTTCCCAGACGTCCAGCTCGTCCAGCCCACCCGCCGGCAGGATCAGGGCCACCTTCGGCGTGACCGTGACCGGGACCCCGCGAGGAGGTCCGGGCGGCGTGGAGCCGACCCCGTCGCATCCCAGAGCGGCCGCCGCCAGCATCAACGACCAACCGAAACGGCCTCGTCTTGTCCAGAACCGCATCGTCACAAGCCTCCGCGCAGGATTCGACCGCGATCAACCGGCGGGACGGGGAAGAGAGATGGAAATGGCCCGACCGGACCGCGACATTTCCTATCATATCGCCGTGAGGCCCGACCGGCCATCACATGGGGTTGGTCGTCGGGACTTGCTCTGGCTACCATGTCTTCACCGCCCCCCAGGGACCGCATGGTCAGGAGTGCCGCTCGTGCGACCGAGAATCCATCGACGGCCGCGAATGTTGGCGCTCGACGTGGACGGGACGCTCCTGGACAGCCGGGGTGTGCTCAGGACGCGCACTCGACAGGCGGTCGCCCTCGCCGCGGAGCAGGGCATCCGGCCCGTCCTCTGCACGGGCCGTCGCTACCGCCGGGCCCGGCCCATTGCCGAGATGCTCGGCCTGGACGCTCCCATCGTCTGCAACTCAGGCGCGCTGGTGAAGGCCCACGACGGTCGCGAAACCCTCTGGCGGGCGGATTTCGACGCCGGGCTCCTCGACGAGATCCTGGCCCTGTTTCGCGAGCACGACGAGCACGTGGTCGGCTTCACCGATCACGGCCCCGAGGGCCATGACTTCGTGACCGGCCAGCCCCGGACCGGCCGCCCCCTCTTCGACGACTACCTGGACCGGAATCGGTCGCATGCGCTCTTCGGCCCGGTGGGACAACCGGGCGCCTCCCCGCACTTTCACCTGTGCGCCATCGGCGATCGGCCGCGTATGCTGGCCTTCGAGCAGACTCTCCTTGAGCCTCTCCACGGTCGGGTCCGGACCTTCGTGCAGAAGAGCCCCGCTTATGCGGGGACCATGTGCGAGGTCCTCCGGCACGACGCCAGCAAGTGGGCCGCCGTGCTCCACCTAGCCGAGCTCTGGGGCATCGACCCGGGGGAGATCTGCGCCGTGGGGGACGACATGAACGACCTGCCCATGATCGCCGAGGCCGGATTCGGGGTCGCCATGGCCCACGCGCCCGAGGTGGTGAAGGCCGCCGCGCATCACATTGCGCCCGGCAACGATGAGGACGGCGTGGCCGTGGTGATCGAGGAGCTTCTCCTGGCGAGTTGAATCGGCAGGCCGCCCTTGCCGGCGGTGAACGCGGTTCCCGATCTCCTCGCGAACGAGGGCAGGACGAAATGGTATCCGGGTTGCCCGATCGTGGCCTGGAGGTCACAATCCGGTCGGACGAGGACCTGGAGGAGCCGGCAAGGATGCCCGAGAACTGGATGCGAAACTTGCTGGTGGGGCTTGCCATCGCCCTGAGGGCGGCGGCGATCCTGGTGTTGCAAAGCCATACCATCCCCCGCAGCACCTACGAGCACGGGGAAATCGCCTCGAACCTGCTCGCGGGGCGTGGATTCTCCGTCAGGTTCCTGGGTGCCGAAGGCCCCACTTCGCAGCAGGCCCCGCTCTACCCCGGCTTGCTGGCGGTGGCCTATGCCATCGGCGGGGTCGAGACGCCACGCGCCCTGCTCCTGATCCAGATGGCCCAGGCGGTGCTCGGGGGTGTGCTCGTCGTGGGCGTGATCTCGCTCAGCCGGGAGGTCGCCCCGGATCGAGGCCGGATGGCGAGTCTTGCCGGTTTCCTCGCCGCGACCTATCCGACGCTCGTTTACGCCGCGACCCATGTGCAGATCGCCGCTCTGGCCGCAACCCTGCTGGTCTGGACCCTCGCTCTGGCCTATCGGGCGGGGCGAACGCGATCCGCGCGGGACGCGATGGCGGGCGGCCTTTTGCTCGGCCTGCTCACGCTGACGGACCCAATCCTTGGCCTTGTGGCCCCGGGTGCCCTGTGGGCGATGGGCTTGGGTCCAACGAAACCAGGATCCTCAAGCCGGGCGTTGGTGTTCGCCGCGGCGGCGGTGGCCTGCGTGAGCCCATGGATCGTCCGGAACGCGGCCGTTCATGGCGAGCTCGTCTTCGTGAAGAGCACCTTCGGCTACGCCTTCTGGCAGGGCAATTGCGCCCTCAGCCAGGGGACCGACAAGGTGCTCCGCGCCTCCGTCGAGACGAAGCTCGCGGCCCGCGGTTCGGGGCTAGCCGAGACCAATCGCGCCCTCTGGGAGGCCCGCCACGAGGCCGGGTATCTGGATGATATCGCCCTCACCTCCGAGGACTACCGCGTCTTGGCTCGCGAGACCGAGCCCGAGCGGTCGCGGATCCTCTTCCGCAGGGCCATGGTCGAGCTTCGCGCCGACCCCTGGCGATATCCTCGGCTCTGCCTGAGGCGTCTCCGCTACTTCGTCCTGTTCGACGAAACCAACCCCAAAACACGCAGCCGCCTCTATCGGGCCTCACACCTGGGGCTGACGGTCGCGGCCCTTCTCGGGCTGATCTTCATGCCCCGCGAGACCCGACGAAGGCTCGGGCCCACGTTCCTGACCGTCGGACTGATCGCGGCCTTTCACTCGCTCACGATCGTCTCGGCCCGATTTCACATCCCGATCGAGCCCCTCATGGGGCTCTGGGCGGCAGGTGGCCTGTCCGGAAACCCTTCCCTCGATCAGCCTCGCGAGCCGACCACGTCGTAAGCGTCCGGGTCATAGGCCGTCGGCTTCGCCTGGTCGGGGGCGGGGGGAGTGGTTCGATGTTGCATGGCCCTGGCCACGCTCACGCTCGCGATGAGGGCGACCACGCTGGCTACCGTAGGAGCAATCCAGATCTCCGCGGGGAGGGTGTAATTGTTGAGCGAGGCGACCATCGTCAGGGAGAACGAGACCAACGGAACCCCCGCGCCGATCATGGCGGTGGCCACCGCCACCGGCCAGCCCGCCTCGCCGGGCACGGGTTGGCCGGTCTCCAGGGCCTTCATCCGCTCGCGATGCTGAAAGTCTCGCTTCTTGGCGGCGTGGCGGAAGCCGAGGACCGTGGGCACGATGATCGCGGGCAGTGCGATCGCCGCCAGCGGGATCATGAAGTCTTCGCTCATCGCATGTCCTTTCCAGACGGGTCGAGGCCGGCTCGGAATATGATCGGAGTTCGGAGGTCGGTTGTCATCGTCAATTCGCGCGTTAGGATGACGGCCCACCCCAGAGGTCTGGCCGGGAGGCAGAGCGATCATGGCACGGGACTACTTGCTGGCGATCGACCAGGGGACCACCAGCAGCCGCGCGGTGGTCTACGATCGCGCCCTCAGGCCCGTCGGGCAGGGGCAGAAAGAAGTTCTGCCCACGTATCCTCATCCAGGATGGGTGGAGCACGACGCCGAATCCCTGGTCGATTCGATCGCGCCGGTGGTCGGCTGGGCGATGGCCGAGGCTCGCATCTCGGGCGAGCGGCTGGCGGCGATCGGGATCACCAATCAGCGCGAGACCACGACCCTCTGGGACCGTCGCACGGGCACCCCCGTGGGCCCCTCGATCGTCTGGCAGGACCGCCGCACGGCCGAGGTCTGCGACCGCCTCGGTGCCCATCGCGACCACATCGCGAGGAAAACCGGGCTCGTGCTCGACCCCTATTTCTCGGCCACGAAGATGGCCTGGCTGCTCGATCACGCGCCCGGAGCGCGGAGGCTCGCCGAGCGTGGCGATCTCGCCGGGGGGACCGTGGATAGCCTCTTGATCTGGCATCTGACCCAGGGGCGAGAACACGTGACGGATCTGACGAATGCCTCACGCACCATGCTCATGGATCTGAGCGAGGCGCGATGGGACACGGGGCTCTGTAGTCTGTTCGACGTCCCGACCTCAATATTGCCCGAAATCCGGCAGAGCGCGGAAATCCTGGGTACCACGAGGGGCCTCGGCTACCTGCCGGACGGGATCCCGATCGCGGGGATCGCGGGAGACCAGCAGGCGTCGCTCGTGGGGCAGGGCTGCCTGGCGGCCGGGCAGGCCAAATGCACCTACGGGACCGGAGCCTTCCTGCTCGCCCATACCGGCGGGTCGGCCGTGCGTTCAACCCGAGGTCTCGTGACGACCGCGGCGGCGGCCCTTCCCGGCGCACCCCCGCAGTATGCCCTGGAGGGCAGCGTCTTCGTCGCGGGTGCGGCCGTCCAGTGGTTCCGCGACGGCCTGAAGGCGGTAGGCGCGGCCCCAGAGATCAGCCGCCTTTATGGGGAGAGCGACCCCGAATCGGGGATCGTGTTCGTGCCCGCGCTTACCGGGCTCGGGGCCCCCCACTGGCAGCCCGAGGCTCGCGGGACGATCTTCGGGATCACGCGGGCGACCTCCGTCGCCGACCTCGCCCGCGCCACGCTCGAAGGGGTGGCGTTCCAGGTCGCCGACCTGATCGCGGCCATCGAGGCGGATTTGCCTCAGCCCCTCGACGAGTTGCGGGTGGACGGCGGGATGGCCCGCTCCGATCCCTTCCTCCAGTTTCAATCCGATCTCCTGGGCCGTCGCCTGGTCAGGAGCCCCCAGAGCGAGTCGACCGCGCTGGGCGCGGCGGTGCTCGCGGGGGTCGGCGTCGGATTCTGGCCCTCGATCGGCGAGGCCACGTCGCTCCTGAACCAACGAGGCGAGGTCTTCCAGCCAAGACGAGACGATGCCTGGCGAGAGGCCATGCTCGCTCGCTGGCGGGATGCGGTCGAGACCGTGAGACGGCACTATCGCAGCTGATCCCGCTGTCCTGATCGTCGCAGGAAGTCGCGATCAAACCTCGTAGGAGGCGCCAAGTTCGGGGATAACGACCTCGCCCCTCACGTGCTCCTGGAGCGACGGACGCAGGGCGTCCATGCTTTCGGGTTCGCCGTGGACGAGGAACGCGTGCTCGATCCCGCCGCCGGTCTGTTCGTACCACCAGGCCAGGTCGTTGCGGTCGGCGTGGCCCGAGAACCCGTCCAGAACGTAGACGGCCGCGTTCAGGTCGAGCCATTGATCCATGATCTGGATCTCCTCGACCCCCTCGGCGATCTTGCGTCCCAGGGTCTTCTCGGCCTGGTAGGACACGATCACGATCGCGTTGTCGGGGTCCTCGACCGCGTGCTTCAGGTGATGCTTGATCCGGCCCGCCTCGCACATGCCCGACGAGGCGATCACGATCATCGGCCCCGACAGGTGGTTGAGCCGCCGGGAGTCATCCCACGAGGCGCAGAAGTGCACGAAATCGGCCCCGAAGTACTGGGGGTCGCGGTCCATGATCTTCCGGGCGAGCGGGGTGTAGGCGTCGCGATAGTCCCGATGCACGTCGGTCAAACGCAGAGCCAGCGGGCTATCCACGTAGACGGGAATCGGCTTGACCTTGTGGATCGTGAACAATTCCTGGAAGCAGTAGACCATGCGCTGCGTGCGGCCCAGGCTGAAGGCCGGGATGATGATCTTGGACTGGAGCCGGGTGGCCCGGGCGACGATCGCGTGGAGTTGCTTGACGAGCTTCTCGTTCGGATCGAGCTCCTTGCCGCCGTAGGTGCTCTCCGAGACGAGAATGTCGATGTTCTTGATGACCGTGGGGTCGGGCAGGAGGCCGGTGTTGCGCCTCCCGAGGTCGCCGGTGAAGACGAACCGGCGATCGCGTCCGTTCTCGCGATAGTCGAGCTGGACGATCGCCGAGCCGAGGATGTGGCCGGCGTCGTGATAGGTCAGGAACACGCCGGGGACGATCTCGGTCCGGGTGTCGTAGGAAAGGCGTTCCAGATGATCGACCACCCACTCCACGTCGTGGAGCTCGAACAGGGGCTCGACGGGTCCGCTATCGGTGGGGACGTTGCGGATGTCCTCACGCTGGATGCGGGCGCTGTCGCGGAGCATGATGTTGAGGATGTCGCCGGTAGCCTTCGTGGTGAAGATCGGCCCGTTGTATCCGGCCCGCGTGAGGCAGGGCAGGCGGCCGATGTGGTCGTTGTGCGCGTGGGAGACCACCACCGCGTCGATCGATCGGGGGTCGAACGTGAAGTGCCGGTTCGGGCTCTCGGGGCTCACGCGATCCGAGTCGAAAAGACCGCAATCGAGCAGGATGCGATGCTCGCCGATCTCGAGTAGATGGGCGCTGCCGGTCACCTTCCGGGCCGCTCCATGAAACGTGATGCGCAAACGAACTTCCTCCGCCGCGAGGCGTCAGGATCAAGCCGGCCTGAGGAGTCATGCCTCGGCGATCCGTGATCGGTCGAAATATTCTTCTCGTCTTAATCGTATTCTATTGTGTCTCGGTCGATGCTCGACTTCAAGGGGCGGGATCATTCCCGGGACGGAACCGCACTTGCCCAATGCGGAGATTCGGCGTAGAGATTAATGACGGAGGTGACGGCGATCGCGCCGTGGGCACGCCTTCGCCCTTCCGCATTTCGTGTCCATCGTGGGTGAGGAACGCCCGTCATGACGCGCGAGATCCCCGAATCCCATCCGCTCCACCGCCTCTTCCGAGGCCTGACCGAATCCACCTTCCTCTCGGAGCTCGGCATCGGCGACCCGAAACTCGTCGGTTACGTGGCGGGGCTGCTCGCCCGCTTCGTGCCCAGCGACGCGGTCTGGTCGATCCGGGACGGGCACGGCAGGCGAGTCCAGGAAGTCACCCGGATGATCGCCGAGGCCGAGGCCGCCCCCGACGAGGAGGAGCGTCGCAACGCCCTGAGCCACGTGGGGGACTTCACGCTCTTCTGGACCGGGGTCTACCCCGAAGCCCTCTCGGGCCTCCAGTCCCCGGCGTCGCCCGACCATCTCATCAATTTTCAGGAGCAAGGCAAGCGATCCTATTATGTTGCGAGCACCCTGAAGGGGGAGGAGGCCCCCATCCTGCGTCGCCTGTCGGTCGAGTTCGAGCTGTGCGCCTTCGGGCTCTCCCGCGTGAGGCGCGAGTGGGAGCGACGCGACGACCCCGGTCCCGGACGGACCGTTCTCGTGGCGTGACGGACTCCGGAAGCCTCGCCGTGGACTTCGGGAACTCATCCAAAAATGCAACAGGGGTGACAGGAAAAGACTCCCTGATTGACGCGGTTCTCGCGGTGCCGTACCCTCATGGGGTGAAGACTCGTCGCTCCCGGCGAGCTCTGAAACGAAACGGGTTCGGGTGCCGGCGTGTCAAACTAACGGGGTATGTCATCATGCGAGTCGCGGGCCGATTACTGACTGCACTGTTCGTCTGTGGGCTGGTCTCTCCGGTCCTCGCGCAGGATCCGAGTGCCGAGGCGATCCTGAAAGAGATCAGGGAGATGAAGGCCCCGGCCTTCGCCCAGAAGCCCGGCGAGGACCGTCAGAAGGCCATCGACGCCTACATGGCCGAGATGGAGAAGGCGAACGCCAAGCGGCTCGAGCTGATCGCCGCCCTCCAGAAGGCCGATCCCGAGAACAAGGAGCTGATCAAGCTCCTGCCCCAGCGCTGGATGATCCTGGCCCGCCAGGACAAGATGACCGAGGCCATGGCCGAGATCGACCACGCCCTCGCCACCACCAAGGACACCGGGCTGAAGACCGAGGGGCTTTACCTCAAGGCGCAGCTCGTGGCCATGAAGAACCAGGCCGACCCGACCGCGGCCATGCCCGTGGTCGAGGAGTTCCTCAAGCTCGCCCCCAAGGACCGTCGCGCCCCGAACCTGCTCGCCATCCTCTGGAGGAGCACCGAGGATGAGGCCAAGAAGGGCGTCCTCGAAGACCGGATCCTCAAGGACTATCCGGACAGCTCGACCGCCAGCATGATCCTCGGCGCCCGCAAGCAGAAGGCGGCCATCGGCAAGCCCTTCGAGCTCGAGTTCACCGACGCGATCAAGGAGACCCAGGTCTCCATGAAGGGCCTCAAGGGCAAGGTCGTCGTGATCGACTTCTGGGCCACCTGGTGCGGCCCCTGCATCGCCGAGATCCCCAACATGAAGCGGATCTACGCCGAGTACAAGGACAAGGGCGTTGAGTTCATCGGCGTGAGCCTCGACCAGCCCAAGGAGCAGGGCGGCCTGGACGCGCTGAAGGAATACGTCGCCAAGAACGAGGTCCAGTGGCCCCAGTACTACCAGGGCAACTACTGGAACAGCGAGTTCTCGAAGGGCTGGGGCATCAACGCCATCCCCGCCGTCTTCATTGTCGATGCCGACGGCAACCTCTACTCCGTCGAGGCCCGCGGCAAGCTCGAGACCCTGATCCCCGAGCTGCTCAAGAAGGCGAAGACCACCCCGGGCGCCGGCGAGTAATCGCCGAGGTCGCAAAGGCTGCTCGAGTTCGAGGCGGGGCGTGGCATGGGCCGCGTCCCGTTTTTTTGTGCGATCCGGTCCCCTTCGAGATAACCTGCTAGCGCCGACGAAGAGCCCTGCGCTGAGCAAGATCAGGCCTGCGGGGTGAACAGGATGATCTCAATCCGGCGGGGCGGAGAGGCGGGTGCGGTCTCGGCCACGGCTCGCGGGGTCTGCGATCCGAACCCCACGGCGGCGATCTTGCGCGAGCTGAACCAGCCCGACGAGTCGATGGCGTGCCTCCGCGTGAGGTAGTTGCGGACCGCCTCGGCCTGCTCCTGCGTGAGGGCCTGAGCCAGGTCCTCGTCGTGCGGAAGCTCGTCCGTGAACGCTGCGATCACGATCTCGGTGGACTTCGGGCGCCTCGTGCGGCCGAACCAGCGGGCGAAATCGTCGAGCTGCCTCTGGCCCTGCGCCGTGAGCACCGCGCGGCCGGGCTGGAACAGATCCTCGCCCCGGAAGGTCCGGCTCTCGCGATCGGATCCGGGCTGGAAGAGCACACGGTCCCGGTCATCGAACCCTCGGCCGCTGAAGTACCGGGAGAGGGGCCAGGTGTTCTTGAGGGCGATCAGGTTCTCGTCCAGGTCACCCAGCACCTTCTCGCCCCGCCCCGACATGGCGATGAGCCTCTGGTAAGCCTCGTCATCCTTGATGAGCTTGCCCAGAGAACCTCGCCCTGCGCGGAGGTCGGCGGCGATCGCATTGATCTCGCCCAGGCCCTGCTCGGCGGCCTTCGCCACCGAGTCGACCCGTTTGAGCGCCGTGGACGCCTCCCGGAGGACATCGGCGATCTCGATGGTGGGTTCGGCCCTCAGCACCCCTCCGTCGGCGAGCCTGGGGGCGGTCGGACCTCCCGGCACGATCTCCACCACCTTCGCGCCGATCACGCCCTGGGCTCCGATGCGGGCCGTGGCGTCGGCCCGGACGAGGTGGCGAAGCCTTTCGTCGAGCCTCAGGATCAGCGTGACGGGGCGTCCGGGCTCGGTGGGCGCGATGATCGACTCGACCACGCCGGCGTCCATCCCCTGGACGCGGACCTTGCCCCCGAGCTCTAGCCCGGCGATGTGGGTCAGCTCGACCCTCGCCGCAAAGGTCTTCTGCCATTGCCAGTGGCGTCTCGCCACGAGCGATGCGCCGAAGCCGGCGATCGCGACCACCACAACCACGAGCGCGACATTGATGAGGGCTCGAATTCGGCTGATCTCGTGAGCCATGAGGGCCTCGAAGGGTTCTCTGCCGACCCACTCCAACGGAACCAGGACGCGTGATCCTGTCGGGTGGCCTTCAGGGAGGCCCCCAGCCCATCGTATCCACAATCGATCGTATCAGAATGACGAGCACGATGTTGGCGGCAAACACCGAAAGCATCGATCGGACCACGCCCTGGGTCGCGGCATGCCCCACGGCCTCGGTCGATCGGTCGGCGTTCAGCCCCGTCCAGCAGCCCACGACCCCGACCAGAGCTCCGAACACGACCGTCTTGAGGGTGGAAGGGACGATGTCCCGGAGCCAGAGGAAGTCGAGCGAGCGTGCTCCATAGGTTTGTGCCGAGAGCGATCCGGCGGCAAGCTCGGCCATCAGCCCCCCGCCCAGGGCGAACACGTCAAGGAGCACCGTCAGCAACGGGACCGCGATCATGCAGGCGATCGCCCTTGGGGCCACGAGCGTGGGGATGATCGGCGCGCCCAGGACCTCCCGCGCGTCGATCTCCTCGGTCAGGGTCATCGAGCCCAGTTCCGCGGCCAGCCCCGCGCCCAGGCGACCCGCCACGAGCAGGGATGCAAGGATGGGGCCGGTCTCGACCAGGACCGCCACCGCGAGCACGCTCGGAAGGGTGTCCTGCACCCCGTAGGCGACCAGCAAGCGGCGCATCTGGAGCCAGGTGACCAGCCCCACGCTCAATCCGGCCACGGTCACAATCGGCAGGCTCCCCCACGCTACCCGCTCGAACTGCGAGACCCAGGCCAGGGGGCGAGAGATCAACGCGCGAGGGATCGCCATCGCCGTCTTCAAGGCGAAGTTCAGAAACCGCCCCAGGTCTTCCAGCGCTCTGAGCAAGCGATCGGCCCCCTCTGTTCAGGAATTCGCCCGGATCGGGCCTTCCTTGGAATCGTAGACCCTGGATTGCCTGTGCCGGTCGTCGATCACGCGGTCGAGATATACCAACATGGATTCGACGCCGGGTAACCCATTCTCGGCGGATGGGCTCCAGGAGCGGGGAAGGTTTAGGCGATTCAACTTCGGAAATTGGGTCGAAAATGGCTTCGTTTTGGGTTCGTTTTGGGTTCGTTTTGCCTCTGCCGGACGATTCTCCTTACCCGGTAAATGCCCCTGAAGATATCTTAAGTCTCGATTCTAAATAAGTTTGCGACAAAGCCTCTGGAGATACGTTGGCGGTGAAATTGGGTTCGTTATGCAAATTCATGTTTTTGCGAGAAACAGGGTCCCTCGTTTCCAAACGCTCCCCATTCTCGATTCGCGGGAGGGTTCCAAGAATCCCATGACCCACTCCCATAGTATCGCAACCTTCCCCGGCCTCAGATCTCCGCCGGCCGCGCCGCTGGTCGGAATTCGTCCAGACGCTCTGGGTTTCTGGTGCGATCCAGGGCATGATAGAGGAGGAAGACTGGGCATCGGGAAACCGAAGAGAGGAGAAACCGAGTGCGCAAGTTTGCAGCCCTGGCTCTCCCCGCGATGGTGGTTTCCGCCGTACTGGTGGGGACCGCAGTGTTCGCAGGGGATGGCCCCGAGTCCGGCGTCCCGGTGGGCGACTTCGTCGTCCCCTTCGACGTTCTGGACGTGACCGGCCCGAGCGCCGGCCAGACGCTCTGCTATCGCTGACGATACGGATCGAGCCCGGTGGTCTGCGTGTTCGCACGCGAGACCTCGGGAACCTTGACCAGTTTGGTCAAGCAGGTCGATGCCGAGATCGCCAAGGACAAGAGCCTCAAGAGCTTCGTGGTCGTCCTCACGGGCGATTCCGCGAAAACCTCCGAGGCGTTGAAAGACCTGGCCAGGAAGGGCGACGTGAAGAACGTTCCGCTGACCCTGGTTGAAGATCCCGCCGGTCCCCCCGATTACAAGATCGCCCGGGACGCCGACGTGACGGTCATGCTGTGGAAGGGCGGAAAGGTGAAGTTCAACCATGCCTTCGCCAAGGGCAAGTTGACCGACGCCGACGTCAAAAGCATCGTGGCCGACATCCCCAAGCTCCTGGCCGACTGAGATCGAACGGAACGCCCCCTTGCTGTTGAGGGGGCTGAACCCACCTGATCCCTCCCGATGATCCCGAGTCTTCCCGATCGAGACCTGCCCATTGCTGGGGAGGTCTCGCTTCGTTTTGGACCTCGCCGATCGAGGGGGGAGAAGATCGCGGGGCCAATCGCCGATAATGAAGAAAGTCCGAAGCCCCGGCTCACCCGATTCGCGATCCGCCGAAATGGGGATTCCCTCCGTTGACCACGCCTTCGCTCCCCACATTTGCCGAGGCCCGCTCCGCCTGGGTGCACGACCTCGACCTGGTCGCGGCGCGGGACCGGTGGGGGTTGGCCCTGATGGGTGTCGGCTGGGTGCACCTGCTCTTCTTCGCCGGCCTCCAGACCATGCACCTCTCGGGCAATCGTCACAACTGGCAGTATGTGACGTTATGGGGTGTCGAGTTCGGCACGGTCCTTCTCGTGATCCGGTGGGTCGCGGGACCGGGCTGGGCGGGGTCGTCCCCTCTGGCCGGGGTGATCGCGAGGGTCTGGGGCACGGTGCTGATCCTGAGCTTCAACCTGGCCTCGCTGAACAGCCTCATGGGGCTGGATCACGAGTGGTTCAAGCCGGTGCTCTGCACGATCGCCTCGTTCGGCTTCATGATGATGGCTTACCTGGTGAGCAACTGGTTTTTCGCGGCCGCGGTCCAGATGTACTTCACGGGGGTGATCATGGCGACTTTCCTGAACTTCGCGTACCTGATCCACGGCATCTCGTGGTGGGCCTCGCTCATGGTCATCGGCGGGGTCCTCCAGCATCGCCGGGCCTGCCTGCGCCTGAAACCGATCACGATCCCCGTGAAGACCAGCGCCAAGCCGGGGACGTTTGTCGGCAGGCAACTCCAACTCCGGGTCGAGCGGCCGGCCTGAAGCTCAAGGCGGTCGACCTATGCGGGATTCGCAGGGACGAACCCGGTTCTCTCGACCTTTCCTCCCCACGCAGAGCCGCGATGAGTTAACCTCGAACGCGATCGAAGATCGTGGGTCCGCCGAGGGCCCTTGCGTCGCCTCGGAAAAGATATCCCGAGATCACTCCGGCGACCGCTCCGCCCACGTGGGCCAGGTAGGCGACCCCGCCCGAGACCCCGAGCTGGCCCAATGAGCCCACGCCCTGGGCCATTTGCAGCGCGATCCAGAGCCCGATCACGATGACCGCGGGGACGTGCAGGATCACCCGGAACACCAGGACGCGCACCTGGTTGTAGGGGAACCAGACCAGGTACATCCCCATGACCCCCGCGATCGCCCCCGAGGCGCCCAGGGTCGGGATCAGGGACTCGGGCGCCGCCGCGACCTGGGCGAGGCTCGCGATCAACCCGCAGCAGAGATAGACGACCACGTAGCGGATCGAGCCCAGCACCTCCTCGCAATTGTCGCCGAAGATCCAGAGATAGAGCATGTTGCCCGCCAGGTGCATGGGGCTCCCGTGGAGGAACATGGCCGTGATCAGCGTGAACCACACGGGGAACGGGACCGGGCCCTGGGGCACCACGTGCTCGCGATCACGCGCAGGATCGTCGGGGCCCTGGAGGGCGTCCGCCCGATCCACCTGGAGGACGAAGGGCGCCGGGATGTCCTCGTTATGCGAAATCTCATAGGGCGTTGCCGCGTATCGCGTGGTGAACGCTTCGCCCCGGTCGAGCTGGAGGAAGTAGGCCATCACGTTCAGGGCGATCAGCATGTAGGTGGCGATCGGCAGGATCCGCGTTCGGTGGGAATCGCCCAGGGGCAGGACCATTCAGGGCTCCGGGGATCTCGATGGAGAGGGTCAGAAGGCGATCGGGACGCCGAGCCGCTCGGAATGACCGCGCAGGAGGTCGATCAGGGTGGGCTCGATCGTGAGCCCCTGCTCATGGGCCGCACGCCGGCCGGATTCGAGCTTCTCGTGCGAGAAACGGCCGTCGCCACTCGCGGCGAGGCACCGAGCGACCCTCGCGTGCAGGCTTTCCAGGGGCTCGATGGCCTTCACCGAGGTGGCCTGGACCGCCCACTCGCCGTCGAGGGTGAACGGGGACCAGGGGGCGAAGGTCGGGCCGGCCTTTGCCTCTCCGAAGAGGGCGTCATGAAGGAGGGGTTGCGTCATCGACGCGGGGATGGCCACCGTCCAGGCGCCTTCGGGTCCAACCGCCGTGCCCACCATCGGGCCGATGGCGATATCCGAGACCACCGGGGCGGCCGAGGTCGTCGGGGCAATGCCGCGGACATGCACGAGCCCGGTGCCGAACTCCCTGGCCTTCTCGACGGCGATCTCGGCGGCTCGGGCGAGCGCGAGTGTGGAGGGGCCGTTCTTGCCGTCGAACACGGCGGTGGCCCCGCGTTCGTGGAGGACCTTGCCCTCGGCCCGGGGATCGACCTCGCCGCGAGCGATCTGGTCCAGAAGGAGGGGGACGAGCGCCAGCCCATGGTCGGGCAGTCCGGCGGCGTCGAACCAGAGGCGATGCCAGGCGAGGGCCGAGGCCCGTTCGGGCTTCACGCCCGCGGCCGTCAGCAGCGAGGCCGCGATCCGGTACAGGCGATCGAGCCGAAGGGGCGAGGCGTCCTGGGCGTTCACGATTCGTGTCCTTGGAGCGGTCGAGGAGCGTCCTGAGATCGCGACCACGCGGTGGCACAGAAGGTATCAGATCGGGGCGACGACCAGCCAGAGGGGGATGCCCCCACCGCGCCGGGGCCTCGGTGCGAAGGTTGACGCTCACGGCGCACGCGGTTAGGCTCGACCCGTGAAGCCGACCGGGCAATTTTAGGGGGGGATGTCACGTGGCCTCGCTGTTTGTGATCCAGGGGTCCGATCAGGGGAAGCGGTTCGAGCTGAAGTCTCGACCGATGGCCCTGGGCCGCGACGGATCCAACCCGGTGAGGCTCCACGACAGCGAGGTCTCTCGCCGTCACGCCGAGGTCCGCCCCGGCGAGACCGAGGGCTACCGCGTGGTGGACCTGGGCTCGGCCAACGGCACGTTCGTCAACGGGAGGCAGATCGACCAGGCCCCTCTGCGTACGGGAGATCAGCTGAGGGTCGGCCAGACCGTCATGCTCTTCAGCGACACCGGCCCCTCGCCCGAGAGAGACCTCACGGCGCGTGTGGACCTGCTCGCCCGGACGAGCCCCGAGGACCGATCGGCCATCATCCGGAGCATCCCCGCGGGCGAGGGCTCGCGCGTGCTCGAGGCCCCGGGATCGGCGGGGGAATGGCTCAAGGTCCGGCTCGCCAACCTGGCCGTCCTCTACCAGGCCACGCAGGCGATCAGCCACGTGATTGACGTGGATGCGCTCCTCCCGCAGATCCTGCAACTGGTGTTCGACTCGATCGGCGCGGACCGCGGGGCCATCCTCCTGACGGACACCGCCGGGGAGCTCCAGCCCAAGGCCGTGCTCTGGCGAGGCCAGGACGACGATCCTCACGAGCGCATGACCATCTCGCGGACGATCGTCGATCACGTGCGAGAGCGGGGCGAGGGCGTGATCACCTCCGACGCCTCGGGCGACACCCGGTTCGGGCCCTCGGAGTCGATCGTCGATTACGCGATCCGCGAGGCCATCTGCGTCCCGATCCAGGGGCGCCACACGACCCTGGGCGTGCTCTATGCCGATGTCCGATCGGCCAACGACTTCGTCTCCTCGCCGGCGGGGGACCCCGTGCGGAAGAGCCGGTTCTCGAAGGACCACCTGACGCTCATGGTGGCGATCGGCCACCAGGCGGGGCTGGCCATCGAGAACACGGCCTTCTACGAGGACAAGCTCCAGGCCGAGCGACTGGCCGCCGTCGGGCAGACGATCGCCACTTTGTCGCACCACATCAAGAACATCCTCCAGGGCGTGAAGGGCGGGTCCTACCTGATCGAGATGGGGCTGAACGGCGGGGATGACGCCGTGGTCCGCAAGGGCTGGACGATCGTCGAGAAGAATCAGGGCAAGATCTACAACCTCGTGATGGACATGCTCTCGTTCTCCAAGGAACGCGAGCCGGCGCTCGAGGTGACGGACCTGAACGAGATCGTGGCCGAGGTGGTCGAGCTCATGCAGTCTCGCGCCTCGGAGCTGGGCGTCGAGCTGGAGTGGAGCCCGTCGGCCGACCTGCCGAAGCTCGAGCTCGACCCGGAAGGCATCCATCGCGCGGTCCTGAACATCGTGACCAACGCGATCGACGCCTCGGAAGAGGCCGCAGGCGCAAGGGTCTCGGTCTCGACCGCCTGGGACGACTCCGCGTCCACGGCCCGCGTGGTGGTGTCCGACAACGGCGTGGGGATCGCCGAGGAGAACCTGGCGACGATCTTCGGGGTCTTCTCCTCGACCAAGGGCTCGCGAGGGACGGGGCTGGGGCTCCCGGTGTCGCAGAAAATCGTCCGCGAGCATGGGGGGCAAATCGTCGTCACGTCCACGGTCGGCCAGGGGGCGCAATTCGTGATCGAGCTTCCGGCCCATCGCGGAGAGCCGCACGGGACCGGGGCGATGGACACCCTGGCCTGAGCGAGCCCTCGGACCTTACATGTCAGCGTCCAACGACCGGCCGAGTCTGCGGAGGTCGGAGTAGCCCTGCCTCAGGACCACGTTTCGGAGGCGTTCCGGCTCGCTGATGATGATGGTCACGGCTTCCACGAGCGCCCTCGGCCGAGCCTGAAGGAGGACCGCGGCCCGGCCCGGATAGCGGTTCAGGACGTCCATGAGCCTCCGGGCCGGGGCCGAACCGTCGCCATGGCCGTGCTGGGCGACCCATTGCGCCGCGGCCACGAGCGAGTCGGGGTCTTCCTTGCCCCAGGAAAGGACCTCCTCGTTGATGGCCAGAGGCGGGGCCTTCGTCACACCTTCCCCCCAGAGCCTCGCAAGCAAGGGCGCGTAGGTTCGGACCCACACGGGCGCGGCGGGGGGCTCCGGTCGTTTCGGAGATTCCTTGTCGAGCAGGAGCTGCAGGGCCCAGGCCCGCGACACGGCCTCAGGATGGCAGACGGTGGCCACCCGAGCCTTCGTCAACTGCTCGGGCTCGACCGCATACCAGGGCACCATCCCGAACAGGAGTCGTGAGAAGCAGTCGGCCTTGGAGTCGTGCGTGAGGAGCCACATGAAGGGCAGGCCCTTGCCGGCCTCGAACCTCAGGTCGCCGCGCAGCTTGCCCAGGGCCTGGAGCTCCTCGGGGATCATGTCGGGCGACGACTTCACGTTCGCGAACGCCAGGTTGGCATTCTCGGGCAGGAGCCGGTTCAGCTCCTTCAGAGACTTATCCGTGTACGCGTCATACCAGTACGAAAGCTCGAATCCCGCATGCCAGGCCCCCTCGGGCCCCCCGATCAGCGCGTTGTAGAACGAGAGCTCGTAAGGGTGGATGTTGATCAACGCCCAGGCCGAAGGCAACAACACCAGGTTCGCGAGGATGGGCCGCCAGGAGGGGTTCCGGAACCTCCCCGCCAGCCCGATCACCCCCCAACCGGCGAAGGCGGACAGGTAAAGGAAGGTCGGGAGGAACAGGCGCACCCCGTCATGGGCCGGCGTGGGGAACATCCGCATCAGCGGCAAGGTCACGAGGTTGAGCAGGAAGAACCGGGGCAGGGAATCTCGCCAAGGGGCCACGAAAAGCCCCGCGATCGCGGCAAACAGGGTCATCACGGGGACCGTGATGCCGATCAGCACCCAGGCATTGTGCCAGGGCAGGCTGTACTCGTAGATCTGGCCGAAATAGATGATCTGGATGTCGGGCAGGACGCCCCGCCGGGCGGTGCTGATCGAATAATAATGCGCGAGCCGGGGCAGGGCCTCGCGCCACCACGCGGGGTTGCCCAGCCAGGCGATCGCGGGGCCGAAGGCCAGGATCGCGGTCCAGGTCTCCAGGGCCGGGCGCTCGGGGCCCCAGAAGGGGCTCTTCCGGAGGAGGCGTCCCAGGAGCCTCCTCACCACCCAGATGGCCAGAGGCAGGAGCAGAATTCCTCCGGGCATCCACGTCGTCGGATGATCGCGGAAGAGGTCCGTCCGCGCCGGCGTGAGATCATTGGCCGGCACCCCGATCGCGCTCTGGAGCGTGAGGTAGGCCACAGAAAGGCGGCGAATCTCCGCGTACGCCAAGGCCAGCGGGGCGAGCATGAGCGCCGAGGTCGCCACGCCATCGACCCAGGTCGCGGTGTCGCGGCTCGATCCGCCGAGACGCTTCAACGCCCCGGGCAGAGAGGTGAACGCGAGCCAGGCCAGGATCGGCAGGACGACCAGTACGGCCCCCATCTTCTCGACGAACGCCAGCCCCACGAGCACGCCCACGAGGACTCGCCAGAGGCCCGCCCGCTCCTCGTGCAGGCCCTTCCAGAACGCGGACGTGGCGAGCGCCCAGATCAGGAGTCCCGGCGTGTCGGTGTCGATCAGGTGGGCCTGGCCGTAAAGCCTCGGCATGAGGAGCAGGGAGCCGGCGGCCACGAGCCCGCACCATCCTCCGTAGCGCCTCGCGAGGAATCCGAACAGGGCCGTGACCGTGATCGCGAACTCGAACACCGAGGCCAGCCGACGCGCGGGGACGTCCTGCACGAACCGACCGAAGAGGCCGTAGGTCAGGAGGTTGAGCTGGCCGGCCAGTGGGGGGTGGAAATTGATCCCGTGGCGACCATAGGGCCAGTAGTAGAGCAGGGCGTCGGGCTCGAGGATCGCCGCCACCTCGCCCTTGGCGAGGCGTTCCCACCATTGCTGGGAGACCATCTGGCTGTGACGATAGGCGGGCTCGTCGTACGTGTACCCGAAGTCGCCCACGCTCGGCATGGTGATGACCAGGGTGGCCAGGAACACGAAACCGGTGGCGATCCACCACCTCTTGCCCGACAACCCGATCATGGTGCCCCTCTGCGTGCGTCCGCCTCTCCGGTCAGCGTTGACACCTCATCATAAGGGAAGGCCCAGACCAGCGGCACCCCGAACTTCTCCACCAGAACATGGCGAGCTTGAGCCCTGCGGACGAGGGCCCGATCAAGCGGCCCGAACTGCCCCGGACGGTTCTGGACCACGTACCAGGCCGGGGGGCCGGGATCGATCGGGTACACGCCGAATTCCATCACGCCCGTCCTGCGTAGGTGGACCCACGAGGTCGGGAACGTCGCGAACCGGACGGTCCGACCCGGCGGCGTGGTCTCGCGAAGACGCTCCAGGGCTTCCCCGGTCAAGGCATCCCAGAAATAGGTCGGCTCCATCCCGATCTTCGCCGCGCCCGGCAGTCCGCCCACGATGGGGCTGAAGTAAGACAATGGGACCGGCATGATCAGAGCCAGGCTCACCGCGCCCTCGCAGAGGGCGAGCGTGACGAGGACCCGGCCCCATGTTTTCCATCGTGACAGGGCCAGGGCCGCCCCCGCGCCCGCGACGATCGCCAGGCATCCGAACGCAGGCAAGAACTGGCGGATCCCGTCGTGCCCCGGCGTGTGGGGCATGGCCCTGAGCAGCAGGAGGAACGCCCACTGGCTCGCGGTCAGGGTCGCCAGCGTGTCGCGTCCCCTGAACAGCGAACGCACGGCCCCCACGATCGCGAAGAGCAAGAACCCCACGGGCGTGGCGATCGCAGTCCAGAGAAGCGTATTGAACCACGGGAGCGACTGGTTCGGCGTGTAGATCACCTGGCCGAGGAACAGGACCGGGATCGGGATCGTCTTGCCGCGGGACAGGTTGGATCGGAAGAACAGGATGAGGCCCCCGACGGGATCCGACCACCAGACGGGATTGAAGAGGAAGAGGGTGAGCGCTGCGATCAACCCCCCGACCGCGAGGGTCCAGAATCCTCGACGGCTCCTGGAGATCAGCGCCCACGCCACGAAGGGAAGGGGCAGGAACCACCCGGTGAATTTTGTATCCGCAGCCCACCCGCACAACACCCCGAACGCGAGGACCCACCGCCAGCGAGGTTCAGCCCCGCTGAGCCAGTTCCCCGAGGGCTCGACCGCCGACGCGAACACAAGGATCGCCCCGACCCACAACGATGTGAGGATTCCATCGTAGGCGGCATAATGTCCGAGCGCGAAAAGCTGTGGCTGCAGCGCCCAGGCCCCCGTCGCGAGGGCCGCTGGCCAGATTCCCCATCGGCTTCTCGTGGCCGCGAAGATCGCCCCGGCGGCCAGGCTGAACACGATCATGGGGCCGAGCCGAGCCCGGGGCAGATCCGCCCATCGCGGCGCGAGGAGGTCTCCCATGAGCCCGACCAGGGCATAGAACGGCGGATGCCCGTGCGGCTCCTCACGCGCGAACGGCCAGAACCAGGCGATGGCCCCGGGCGAGAGCAGCGCGGAACGGGTCTCTACCCGGTCTCGACCGGGCACGGGCCGCTTGTCCTCGACCAGCTCGGCCCGGGTCCATGGGGGCGGCCAGGGTTGTTCGGGCTTCAGGGGCCGGACGATCAGCTCGAACCAGAGGCGCACTCTCGCCTCGCGGGCGAGCCCGTAACCTTCGTCCCAGCCCATGGAGAGCCTGGGCTCGGTCGCAATCATGAGCGCAAGCGTTGCGGCGACGACCCCGAGGGCCGCCGCCGCCTTTTTCCATGCTGAGCCCGGACGATCGGTCATGGTCCCGGCTCCCTCGACCGGCCTGCGGCGATCATCCGCGAGGTTCAGGCCACCACGACTGCCAGATCCGACTCGGCCAGCGAGCCCGCCTTGTCGTCGACCGAGCGGATCAGGGCCACCTCGTTGCAGTTCGGGAAGAGCGGGCAGCGCACGCACTCATTCCAGATCTTGTGAGGGAGCTCCGACTTCTCGATCCGCTGATAGCCGCACTTCTCGAAGAAATCGGCCACGTAGGTGAGCGTGAAGACCGACTGGATCTCCAGCTCGTGCGCCGCGCTCCAGCAGGCCTCGACAAGTTTCCTGCCTACCCCCTGGCCCTGCGCTTCTTCGGACACGGCCAGGCATTTCAACTCGGCCAGATCGTCCCAGAACACGTGAAGGGCAGCACAGCCCAGGATCTTCCCGTCGTCGTCGGTCGCCACGAGGAATTCGCGGATCGACTCGTAAAGCTCCCCCAACGAACGACGGATCATGAGCTTTCGGTCAGCGAAGACGCGGATCAGGTCGCAGATCGCCGGGACGTCGCTGACACGGGCGTGGCGGATGTTCAATCGAGGATACCCCCAAACTCCGGGCGTTGGCCCAGACGTTCTTGCCTCAGCCCAGCCCGACCGCGGAGACGTTCCGTGGCCCTCTGGGGCGAACCGTACATTGTAAACAAGCTAGGACGGGAATCAAGTAAACCCGACCACGAAGCGCTGCATCGACATGGGGACGAAAGCGACTTCA
This sequence comes from Planctomycetales bacterium, assembly GCA_031411935.1. Lineage (GTDB taxonomy): Bacteria > Planctomycetota > Planctomycetia > Isosphaerales > Isosphaeraceae > JAQGHR01. The sequence goes on along the minus strand of JANOBY010000027.1, from coordinate 2,347 downwards.
AGAAAGGTCGGGATCGTAACCCTCTTTGTCCCAGTACCATACCGTGACCACGCCCTTGTGCGTGGGGCTTTCACTGTGCGAGATCCCGATCAAACGCTCGGGCCCGACCTCGGTGGCGAACTTCGCGGCCCGTCCGAAGATCTTTTCCCAGTTCTCCCACTCGCTCGAGAAGACCTCAAACCGTACGACCATGGTCCGCGACCCTCCTCGCCCTTCGCCCAGAATCGTCTGAGACGTGCGGGGCGAGAGGGATTCGTCGCGGGGCGTGTCTTCTTCGCCAGATTCGCCCCGGATTATCGGCGGATAAGGGGGGATGAGGCGGTCTGGGCGCGTCGGGGCAGGACCCGCTCCTCATAGAACCGAGTCATGTGCCGGTAGTCGGGGCCCTTGCTCACGCTCACGAGGCCGAAGGTGTCGGCCACCTCGGCAGTCGCCCTATCCAGCGTCCACCCGCAATACATGGTGCGATAGGCGATCTGGACCATCGAGGCGCGGTTCACCCCGTGGTGGCAGTGGAAGTACACCGGTTGGTTCGCAGGATCGGCGATGATGGCCGCGGCCTTCTCCAGCTGGTCGTTCACGCTGTCGGCGAGCTTGGCGGTCCGCTCGTGCTGCTCGACGATCGGGATGTGCACCCACTTCGAGCCGGTCTCGTCGGCCAGGGCCTTCTCCTTGACGGACAGGGGATCCTGCGGGGTGTGCGCCAGGGCCACGATGGTCTTGATCTTCTGGTCGCGGATGATGCGCCTCATGGGCCATTCCTGCTGCCAGGCCCCGCGGTAGATCTTGCCCGGCTCGACCTCGTAGAACTTGTCCGCGAACACGTAATCATGCCCATGACGCCAGACCTGCTGGCAGATCAGGAGCAGCAAGGCCGCAAGCCCCACGCGACGCAGGATGGTCTTTTGACGGGTCGTGATCATGGGGAGAGCCAGCTCCGGGAACGCAGGAAACCCGCCGACGTGCAGTGGAGACCCTCTCGGGCACCTCGCCGCGCGGGAATCTAGCAGGGGGTCGCAAAACCGGCAAGAGCGCTCGACGCATCGCCCGTCCTGGACGAGCGGCGCGAGGGGCCAAGGATTGGCCTCGCCACGCCAAGCCCACTCGTTATGATCGGCACGGATCGTCCCGGTAGTGGAAGTTATCGGGCAGGATCGCCCGGAAACGGCCCCCCGCGACCCGCCACGAGGCCCCCTCATGTCCCCAAGATCCCTGGTCGCGGGCGTGATCCTGGCCTCGTCCGTCCTGCGGCTGGCCCTGGCCTCGGGCCTGAGCGTGGGGAACGACGAGGCCTACTACGCGCAGCTCGCGGCGCATCCCGACTGGTCCTACTTCGACCACCCGCCCATGCTCGCGATCGTGGCCCGGCTGGGCGTCCTCGTGGGAGGGCCGGGGGCGTCCTTGCCGTTGAGGATCGGCTTTGTCCTCCTGTTTGCGCTTTCGACGTGGTTAATGTACCGGGTTGGCACACGTCTTTATGGCGAAAAAGCAGGGGCAGTCGCCGCAGTGACCCTCAACGCGACCGCTTATTATGGCCTGGCGGTCGGGACCATGGCGTTGCCCGACGGTCCGCTCCTGGCGTTCTCGCTCCTGACGATCGATCGGCTCCTCGTGGCGTGCGACGACCCGACGAGGCTCCGCGGGTGGGGGCTGGCGGGCCTGGCCTGGGGCGGGGCTATGCTCAGCAAATACTCGGCGGTGTTCCTGGCGGTCGGCGCGTTCGGATTTCTCCTGACGGACCGCGATCGGCGGAGATGGCTCGCCCGGCCGGGCCCTTATGTAGCGTTCGCGATCGGGGCGGCGGTGTTCTCTCCGGTGATCGCATGGAACGCGTCCCACGGGTGGATCTCGTTCGCCTTCCAGGGGGAGCGGGCCCTGGGAACCGCGATTCGACCTCTGAGCCTGCTGGGATCGATCGCGGGGCAGATGGCCTATCTGTTCCCCTGGATCTGGGCGGCGCTGGTCGTGGCCCTCGCGCGGGCCTTGAGGCGACGCGAAGTGACCGACCGCTTCTTGCTCTGGCAGGCCATGCCTCCCCTGGTGGCCTTCCTGTTCGTGGCTGTGCGACGGGAAGTCCTCCCGCACTGGTCGTTGATCGGGTTCCTGCCTGCCTTCCCGCTTCTTGGCCGAGAATGGTCGGAGCGGCCCTCGACCCCGCGAAGGCTGGCGGTCTGCACGGCCTTGTCGGTCGCCCTGGCGGTGGTGATCGTCTCGCAGACTCGCTGGGGATGGGTGCCCGTCGCGAACGACCCGACGAGTGACGGCCTGGGCTGGGGCGAGATCCTCGAAGAGGCCGGGCAGAGGGGCCTCCTGGACGACCCCGAGGCGTTCCTGTTCACGAGCACGT
>JANOBY010000026.1:0-2238 GCA_031411935.1 Planctomycetales bacterium | reverse complement strand
CGCCGGGACTCGCCGAGAAGGTGGAGGGGCCTCCCAGGTTCCTGGGGGGGACCCGTATGTGAGCGTGCCCCGCTCTCCGACCCCGGCGGGACCGCATGCGCCAGGCCATCGCGGCGCCGCGGCGCGGCCTTCCGTTGACTTAAAGACGTCGGCTCCCGCGGGTAATAATCTCGGGGCTCAATGACGCGGCCCGCTCACTGGCTGTCTACGCTTCGCGGCCCGGGTCACCCCGGCACCACGCAAGACTCGCTTCCGGCCGCTGGCCAGGCTCTGCCGGGCGGGATTGGTTACCCGCAGGGTCCCATCGAAAGGTTTCCGCTTGCGCATCCCCCTTTCCCAAGCTTTCCTGGCGCACTAAGTCCTTATCAATCGGATCAAAAACCGGCGATTCCTGCGACCTAAAGACCCGTTACAGGTTCGATGTTTGTCAGAAGGCCGCTTGCGGGCAACCCGGACCATTTCAGCCTAGTACCGCGAGCCAGGAATGGCTTTCCGTTCCAAGACCAACGCCGTATAAGGGGAGTGCGGATCAGCCACGGAGACGTGAGCAACACCGATCATGAGCGGACCTTCCCCTGCGACCATCGAACTCTCCAACCGCCAGCGAGCCGTGCTCGAACAGATTCGCCAGCGGCATACTGCACCGCAGCGGTCGGTCCGTCGCGTCCTCGTCTTGCTCGCGTTGGCCGACAATCCCTGCCTGCAGGCCACGGCCCGGGTCCTCGGCCTCAGCCGGATCTCGGTCCGTCTCTGGCGTGACCGCTGGCTCGACGCCGCCGAGGCCCTGGCCCAGGCCGAGAGAGACAACGTCTCCGATCAGCAACTCCTCGGCCTGATCGAGGAGATCCTCGATGATGCCCCTCGACCCGGCGGGCCGGCTACTTTCACACCCGAGCAGATCGTCCAGATCGTCGCCGTGGCCTGCGAGCCGCCCGAGAAGTCGGGGCGGCCGATCAGTCACTGGACCCATCGCGAGTTGGCCGATGAGGTCAAGAGACGCCAGATCGTCAAGGACATCGCCCCGCGAAGTGTGGGGCGGTTCTTAAAGACAGGCCGAGTTGCAACCCCATCGCAGCCGCTACTGGCTCAACGCCAACCCACTCGACCCGGAGGCCTTCCGCGAGCAGGCCGAGGCGGTCTGCGACCTGGATGAGCGGGCCGGGCAACTGGCCGAGCGGGGCATCCACGTCGTCAGCGTCGACGAGAAGACCGGCATCCAGGCATTGGAGCGGAAATACCCCGACATCCCGATGGGGCCGGGGCGGGTCCAGAGGCGAGAGCATGAATACATCCGGCACGGGACGCTGTGCCTGACGGCCAACCTGGAGATCTGGTGCGGTTGCATCATCGCGCCGACGCTGGGCCCGACGCGGACTGAAGGAGACTTCGCCACGCACATCGAGCAAACGGTGGCGACCGACCCATGGGCCGGGTGGGTGTTCATCGCGGATAACCTGAACACGCACCAGTCGGAGAGCCTGGTGAGGTATGTGGCGGAGGCATGCCAGATCAAGGACGACCTGGGCGAGAAGGAGAAGAGGGGGGTGCTGGAGTCGCAAGCGAGCCGGGCGAAGTTCCTGTCGGACCCCGGCCATCGGATCCGATTCGTGTACACGCCGAAGCATAGTTCGTGGCTGAATCAGGTGGAGATCTGGTTCAGCACCCTGGTCCGCAAGCTCCTGCGCCGGTCCAGCTTCGTGTCGTTGGAAGACCTCAGGCGGAGGATTCTGGAGTTCATCAACTACTTCAACCGGACCATGTCCAAGCCAATCAAGTGGCTCTACTCCCCCAGGCCGCTCAAGGCGGAGGTACCCTCTGGTTAGCCATTCCTGACTCGCAGTAGTAGGTCGGCCCGCCCTGGGGGCTCTGGTAGACGTGGCGGGCGAGGGTGGCCACGCCGTAGGGGGTCTGGTAGTCCTTCTCGACCGGACCCTTGGTGGTGAACTTGACCGGGCCGACGGTGATCGGCGACCCGTCGGTGTCGAACTGCTTGTGACCCTCGGCGGTGGCGACGACCCCGGCGTCGTTGAGTCGCTGCTGGAGAGTCTCCTCGAAGTCGAGCATGGAGTCGTTGTAGGGGACCTCGATCCGGAGGGTGAACGAGGACAGGGTCCGGGCGATGATCGTGGCATTCATGGTTCCAGTCCCTCGGGTGAGAAATAGAAACCACGATGGCTCATAACGGATTCCGGGGTGGTGCGACTAGAAGGCCGAGCAACGCCCCCAACAGGCTCTTTC
>JANOBY010000025.1:0-2232 GCA_031411935.1 Planctomycetales bacterium | reverse complement strand
GTGTTCGCCGACGGCAGCGTGCGTGCCATCCGCAACGGCGTGAGCCTGCCCGTCTACGTGGGGCTCTCCACCATGGCGGGCAACGAGGTCCTCCCGGGCGACGGCGAGTGATTCTCGTGACACAACCTGACCGGAGGTACGACTTCCCCATGCGGAATGTATCGAGGACGATCCTCGCCGCGGTCTGGCTCTTGCCGCTCCTCTCGGGATGCGGCCCCGAGGCCGGCCTGCACCCGGACGGTGCGCCGGTCGTCCGGCCCGATTCCGAGCAGGGCCGCAAGGCCATCGCCGAACGCGAGCAGATGCTCCGCGACCGCGCCGAGCAAGAGGCCCGGGCGCGAAAGCGCCGCCCCGCACTCCCCCACGAAGGCTGATTTTTCCCCCCTTTCATCCCCCATCCGGAGACTCCTTGAATGAAGACCCTTGCCCGCCTGGGCCGCCTCACGATCGTGGCCCTGTCACTCCTGATGACCGCACGAACGGCCTCGGCGCATTTCCTCTGGATCACCATCGAGCCTCCGAAGGCCGGCGAGAAGGCCGCGAAGATCGAAGCCTTCCTGAACGAGACGCCCGAGCCGGGCGGCCCCGAGTTCCTCAAGTTCGTGAAGGGCGTGAGGCTCACCGTCGAGGGCCAGCCCCTGCCGGTCTCGCTGGGCGAGGAGACCTCGAACGCCCGGTGGGTCGGCGACCTGCCCTCGATGATCGACGCGACCCGCGACCTCGGGCCGCTGACCCGCGGAGGGAAGACCTATCGCCTCGTGTATTCGGCCCGCGCCCAGACGACCACCGTGGCGATCGACGAGAAGCCGACCGGCGATCAGTTGCGGGCCCGCCTCGTCACGAAGGACGGCAAGAGCCTTGTGCAGGTGCTGCTCGACGGCAAGGCGGTGGCCAAGGCGAGGATCAAGGTCTATCCCGAGGCCGGCGAGCCCCGCGAGTTGAACGCCGACGACCAGGGCCTGGCCGAGATCCCCGGTCTGGCCGAGGGCAAGGCCGCACTGTGGGCGAACTGGGCCGACGGGACGCCAGGCGAAACCGAGGGGATTGCCTACTCCGAGACCCGCTACTACGCCTCGCTGACGGTCTGCCCGAAGCCTGCACCCGCCAGCGACGCGCCCTCCACCGCGTTCGCCGATCTGCCCGCCCCGGCCGTGAACAGCTTCGGGGGCGCGGTCCTGGGGGACTGGCTTTACGTCTATAGCGGCCACGTGGGCAAGACCCACCAGTACAGCACCGAGACGACCTCGCGCCACTTCCGCCGGCTGAACCTCAAGGACCGCACGACCTGGGAAGACCTGCCCATGAGCCGGGACGTCCAGGGCGTGGCGCTGGTCAGCGACGGCAAGTCCCTCTACCGCGTGGGGGGCATGAGCGCCCGCAACAAGCCAGATACCGAGCATGACCTCCATTCAGTCGCCGACTTCGCCCGGTTCGACCCCGAGACCCGCACCTGGACCGACCTGCCCTCCTTGCTCGAACCTCGTTCCACGCACGACGCCGTGGTGATCGGCCGCAAGGTCTACGCCGTGGGGGGCTGGCACATGAAGGGCGAGACGGAGCAGGCCACCTATGTGGAACACGCCGAGGTGTTTGACCTCGACCATCCCGAGACCGGCTGGGCCAAACTCGATCAGCCGTTCCAGAGGCGCGCCCTGTCGGTGGCCGAGGCCGGCGACAAGCTCTTCGTCCTCGGCGGGCTGAACGCCTCGATGAAGGTCGAACGCCGCGTTGATGTTTACGACCCCGCGACCGGATCGTGGGGCCAGGGACCCGACCTGCCCACCAGCGCCCGCAACGACGGGTTCGGCACCTCGGCCTTTGGCATCGGCGACGCGGTGTACTTCAGCGGAGTCGCGGGCACGGTCTACCGGCTCGACGCCGAGGGGAACGCGTGGGAGGCCCTGGGCGCGTGGAACATGCCCCGCATCACGCACCGGATCCTGCCGGGCCCAGATCGCACGCTCCTGGCCGTGGGCGGGAACGCGAAGGGCAAGCAGGTCCCGATGATCGAATCCGTGCCCCTGCCCCAGCCCGGCCTCGAGGGGAAGGCCATCGCGAACGCCCCGTGATCGCGGAGAGCGTCGTTAGCGTTCTTCGAGGAAAAGCCCGGTGCCCGCGATCGGCGCGGGCCTGAGCATGGCGGCCACGCGGGGCACCACGAAGACCAGGGCCGCCACGGCGATCAGCAGCCCCGCCATGGTCCATATGGTGCGCCTGCCCTTGTGGTGCAGG
>JANOBY010000024.1:0-14581 GCA_031411935.1 Planctomycetales bacterium | reverse complement strand
TTGAAGTCGATCACGATCTGCCCGCGGTCCCGGGCCTTCACGCGGATCAGGACCGGCGTACCGAACCTCTGGCGCAGCGAGCCCTCGAGCTCGACCACGTGGGGGGCCTTGCCGCCGGCGGGCGTGGCCTCGGCCTGTGCGGGGTCCTTGCGGATGCGGGTCTTGGAGGGCGTGGGCTCTCCGGTCTGCACCAGGGCCTCGGTCTGGCGGACCGAGAGGCTCTCGGCGATGATCCGGGCGCAGGCCGCGAGCTGGGACTCGGGATCGGTCAGGCCGAGCAGGGCGCGGGCGTGGCCCTGCGAGATCTTCTTGTTCCGCACGGCGTCCTGGATCTCGGCGGGCAGGTCCAGCAGGCGCATGAGATTCGAGACGGTCGAGCGATCAAGACCCAGCCGACCGGCCAGCTCCTCCTGGGTCCCGCCGTAGGTATCCAGGTAGTTCTTGAAGGCGGTGGCCTTGTCCAGGGCCCCGAGGTCCTCGCGCTGGAGGTTCTCGACCATCGCCAGCTCGCTGATGCGCTGGTCGTCCAGGTCCATCACGCGGGCGGGGATCTCGTGGAGGCGGGCCTCGATCGAGGCGCGGTGGCGGCGCTCGCCCGCGATGAGCTGGTAGCGATCCCCTCGCGGACGCACGAGCACCGGCTGGAGCATCCCGTGCTGGCGGAGCGAGTCGGCCAGGGCGGCGATCTCGGACGGGTCGAACTGGCGGCGGGGCTGGAACGGGTTGGGGTCGATCAGGTCCACGGCGATGTGGATCAGCTCGGCGGTCTCCAGGGCGGTGGGCTCCATGCCCCCCAGCTCCGAACCCAGCAACGACGAGAGGCCACGGCCCAGGCGCTTCTTATTCACGGTCGATGACCTCCATGACGAGTTCCGCATAGGCCCGCGCGCCTCGTGCGCGTGGGGCGTATTCGAGCACGCTCAGCCCGTGGCTGGGCGACTCGCTGATGTGCACGTCGCGCGGGATCATGCTCTCGAAAACCGAGTCCTCGAAATACTCGCGGACCTCGTTGGCGACCTCGTTGGCCAGGTCCAGCGCCGGGTCGTACATGGTCAGTACGATCCCGCCGATTTCCAGCCGGTTGTTGTCGCGGGCCTTGGTCTGCTTCGCCAGCTCGATGATCTGCGAGAGCCCTTCCATCGCGAAGTACTCGCACTGGATCGGGATGTAGATCTCGGCCGAAGCCCCGAGCGCCGCGCGGGTCAACTGCCCGAGCGAGGGCGGGCAGTCGATGAACACGAAGTCGTAGCTCGACAGCTCGTTCGAGAGCTGCTCCCGCAGGGCCGAGGCCCTCTGCCGGTTGGCGGCCGAGAGCGCATCGGCGTCGGCCAGGCTTTGCGATCCGGGCAGGACGCTGAGCCTGGGCTGGGTTGTCTCGACGATCGACTCCACAAGCGGCTTGCCCGCGAGCAGAGGGTGCCTCTGCGCGGGCTCGACGCCCAGGCCGCTCGTGGCGTTGCACTGGGGGTCCACGTCAATCACGAGCGCCGTGCGGCCGGCCTTGGCCAGCCCTGCGGCGATGTTGATGGCGGTGGTGGTCTTGCCCACGCCGCCCTTCTGATTGGCCACGCTGATGATCTTGGCCACGTCTTGCGGCCTCCCGGCAAGGCATCCGATCCCTGGATCCGTACGGGCGGGGATCGTAATCGGGACCCGCCGGGGTGTAAAGCTCAGTAACCATAAGCCTCAGGCGAACTCCGTCTCGTCGTGATAGCCCACCATCGCGACCGTATCCCCATGGTCGCGGAGCAGCCGGCGGATCTGCTGGAGGCTCGATCGTCGCAGAGGATCATCGTCGGCCCGCTGCGCGGCCAGAAGCGAGATCGGGTGATCGTCCGTCTCGGTCTCCACACGCAGGTAGTACGCATCCCCCACGTGCAGCAACCAGCGATCGCCCTGCTGGACCGCCACGCCACAATGACCGAGCGTGTGGCCGAACAGGGGAACGAGCAGCACCTCGGAGTCAAACCCCAGGTCGATCGGCCGGGCCTCCAGCCCGAACCACTCGCGAGACGAAGCCGCATGACGAACCCACCGCGGCCCGTGCTCAAAGTGCAAGGCCACATAGCGCCAGCTCCCCCGGTTCAGGTTTGCCAGCTCTTCCTCGGAGAGATGTACGCGGGCCAGGGGAAAGTCCGCAAGGCCGCCCGCATGGTCGGGGTCCGCATGAGTCAGGATCACGTCGCGGACATCCTCCACGCGGAACCCTCGTCGCTCGATCTGCCTCACGGCGGTCTCGGCCTCGTCGAAGAGGAACCCCGCGGCGTCGATCAGCGGCTTCCCGAGGCGTCCGACCGGGTCCCGCACGTCGAGGAGCCCGATGCCGGTGTCCACCAGCGCCAGGCCGCTTCGGTCCTCAAGGAGCAGGCAATGGCACGAGGCCCGGGGGTTGGGAGGGGCATGGAGATAACCGCAGTTCAGGTGATGGATCGTCGTCATCCTCGGCCTCCTCCGGAGCGATGCCCACACTCTAACCCGATCGGGCGACACAACGATTCTCGGCCGGGCGAGCCCACCGGGAAAAACATCCTGCTTGAACGGAAGCCAACCTAGAGCCCGAGCTTTCGCGCCTCGTCCTCCAGTGCGTGGCTGTACGACAGAGGATAGGCCCCGCCTCCGTTCAGCCCCCGAAGCGACTCGGGCAGGGCTTCCGTCTGGGCGCGGCAGCGGTCGCGAATCGCTTTCAGGGACGGCAGCTCGACGCCGAGTTGCCCTTCGTGGACCACCGGGACGAGAAGGGGCTCGCCCTCGTCCGGCTCGTGCCACCGCGTGATGTGGTCGCCCGCGAATCGGCCGCGTTCGTCGCGGCGGCGATAGACCTGCTTGGCCAGCGGATACGTCCGCTTGCCGGGGCTGAGCTTCACCCGGCCCTTCCCGTCGATCGCCACAAGCTTGTAGACCATCGACATCGAAGGCGCATCGCGGCTCGTGATCAGCTCGGTCCCCACGCCGAAGCTGTCGATGGGCGCCCCGGCCTTCACCAAGGCGTCGATCTTGTGCTCCTCGAGGTCGCCGCTCACCAGGATCTTCGTGGATCGACGGTCAAGCGAATCGAGGATCTCACGCGAGGCTTTCGAGAGCTCCAGCAGGTCGCCGCTGTCGATCCTCACGGCGTTGATCGGGGGCTCGATCGCCGCGGCGCGCCGCACGCCTTCGTGCGTGTGGTAGGTGTCCACGAGCAGGGTCGAATTCTCGGGGAAGGTCTTCGCGAACGAGGCGAAGGCGTCGGACTCGCGGTCGAACGACTGGACCCAGGCGTGGGCCATGGTCCCCACGGGCGGGATGCCGAGCAGACGGGCGGCCTCGACGTGGCTCGTGCCCGCGAACCCTGCGATGTACGAGGATCGAGCCGAGACGAACCCCGCGTGAGGTCCGTGTCCTCGCCTCGCGCCGAAATCCACGCACGGGCGGCCCCCGGCGGCCTCGACGATCCGGGCCGCCTTCGAGGCCACGAGCGTGGCGTAGTTCAGCGACGCGATCAGGTACGTCTCGACCCACTGGGCCTGGGCCAGCGGGGCTTCAACTCGCAGGAGGGTCTCGCCCGCGAACACGACCGTACCCTCGGGCACGGCCCATACGTCGCCGCGAAACCGGAGGTAAGGCAGGGCCTTGAACCATTGCGGATCCACGTGCGCGAAGGCGGGAAGGGTGCGCAGATACGCGGCCTGCTCCTCGCTGAACGCCAGACGCAGGAGGTCGCCCACGGCCTGCTCCAGCCCGGCGAAGACGAGATACGAGCGGCCCGCGGGCAGCTTCCTCACGAAGAGCTCGAACGTGGCCCGCTGGTCGGCCATGCCCGAGGCCGCGTACCCGGCCATCATCGTAAGCTGATACAGGTCCGTCACCGGGCCAAGGGCCTGCGGGTCGGGCCAGAGCGAGACGGGCGGTGCGGGCGGCATGGGGGGCTCTCAGCGAGGCCAATCGAGCTTGGGATCTCCGACGGACAGAACGTTGAGCCGCATCCGGGTATCGACGGGCTTGCCATCATCCAGGGCGAGGCCGGGGTCCGCGTCCAGGAGCGTGGTGGTCGGCGTGTCGCCGAATTGGGGCATCCCTCGGATCCGAAAAGAGGAGAACGCCCTGGGCATGGGGAACAGGTCGGATAGCTTCATCGGGAACAGGAGCGAGTCTAGCACCACAAGGTCTCCGGGGCGGATCTCGCTGGCCACCGTCGCGAGGTCGGGCCTCCGCACGACGGGCATGTCGAGTCGCGATCCCAGGTAGAAGGTCACGGGCGGTCGGCTCACGACCAGAACCCGTTGAGGCGTGGACTGAAGTCCCGGGATGGCCGAGGCCACGACCCGATCGCAGACCTGCCTGAGCCCGTCGGTCGGCTCGATCGGCGAACCGAGCTGTCGGTGTCGGGGAGAGGCCACCGTCTCAAGAACGATCGCCGCGAGCACGCCAACGGCCAGCCCGGTTTGGGGAGCTTTCAGTCTCCTCCAGGTCGAGATACAGATCCGCTCATCACTCGGGATCCAGTCGGGGCCCGTCCTCAGGATGGCCCCCGAGAGGATCAGCCAGTGCAGCGAGTGCAGGGGGAGCCAGAGCCGGGCATACGGGTGATAGAACGGCGTGAGGATCGCCATGACGAGCCAGGCAAGGGCGACCACGCGGACGGACGGCCTGGAGTCAGTCGCGAGCCAGGGCAGCATCCCGAGCGCCACCCACCACGGGGCGTTCGCGGCCACGCCCATCACGCCCGTGCCCAGGAGCAACCCCAATCGGAATCGCATGCCGTTCCATCGCGAACTTCGACTCTCCGGAAGCCGCCGGTAGGCCACGGCCCACGCGCCGATCCAGGCGAGAAGCCAGGCGATCGCCCCCCACCCCACGTTCGCGACGATCCGCCCGGAGAGGGCCGTTGCCTGGGCCGTCTGCAATTTCCAGTGCGAGCTCCACTCCGACGGCCCGCTCAGATAGCTCTGATGATGTTTCAGCAATGCTGCGTATCCGCCCGGCTGCGCCTGGACGAACTGGTACCACGGCCAGTAGATCGCCAGGGCGATTGCCGCCGCGATCAGCCCGTAAGCGATGGCCCTCCACGATCCGGAGCGTCCCAGGCTCGACGGCACGACCAGTCCCCAGATGGCCGTGAACCCCACGATCCCGCCTGTCAGGTAGCCGTTGTACTTGGCGTTCTGCGCGAGCCCCACCATCAGCCCGAGAGGGATCGCGCGGAGGATCCCCGGCCGTTCGAGGAACCGCCCTCCGAACCCCAGCGCGAGCACCCAGCAGAGCAGGAACGTGCTATCGGTGAGGGCCATCCGTGAGAACGCGATGTGAGGCCCCGAGATTGCCGCGAGGGCGGCCGCCGCTGCCCCGGCCCCCGGCCCGAAGGTCCGCCTGCCGACCCACCCCACGGCGGGGATCGTGAGCGTCCCAAGGACCTGCGACACGAGGATCGCCCCCACGTCCGAGATCCCGAAGAACAGGTAGCTCACCCCCACGAGCGTCGGGAACAGAGGAGGCGCGTAGGCGATGACCTCGGGGCTCATGCCCGCAAGGCCCCTGGGCGAGCGGATCCAGGTGCCGGCCAGGGCGTAGATCCCCTCATCAAAATGGTTGAGGCCCACCCGGCCCGGGCCCCAGAATCGCAGGATCGCCCCGAGGAGCGTGAGGGCCGCCACGAGGGTCGCTTCGCGGCGGTGGAAAGACGTGTCGGGCATGGACGAAGAGTCTAGCCGATCCGCCATCCGGTTTCACGTGAAACGTGGATTGGGATGCCCGATCACGTTTCACGCAGAGGGGACACCGAGGACAATGGAGAAATCACGAAGTCTCTCCTCTGGGGCGACCTCTGCGTCCCCTCCGAGTCCTCTGCGTGAAACACTTCCCTCCCGTTGACGCCCTCACACGGCTCTCGTAGCCTGCTCTCATGATCACGCTCTTCACCGATCCGAGAATGCAGGACCACTCCCCGCCGGCCAGGCATCCGGAGAAGCCCGAGCGGCTCGCGGCGATCCTCCGCCACCTCAAGAGGACGGGCCTCGACGCCTCGTGCGGCGCGGGGAACGTGCGACCGGCGACCGACGAGGAACTCTTGAGGATCCACCCGCCCGAGTTGATCGCCGAGTACGCCCGATTCGAGGGGCAGGGCGGTGGCCAGATCGAGGCCGACACCTGGGTCGGCGCCGGGTCCGAGCTCGCCGCCAGGCTTGCCGCCGGGGCCTCGGTGGAGGCGGTCAACTCGGTCATCCAGGGGCCGAATCGACGAGCGATGGCTTTGGTCAGGCCGCCCGGCCATCACGCCCGCCCTCGCGAGCCCATGGGCTTCTGCCTCTACGCCAGCGTGAGCGTGGCCGCCGCGCACGCGATTGCGGTTCACGATCTCGACCGCATCCTGATCGTTGATTGGGACGTCCACCACGGCAACGGCACGCAGGAGGTCTTCTACGACGACCCGCGCGTGGGGTTTCTCTCGATCCATCGTTACCCGTTCTATCCCGGCAGCGGCGCAAGCGACGAGACCGGGCAGGGGGCGGGACTGGGCTTCACCCGCAACGTCCCCCTGCCGTTCGGCACCGAGAGGGCTAATTACCTGGCGGCGTTCGTGGCCTCGCTGGCCGACATGGCCGAGAAGGTCAGGCCCCAGCTCGTGATCCTCTCGGCCGGGTTCGACGCCCACGCCGAGGACCCGGTGGGCAACCTGGGCCTCGAAGAAGAGGACTTCGTGACCATGACCCGGGACGTGATCCGCGTGGCCGAGACCCACGCCGAGGGGCGGCTCGTGAGCGTCCTGGAAGGCGGGTACAACGTCTCGCGTCTGGTCGGGTGCGTGACGGCCCACCTGGAAACCCTGAAATCGCCCGGGCCCTGAAGCCGGCACGGCCCCGAACCCCACTGTCACCGGATGATGCCTGCCGAAAGGAGGGCGCGGAACGATCCGCCACCCGGGCCTCGCAGGACGATCCTGTTCACTCGATCGGCCCAGGGCCAAAGCGTCCCCTCCCTCTCCCTTGAGCAGACTTCCATGCCCCACCCAACCCGCGTGCCGATGGTGGCCCGGATCCTGATCGCCATGGCTCTGGGCGTGATCGTCGGCGTGTGGCGAGGCCCCGAGGCCCGCGCCTTCGAGAAGCTGGGCTCGCTCGTGATCGAGATGGTCAAGGGGCTGGCCGCCCCCTTGCTCTTCTTCGCGATCCTCGACGCCTTCCTCCGCACGAGCGTGAAGGCCCGCGCCGGGGCGATCATGGTGGGGATCTCCGTGGTGAACGCGGCGATCGCGATCGCCATCGGCCTCACGCTCTCGAACACGATCCGGCCGGGGGCGCGATTCGCCACGACCATCGCCGCCGACCCCGAGGCCCAGAAGAAATACGACGCCTACGCGAAAACCGGCCTGAACTTCGGCGACGCCCTGCTCTCGCACCTGCCGACCAACGCATTCCGGCCGTTCGTGGATAACGCGGTGATCACCATCATCCTCCTGGCCGTTCTTGGAGGCGCCGCCCTGCGTCGCGTGAAGAACGAGCAGCAGGAACTCGGCCGTCGCGATTACGAGTCCGTCGAGAGCCTGGTTTCCACCGCATTTCGAGCCGTGGAGGTCATGCTCGGCTGGGTGATGGTGCTCATCCCCCTGGCCGTGTTCGCCGCCGTGGCCAGCGCGGTGGGGCAGTACGGGTTCGGCGTGGTCCGGGGCCTGGCCATTTATGTGGGCGTGGCGGTCCTGGGCCTGGGAATCCAGGTCCTGGTCGTGTATCAGCTCTGGCTCGTCTTCGTGGCGAGGATGCCGTTGCGACGGTTCTGGTCCGGGGCGAAGGACGCGATCGTGTACGCCATGGGGGCCGCAAGCAGCATGGCCACCCTGCCCGTGACGCTCCGATGTCTGGACCGGATGAAGGTCTCGCCGCAGTCGGCCCGGCTGGCGGCCTGCGTGGGGACGAACCTGAACAATGACGGGATCTTGCTCTACGAGGCCATGGCCGTGCTCTTCGTGGCACAGGCCTCGGGAATCGAGCTGACCGTCGCGCAGCAGATCACCGCGGCCCTGGCCTGCGTGGTCGCGGGGATCGGGATCTCCGGAGTGCCCGACGCCGGGCTGATCTCGCTCACGATCGTCCTGGCGACCGTGAAGCTGCCGATCACCCTGTTGCCCGTCCTGCTAACCGTGGACTGGCTGATCGGGAGGCTTCGGGCCATGACCAACGTGACCAGCGACCTGCTGGTCGCGGTCTTGCTGGATCGGTTCGAGCCGGACCCCGAAACGGCTGGCTCGACTTGATTTTGAGTGACCCTGACGGGATTTGAACCCGTGTTGCGTGCGTGAAAGGCACGTGTCCTGACCAGGCTAGACGACAGGGCCAAGGCTCCTTGAGCGAGAAGCCAATCTACCCAATCGCCCCCTCCGAGGTCAAGCGCTTCCGGAGATCGGATCCGCCGAAGCGCCGGTCCGATCGACTTCTTCGGGGCTCATGCTTGTGTTGCTCGGGCGAGATTGATAGCCTTGCCCCTCGACCATCTCCCTCGGCCAGATCAGGACGAATCCCCATGCTCCGCTTCCTCCTCCTTACCGGCGACGCGGGCGAGGCGCAAGAGATCTTCTACGCCAAGTACCGGCTGGAAGAGGAGGGCTGGATCGTCCACATCGCCACGACCACGCGCAAGACGTTCCTCTCGGTCGTCCACGATTTCGAGCCCGGTTTCGACGGCTACACCGAGAAGCCCGGCTATCTCGTGAACGCCGACCTCGGGCTCGACGAGGTCGACCCCGCGACTTACCACGGCCTGGTGTTGCCCGGGGGCCGCGCCCCCGAGTATCTCCGAAATCGGCCCAAGGCCGTGTCGATCGTCCGCCACTTCGTGGAGAGCGGCAAGCCCATCGCCGCCAACTGCCACGGCCCCTTGCTTGTGGCCGCCGCCGGGGGCGTCAAGGGGAAGAACCTCACCGGATTCCCCGAGCTCGAGCCCGACCTGCGGGCCGCCGGGGCGAACTACCAGAATCAAGACGTGGTCGTCGATGGGGCCCTGGTCACCGTCCGGGGGTGGCCGGACAACGGACCCTGGATGCGGGAATATGTCAAGATGGTCAAGCAGCACCACCCGTGCTGAGCCGAAAGCGACGTGCAGGCGCGGAGGGGCCATTTCGGCCGAGGAGGCAGGGGTGACCGGCGGGTTTCGGCGGGCGGAAGCTTGCGATCAGGCCTCGGGCGCCACGCCCGGGGAACTCGCCTCGTGAATCTTGGCCTGGTTCTGGATCGCCTCGTACACTTCGCGACGGTGAACCGTCACATCCTTCGGAGCCTCAATCCCCAGGCGGACCTTGTCCCCCCGGATCTCCACCACGGTCACGATCACGTGATCGTTGATGATGATGCTCTCGTTCTTCTTGCGCGAGAGAACTAGCATCGGCGTCCCCCTCTGGCAACCTTCGCCCGGGATCGCCGCCGCCTCGATGAAGAACGTATCCAAACGTTCAGTAGCATCTCGAGCGGTGCCTGCGGCCCTGGTGCAGTTAACCTGCTTTATCATTCACCCCCGACACGGGGTGGTCAAGGGGTGCGGAAAAATTCTGTTGCGCAACGTCTTGTCGTGCGGGCCTGAAAGCTGGTCATTCTGGGGAAGCCACGGGGGCAAGGGCTGAGGGATTTTTCCTTCAGAAGGACGATCTCAGCTCCCAGGTCCTCGACCTGGATCCAGCCCCGTCAAGCTCGGTAATGCCAAACCTTCTCTCGGGAGAGGCCCGGTTTTCGAGAAATCAATCCGCCTCAGCGGAGTAGCGCCGATAGAGGTTGCCCAGGCCCAGGTCGTAGATCTCGGCCTCGATATCCTCGGGCGTGGCGGGATGGATCGTCACGCGCAGCTCTTCGATGAGCAGTTCGAGGAACTTGCCCCGGGCGCGCTGGAGGGTCTTGCGGAAGGCTTCGGCCGAGACCTTGGCACTGGCCTGATCGCCCAACCGCGTGGCCAGGTCGTCGATCGCCTCGTCGGGGTTCTCCACGCGCAGGTGGAGCACCGTGGCGTACCGGTTTTTGGGGGTGCTGGCCTCGTAGGTCTCCAGGCGAGACCACACACGACGGATCACGGCCTCGCGCCACACGCGGTCATATTCCACGTCGGGGGCGGCGGGGTCCAGCAGGTCGCCGGGGGGCAGGGGCTGGAGCTTGCGTCCCCGGAAGTGGTCCACGATCAGACGGTGCAGGACGGTGCGCAGGTAGTCGCGAAAACGACCCTTGGAGTGATCGGCGCCCGCGAGCTTGTGGTCGAGCAGCTTGGTCCAGAATTCCTGGAAGACCTCGTCGGCCAGGTTGCGGTCGCGGAGCTTCAACCTCAGATAGCGCTCGATGGCGTCGTGATACCGGCCGATCAGGTCGCGCATGGCGGCCTGCCCGGCGGGGCCGGTGGTGTGGGCGGTGCGAATCGTGGACCAGTTGGTATCCAACGTGGTCAGACGATCTTCACCGGAGGAAGTCGAGGGCTCGGGATCGCTTGACATGGCACCGCCTGGCCTGGTCGCCGGGGATCGGTCGGCGGAGAGAAGCGGCCGGAACCGTCCGCATGCCCCGCTGCGGGGCATTTCACGTGAAACGAGAGCGGAGAGGGGTGATCGTTTCTCGATTTGCCCCCGACCTTCCGTCATCTTCTTCGCAACGTTCGGGTAAGTCAAGCCTGCGGATGTGGGATCGCCGCTTGCGAGTCAGGGGCTTCGCGTGTTCGCCCGAACCTCAAGCCCCTCGCCAGGTTAATGACCGTCGCTGGCCGTTCGAGGTCCGGTCCCCTCCCACACAGACCAGCTGGACCTCGGCCCCCCCCGCGCGAGGGCGCAGGATCACCCATCCCAGAGGTTCCCTCTTCTGAAATCGATAGCCAAGGGCCGGTAGGTTCATCCAGACCACCCCGTCCACCGTCCTGATCTCCCACATGTGTGTATGGCCATAGATGACCATTTTCACCTGTCGACGGGGCCGGATGAGGTCGAGCAGGGCGGCCGTGTCGCGGAGCGCGGGGCGTGCGATGGCGTCGAGGTGGTGGTGGACCATCACGACCGTGGGAGTCTGGGGGTGGGCATCCAGGTCGTCGGCGAGCCATCGCCTCTGCTCGGGGCCGAGCTGGCCCGAGGTCACGTTGACCCCTTCCTGCGAGTCGAGCACCACGAAGCGAAGTTCGGAGCCCTCGACGATTGCGGTCATTTTCTGGTGAACATGTGCCGATTCCCGTTCCGGCCCGGGGGAGAGGGCCGCCAGAAGGTTCGCGCGGTCGTCGTGGTTGCCCATGGCAAGGTGCAAGGGCAGGGCGGCGTCCCTCAAGGGCTGGCAGATGCGCAGGAATGAGGAATAGTCGCCCCCGAGCCCACGCTCCAGGGCGAGGTCCCCGTTGACCATCACGCCGCGAGGCGGGTCGTCCGCACCGAGGATCTGAGCCACGGCCACGCGGAGATTGTCGGCCATGACCTCTCCGCGGAGCGAGGCCGAAAGGTCCTCCGCGATATGCGGGTCCGACAGCAGGGCATACCACCCCTGAGCACGGCCGGATGACCCCACCCGCGGGGCACAACCCCCGAGCGCCGCCAGCCCCGCGAGCTCCAGCGCCCGTCGTCGCGTGATCGGGGCCGGAATCCCCAGGCTGATGGGCATACGAAATCCGCTCTCAACGCGAGATCGATCTGGACGCTTCGCCCGCAATCGCCTTATACCGGGGGGTCGAAAATCCCGCAGCGCCGCTTCCCGAATGAGGCGATTAGGCCCCTCGTTTCGACCTCACGCCAAATTTTCATCCGGAATTGAAATCCTGGCACGAAGCTCTACAATGTTTTCAGAACGATTTGAACTCTGAGGTCGCGTGGTTTCTTCATGAGCGGGCTGACCCATTTCGACGAGCAGGGCGCAAGCCGCATGGTGGACGTGTCCGCGAAGGACGTGACCCTGCGTACGGCCAGCGCCTCGGTCCTCGTGACGATGAAGCCCGAGACGCTGGCCCTGATCCGCGACCGCGGGCTGGCCAAGGGGGACGTCCGAGAGGTGGCCCGGCTCGCGGGGATCATGGCGGCCAAGAGGACGGGGGAGCTGATCCCCCTTTGTCACCCGATCGGACTGGACGCGGTCGAGCTGAGCCTCGAATTCGCGGACGACACCACGATCCGGATCGAGGCACGTGCCCGCACCACGGGGCGCACCGGCGTGGAGATGGAGGCGATGACGGCGGCCGCGGTCGCGGCCCTGACCGTCTATGACATGGCCAAGGCGGTCGATCGCGAGATCACGATCGATGCTCTGCGGCTCGACGAGAAATCAGGGGGCAAGAGCGGCCCTTTCCGCCGAAAGGCGGATACGGACCCTCCTTTGACGAGGGGAACGGACGGATGAGCGCAATCTCGATGGCCGTGTTGCGGAAGCCTGACGATGCCCGGCGACGACTGGCCGAGGTCTACGCCCCGATCGCCGACGAGCTGGCCGAGGCCGACCGGATCTACAATGCCGAGCTCGCCACGAAATCCGCCTACGTGGCCCGGCTTGTCGAGCATTGCTCGGAGCTCCAGGGCAAGAGGCTGCGCCCGGCGCTCGTGCTGCTCACCGCGCAAAGTTGCGGGGGGATCCGCCCCGAGCACCCCACGCTGGCCGCCGTGGTCGAGATGATCCACACGGCCACGCTTGTTCATGATGACATCCTTGACGAGGCCATCGTCCGCCGCCACGCCGCCACGGTCAACGCCGAGTGGGGCAACGAGTCGGCCGTGCTCATCGGCGATTATCTGTTCACCCATGCCTTCCACCTGGCCGCAAGCCTTGAGACCACGCTCGCCTGCCGGCTCATCGGCCGGGCCACGAACCTCGTGTGCGAAGGGGAGATGCAGCAGGTCGGCAACCGCGGGAACCTCACGCTCGACGAGGCGTCGTACTACGAGATCGTCCGCGGGAAGACCGCCGAGCTCACCGCCGTGGCCTGCCGCCTGGGGGCCCACTACGCGGGGGCCTCGCCCGAGGTCGTCGAGGCCATGGACGGGTACGGGCGTGACCTCGGCGTGGCGTTCCAGATCGCAGACGACGTGCTCGACCTCTGGGGCGACGAGCGGAACACCGGAAAGACCCTGGGCACCGACCTGGAGAAGCAGAAGCTCACGCTCCCCCTGATCCGCTTGCTGGCCACCTTGCCCGCCGAGGAAGCGGAGACCCTGCGAGATCGGCTGGCCAACCCGGACGATGATGCCCGCCACCTCGTCCGCTCGACGCTCGAATCCTCGGGCGCCCTGGAGTACGCCTGGAGCCAGGCCACGCGATTCGCCGAATCAGCCCGCGCCGCCCTGGATGGGTTGCCGCCATCCCGAGCTCGGGAAGTACTCCGCCAATTAACCTTTTATGTTGTGAAACGGGCCTACTGATTCGCCTTCGCGACCTAGGATTAAGGCAGGATCCCGTGTTCCGGAAAAACTTTCGGTTTCGGGATTAGGGCCTTTGTCCCGCCACGCCTGATGTGTATAGTCCCCGTCATGAGATTTGAAGAGAAGCTTCGCAAACAGATGCTCATCCTGGGTCTCAACCAGCAGAGGCTTGCCAAGGCCTCGCAGGTTAGCGACTCCGAGATCTCCCGCATCCTCACGGGCAAGTCCTCGAATCCGGGACTGGAGAATGCCCTCAAGATTGCCCGCGCGGTGGGGCTTTCCCTCGACTATCTTGCCGACGATTCCTGGAACGAGGATCGCACCCACGTGCCTATCGAAGAGGCACGCGAGCCGATCCCGCACGGGGATCTCGCACCCCCGAGGATCTCGACCGAGACGGAGATTGTCCAGGCCGCGAGGGAGCTCGGCCCTCGCCAGGCGAGGCGCATCCTGGAGACGGCCTGCGATCTCGGTTATGAGGTGGCCATTCGCAGGTTGCTGGACGTGAAGCCGCTGATCGAACCCGACCCGCACCGCGCCGCGAGCATGGGCGCTTCGATCACGGTCGAACGCCGCGCCTGAGCAAGCGGGATCCCGGTCTGTAAGGCTCGACGTCGAGCCATTCGGTAGGGCAGGGCAGACCCTGCTCCGCGAGGCGGCGCCCGGAGGCTCGCCCCGCGGAGCGCGGATCAGTAGGTTTTCCGCTGACGGCTAGAGAAGATCCCGAGCGCCTTGCGGTACTTGGTGACCGTTCGACGGGCCACCGGGAACCCGCACTGGCTGAGGGCCTCGACGATCTCCTCGTCGGAGAGCGGGTTCTGCTTGTCTTCCTTGCCGATGATCTCGAGCAGCTTCTGCTTGATCGTCTCCCAGGCCACTTCCTCGCCGTCGGTGGTGGTGGTCCCGCCTCCGAAGAAGCGCTTGAGGGCGAAGATCCCGCGGGGCGTCTGGACCCACTTGTCGTCCACCGCGCGGCTCACGGTCGTCACGTGAACGTGAACGAGGTCGGCGATCTGCTGCATCTTCAGCGGCTCGATCCACTCGGGGCCCTTGTCCAGAAAATCGCTCTGGTGGGCGATGATGGCCCGGGCGACCTTCAAGAGGGTGTTGCGCCTCTGCTCGATCGACTCGATGAGCCAGCGGGCCGACTGGATCTTCTTCTGGATGAATTCGCGGGCAGCGGTATCGCCCTGCTTATCCTTCAGGAGCTTCTGGTAATAGCGCGAGATGCCCAACTGCGGCGTGTGCTCGTCCAGCAGGCGGACC
>JANOBY010000023.1:0-3626 GCA_031411935.1 Planctomycetales bacterium | reverse complement strand
CCGGCCGGTCGGCTTCAAGTCGCTGGCGGCGAAGACTCCGCTGCGCGAGGTGAGTTGGCGCGAGGGGACCAAGGGAAAGCTCTCGGGCCGGTTCGCCATTCTGCGAGTCTGGCCCGGCTCCGGCTGGGCCACCGGCGAGTGTGCCGGGGCCGTGCCGGTGTGGTCGCTGATCGAGGAGCAGGGCGACGGAAAGATCAAGTTCGCCCTCTCGAACCTGCCCGAGGCGACTAGCCCGAATATTTCATCAGTGGATGGCGTGGTGATTTGCGCGGTGGCCTAACGGCTTGTAGGGTTTGGGTTACCACGCCTCAACCCCTGCAAACTCATCGGGCCACCGCATGACAGACTGTAGCCCCACCACCATGACCTTTGCCAGGCTCGGTTCCCGCGTCTTGCATGCCGACTTCCTCGGCGGTCAACTCACCACCGATGCTGGTGTCCTGCTGATCCGCCAGGTCGAACAACGTCTCGGCCTCTTTGACGCAATCGATCGGGCCATCCCCGATCCGCGAACGCCCGAGATGATTCGCCACGATCAGAAAACACTGCTCGCCCAACGCATCACGGCCATCGCCCTGGGCTATGAGGACCTCAACGACCACCAGGCCCTTCGTTGCGATCCTGCCCTCCAGATCGCCACCGACAAGCTCCCCGATCCCGACACGCCACTGGCCTCGCCCCCAACCTTGTGCCGCCTGGAGAACCGCGTCGATCGCAAGGCCTTGATCCAGGTCGCCAGTGCCCTGCTCGATCAGTTCATCGCCTCGCACCCCACGCCGCCCGAGCACCTGATCCTCGACTTCGACGCCACCGACGATCCGACCCACGGCAACCAGGAGGGCCGCTTCTTTCATGGGTATTATGATCATCACTGCTTCCTGCCCTTGTACGTCTTCAGCGGCGATGAACTGCTGGTCGCCTACCTCCGCCCCAGCAAGATCGACGCGGCCAGGCACTCGCGTGCGGTGCTCAAGCTGCTGGTCGGAAGGCTCCGCGGTGCCTGGCCTGAGGTGAAGATCACTCTTCGCGGTGATAGCGGGTTCTGCCGCTGGAAGCTGATGCGGTGGTGCGACTGCAACGGCGTCGGCTACGTCCTGGGGCTGGCCAGGAACAGCAAGCTGGAAGCCCTGGCCACCGACTGGACCGTCCGGGCCCAACGCCAGTTCGAGCGGACCAACCAGCCCCAGCGGCTGTTCGGCTCGGTGGGCTACGCGGCGGGGAGTTGGGACCGGACGCGGCGGGTGATCGTCAAGGCCGAGCACAACGCGGGCGGGGCCAACCCCCGTTTCGTGGTGAGCAACGTGCCGGGCGATCCGCAGGAGCTTTACGACGAGGTGTTCTGCCAGCGTGGCGAGATGGAGAACCGGATCAAGGAGCAACAACTCAGCCTGTTCGCCGACCGGACGAGTTGCCACCGGTTCGTGGCCAACGCGTTCCGGTTGCTGCTCAGCTCGGCGGCGTACGTGCTGATCCAGGCGTTGCGTCGCGAGGCGTTATCGGGGACGGAGCTGGCGGTGGCCCAGGTGGGAACAATCCGCCTGAAACTATTGAAGGTGGCGGCTCGGGTAGTGGTGAGCGTGCGTCGGGTGCGATTGCACCTGGCGAGCGGCTACCCATACCAGGCCATCTTCGAGCAGGTGTGGCGACAGCTGATGGGCTGCTCGCCGCCGGTCGTCGAGACGGGATGAGCCGCTGCAAATGGTGGTGCGGGCGAGGCTCTCGCTGGGGGCCAGGGGGATGGTGCGTCTTGCGTCGAGGTTGGAGCCGACCTGAAGAGACTCACGTCGCCAAACGCAAGCGAGTCTGTCGATTTGATCGGTCGACGACCGACCGATGAAATATCCGGGCTAGCCGAATCGAGGCGGTGCGGCTGTGGAAGAGCCGCCGGCCGGTGGAGCAAGGCTACCAGCGGATGAAGGTGGAACTCGGGCTGGACCACCATGAGGGGTGGTCATGGCGCGGGTTACACCACCACGCCTGCCTGGTGATGCTGGCCTTCGGAATCCTGGCAACGGAACGCGAGCGAGAGGATCGCGACCCGGCCCGGCCGGGAGAAAGGGTTACCCGGCCGGTGATCTCCGTGCCGGTGATTTGCCGAGCGTTGCAGGGTCTGCTGGCCCCGATCTGCCGGCATGGCTGCCCGTATAGCCGAGGTCGCCCGATGCCATTCGCATTGGTTTTAACGGAGCAGTATTAGAGGAATTTCTGTTAGACCCTTCAGTTGACGCGGTTCTCCTCTCATGCATAGGGGGCACGGAGGACTAGGACGGCGGCGTGCGGCCGGTGGCCGAACGGGGATCGCGCCCCGCCGCGTTGGATCGGCGGCGCCTCGGGCCCGGGCGGCTTGGGTCATCACGCGATGTCGGTCTCGGACTCGGCCGACGCCAAGTTGGCATCGTCGCTCAGATTCGTCGCCCGGACTCGTGCCGGGGAGAGGCCGAGTACCGGATCGAAGGTCGGCGCGGTCTGGCCGTCCATCCGCCACCTGGCGAACCGGGGGAACTCCGGGTCGCGTTCCGCCTCGGTCTGGCCCAGGGAGGTGGCCACGCCGCCGTCGAGGCGGAAGACCTCGATGAGCTGGAGAGTGACCCCGGGCGGGGCATGCATCATGGTGACGGCTCCGCGGATGTCGAACGAGTCCCCCCGCTCGTCCGCCGGGTCTCGCTCCTGGAATTGGGCGCGCGTGATGACAATCTGGGGGTCGTTGCTCACCAGGTCGGCGGTGGCGGCCACCTCCATGTGGTAGGCTCGGAATATGGCGCCATCATAATAACCGTCGGCCGCGGCCGGTTGGTCCAGGACCTTGTCGTTCATCACGACCGGGAAGCCGAATTCGTTCACCAATGGGTCGGCGGGGAGCCGGGGTTCGTCCTCCGGCAGCAGCACGACCGGGACGAGGTTGATTGTAGCCGGTGCGAAGGCGGTCAGGGCGCCGAGCAGAAGGTTCTCGGCCGGCTCAACCTCGACCGAAGTCGCCGTGAGCAGGCCGGTGGCCGTGTCGAAGGTCCCCTCGACGATCGCGGTTCCGCCGATGAACCCGTCCTCCGCGCGACCGGGGAACGGGGTCGGATCGAGCAGCTCGGCTACGGTCAGCAGCTTGGTCGGGGTCCTGATCTCCGTCCCGTCCGGCACGAGGACGCTGACGCCGACAACGGTCAGCATCGCGCCCGCGCCGGCGGGGTCGGCGTCCGTAATCCGGCCTTCGATCTCGGCATCAATGACGGCCATGGATCATTCCTCGGGGGTTCGGGGTCACTCGGCGGGAAACCTGGGCAAGGGCGGGAGTGCGCCGTGGCCGGCCCGGCCGACCGAGTCCACTTCGACCAGTTGTTCGTCCCCGACCACCCCCCCAATCGGGCCGTAACCGTTGACCACGATCAGGGAGGGGTGATCGAACGGGGCGCTCTCGACCCGCAGGCGGGGGTCGGTCAGGCAGGCCAGGAAGAACAGCAGCCCCTTCTGCTCGTCCGGCGTCATGTGCAGCGGCACCATCGCCGGGTGCTTGTCGGTGTTGGTGTCGGGCCGCTGCCATAGGGCCCCGCCGTTGTCGTAGAACCCGAGGACGGCGTTCAGGGTGTAGAGGCGACCGTTGTGCATGTAGGGGGGGGTGAGCTCGACGTTCCTGA
>JANOBY010000022.1:0-17038 GCA_031411935.1 Planctomycetales bacterium | reverse complement strand
CAGAATCGTGGCCCGCCACGTTCCGGAACCTCCAACACCGCGCCTCGGCGTGCCCGTCACGGTCGAGATCCAGAGCGAAATGGACTCCACATCCAGAGGGTGTGGCTCGATCGACCGACCTCCGACGGCCAGGCCGTGAGGACGAATTC
The DNA here is from genome assembly GCA_031411935.1 of Planctomycetales bacterium. Taxonomy (GTDB): domain Bacteria; phylum Planctomycetota; class Planctomycetia; order Isosphaerales; family Isosphaeraceae; genus JAQGHR01. Next base: position 16,889 of record JANOBY010000022.1, on the reverse strand, counting down.
CAGCGGAACTCCGCACAGCCAGCGATCGGGGCTCGTGAGCCTCTCGATAGTATCGGGAGTCGTGCAACCTTCGAACACGACCCTCGGCTCATTGACAATTGGAGGTATCCGAACGGGCCCGGCCCGACCACCAGGGGGCGAGTCCCGCGCGAAAATGTGATTTTGCAGAACGAACCCAATATCGACGCCCGAGGAGAGAGACAAGATTCCGCGGATAGACTTCCTGGAAAACGACTTAAGTTCCCCCGCGGGGGAGATCCGTGGTGGCTGCCGGTCCAGAAACGAACCCAAATCGAAGCCAATTTTGGGCCTTTTCGCGGAAAACGAACCCATTTGCAGGACAGGTTTGGGGCGAGAATCGGTCCGCCCGTCCAGGGTCGAGATGCCGCTTCTCGCGATTGTCTAACGAGGGCGTATCCCGGGGGATTTGGGGATGCGCTGCCAGTCGGCCCCGCTGGACGGGCCGGGGGCGTCGGGCGATCGCCGAAGGTCCTCGCGATCGAGTTCCACGGGGGATCGGCTGGCGGGCCAGGGGTTGAGGAACCCGGCATCGCTGTGGAACGGCATCTTCTCGCGCGCTCCGACCGCAACCTCCCAGGAGTGCCGATCGAACTTCTGCGGCACGGTGCCCGTGAGTGCGGTTTGGTGACGACGGTAGACTTCGATCGCATGATAGACCACGCCGCTGCCGTCCCACCGGAGCCGATCCTGCAAGAGGTCCACGTCGTCCTGCCCGTCGAGGCGGATGAGCGGTGCTCCGCGATCCCCGGTGGTCAGGATCGCGTCCCTCACCGTCACATCGGCGAGGGGCAACTCGGGCTGGCCGGGTGAACTTTCCAGGTAGACCAGGCCCCCCTGGAGCCGCGCCGAGACCTGCCTCAGGGCAATCTTGAGGGTCTCGGGAATCGACCCGCGGCTCTGCCCGTGGCCGTGCACGAGGCTCCCGATGGTGCCGATCATGCTGTTGCTCAGGTCCAGGTCGAGTCGGCGGCCGGGCGCCACGTTGACGAGGTCCCCCTCGGTGCGGAGCAGGCATTCACTCGCGTGAAACTGGGCCTCGGCCTCGAAGTCGAGCAACCCGCCTCCGATCAGGTCGTCGCTCGCGATGAGGCTCGCCACGGCCGACCGGTTGAGTCGCCCCTCGACCGTAACCGTGCACCCATCGAGCGTCAGGTCCGTCCCGGATCGAAGTCCGAAGGCATCCCAGGCCCCGTCGCGAGGGGCCTCCTTCTGTTCGAGGATGACATCGATCCTGCGCAATTCCAGGCTGCCACCAACGATCTGGAACAGGGCGGGGCGAACCTCGGGCCCCTCGATCCCAGCACCGATTCGGGCACCGGACCGGGAGGATCGAAAACGGAGCTTCGCGCGAGTCTCGCCGGGAGGCGATTCGATCACAATCCGTCCGGGGCCGCGGATTACGATCGAGGGCAAGGTGAGGTCGAGATCATTGCCCAGCCGGATCAGTCCCCCGCGATCGGAGAGACGCGCGATTTCCGCTTTCAGGGACTCGACGGTGCGGATCCCCCCCGGGTCGCTGGCGACCGCCCGAACGGGTTTCTCGCGGTCGGGCGCCACGGCGACGACCTCGCCAACAGGCGGCTGAGCCGCAGCGGCGGGCGCGGGCACCGCATCGGCTCCCATGGGGGCCATGGGCATGGGCTTGAGGCCCTCGCTCGCCAGTTCCGCCGGATCCGTGGTCGAGGGGATGGGGGTCGGCAGGACCTGGAGTCGCGAGGTCCCTGCGGTCGCATCCGGCGGGACCGCGGATCCCGGCACAAGGTCGGCATCCATGCCCGCGAGCAGGGGATTGAGCACCGTCTCGACCTTCGCGGGAGGGGCCGGCTCGACGTAGGCCGTACCCAGAGCCGAAGCGGGCGTGACCCGGCCACGCGGCGTCTGGCGGGCCCCGAGCTCAAGCCTTTCCGGACGGCCCCGGGGCTGAAGCGCGAAGTCCCAGCCGACCTGTCCGGCGTTGAGGCTCGGGCCGGCCTCGGTGGTCATCCACACGGGGGCATCGCTCGCGCGGGAATCGACCTCACGGAAGGCGGCCGGGTCGTCGGACCAGGCAGAAAACTGGCGGATCGCCTCTCCGCCGGAAAGGCCGTTGGTCTCCTGGAGATAGGTGGCCAGACCGCCGTAGAGATTGCCGTGCCCTCGCCAGTCCAGCCGGTCGCGTTGATCGATGGTCGCAAGGATGCCGTCGCGGTCCTTCGCCGTAGCGATGACCGAGTGGTCGATCACGACCGTGGCCCGCGTCTGGGTCATGCGGAAGACCGGCTCCTGCCCGGGCCGGATGCTTACGTACCTCAGTGCCAGGTCCACGGGGACCACGCCCCCGGCGGGGGGGTTGTCGAGCCAGAACGTGGTGCGGGTCAGCGCGAAGGTGCAATCGCGAATCCGCAGGTCGGCCGGGCCGCGAGCCCGAAGGCCGACCAGCCCGCCGACGAACTGGCAGGCATCGACGCGAACCACAGCGGGCGTCTCGCCATCGAACGGATCGGGGGCCGCGGAAGCCTCCTCAAGCTCGATCGCGGCTAGCTGATCCCCGCCGGCCACCCCCGCCGGCGCTCGCACGGTACAGCGTTGGAGCCTGAGGTCCGTCCCCTGGATCCGGATCGCCGACCATCGTGACCCCGACTCCGAGGGATCGACCTGGAACTCCACGTCCTGGATCGTCACTCTCCCCCGACCGAAGGCCAGAAGTGAGTTCCTGGCCTCCTGCGACGCGCGGAGCGATGCCCGGGCCGGTCGGATCACCGGAAGGCGCTGGGGGGCCGCCTTGATAATAAGGTCCCTTCGGGCCACGGGCGGGGCCGACGCATGTGGAAGTCGGAAGGGGCCGTCGTCGTTGAGGATCAGGGTCGAGCCGGAAGCCTCATTCGCCAGAGCCGCGGCAAGCTCCTCGGAGTTGGCGATCAACACCTCGCGAGCCGGGGTCCGCGGAGGGCTGGCCGTCTTGACGTCGGCCAAGACCGGCGGTGACGTGCCGGTCCGGGCGGGCTCGGCCTTCCGGGTGAGGGCATCTGGTTTCTCGGTCGTCAGGACCTTGGGGGAGAGCGAGGCGATGGAGGTCAGGGCCGCGGGATCTCCCGGAACCGAGGGCAGGTCGCCCGGCTGCCCCCACCAGAACAGGAAGGCGACCACCACCAGGAGTGTGGCCGCCGGCAGGCCCCAGACCAGGTGCTTCTCCCAGGGGGGCGGGAGCTTGGGCGACATCCACACGAGCCCCTCGGGGCTCATGGATCGCAGGCCGAGCCAGCCGGCCAAGCTCATCAGGTCGCGGGCGAGCAGCTCGGGGCTCTGATACCGCCGGTCCCGGTCCTTGGCCATGAGCTTCGCGAGGATCGTCGCCAGGTCGTCGGAGACTCGCGGATTGATCGCGCGAACGTCCGGCGGGGGCTCCTCCTGATGCTGGAGGAGCTTCTGTAGGACCGTGCCGTCGGGAAACGGGGGGCGTCCCGTGAGCATGTGGAAGAGCGTACAACCGAGCGAATAGAGGTCTCCGCGCACATCCACGTCGCGAGGGTCGCGGGCCTGCTCGGGGCTGATGTAGTCGAAGGTGCCCAGGGTCATCCCGCTCTGGGTCAGGCCATCATCGTCACCGCGCTCGAATCGACGGGCGAGTCCCATGTCGACAAGCTTCGCCCGGCCCTGCGGGGTGATGATGATATTCGAAGGCTTGATGTCGCGATGGACGACCCCCCTCTCGGACGCGTGCACGAGCGCACCAGCAATCTGGAGCGTGTAATTGATCGCCTCGTCAATCGGCAGGGGGCCGTGCTCCTGGACCCTTTGCCTCAGGGTCATACCCTCGATGTACTCGAAGGCGATGTAGTGGTAGCCCTTGTCGGTCCCGATCGTGAACACGCGGGCGATGTTTTCGTGGTCGAGGCGGGCCGCGGCGCGTCCTTCCTGATAGAAACGCTGGACCACCTCGGAGTCGTTGGACTGCTCAGGAGGGAGCACCTTCAGGGCGACCTCGCGATGCAATCGCATGTCAATCGCCAGGAACACCGCACCCATCCCGCCCGCGCCGATCGACCGTTCGAGTTCAAACGATTCGAGGCGGTCGCCGGGCATGGGCATCGAGGTCACGAACGCTCGCTGACTAAGCGACGAGCCCTCTTTGCCGACCCCACTCCCCACGCCGCTTCGGATGGTGGGGGGCTCCGAAGATTCGCGAGAAGGGACCGCTTCCGCAGGGCGCCAGGAACCCGTCGGGTCGCTCACCGGTTGATCGGGTGCGGAGTCCTTCATCGGCCTCCCTCACAGGCAAGGGACCAGAACGATCCCCGAGTTGCATTCCGTTGCCGCCCAAGACGCGACCACATGCCCACGAGCCGAGCATCCATGCGTTGATAATTATCATGAATCTTACGGCAAAGCCTTGGGCGATGTCAACCGCCGGGTGGAGGGCCGTCCGGCTTCGTGGCCCCCGAACAGGCGACGAAAAGTTCCCAGTAGACGGAGCAATCAAGGTCTTCCGGAGGTGCAACCGAGGTGCCTCGAGTCTCCATGTGCAGGATCCATCGCCCGATCGTCTCGGGCTCAAGGAAGGAGGAAACCGGCGGCCTCTGACCCTTGCCTGTCATGAGCAGGAGGTGTCGCACCACGGCGGGAACCTCGAGCCCTCGGATGGCGGCGATCTCGGCGATGCGGAAGCCCTTCTCCACGAGCCGAAAGGTCCACTCCTCCGTCGGTACGGAAGTGCAAATCGGGGGAAGATCCCTTGAGATCGGAAGCGCGGACGGCGTCGGTTCCTGGGGAGGCGGGAAGGAGGTCGCCGGGGCCTCGCCCCCTCGAATCACCTCGAGGATGCGGCCCCCATATTTCTCCATCGTCGCCGGACCGATCCCTTTGATCGCGGCCAGAGCGTGGGGCGTGGTGGGGCGGCTCCGGACAAGTTCCTCGAGGACGCGGTTCCCGAAGATGTGGAAGGCCCGCAAATTTGCCTCGCGTGCCCACTCGAGACGCACGGCCTTCAAGCGACGGCCCAGAGGATCCTCGTCCGCCGACCATTCCGAACCGGAATCCTCAGCGGCCTCAACCCCGACCTCGTCGACCGGCACTGAGTTCGTTAGGCCCAGCTTTGCGGAGATCTTCTCAAGCCCGCCCAGGCAAATCTTGTCGATCAGGGTGGATTCGAGCGAGAGCGAGAGGCGGGACGACGAGGGGTCGCGGAGCCATTCCCAGCCAGGATCGCTGAGCTTGACCACGGGCCGGAACCGGTCCACGTCGGCCGACTCGACGTAGCCGCTGACGATCAGACCATCCAGGATCTTCACCAGATCCGTCTGCAAGAACCCCGAGCGTGAGAGGATCCCATACGTGCTGAGCCTCGCCAGGCCTGACTTCTCGATCTTCTCGGAGTTCGACCCGAGGAGCATCTGAGCCACGGCGATCTTGCCGAAATTCCCCCGCGATCGGGCCACGCCCGAGAGGATCTTTTGCAGGACCTCGCATCCCGCGGGCGTATCGATCACGCGCGTGTGGATCGGTTTCGTCGTGCCGACGAGGCTGCCCAGGCAATTGTCGCACTGGCCGCAGTGCGTGGTGTGGGTGTCGCCGAAATAACTCAGGATGTACTCGCGACGGCAAGAGGGGGTCTTCGTGTACTGGACCATCCGTTCGAGCTTGCTGTACTCCTGGTTCTTCCGCTTGTTCATCGACGAGAAGTCGATTTCCAGGTCGCGGGAACGGCGCGATTTGTCGAGGATCCTCAGGGCATGGCCGCGAAACGGAGGGACGTAATCCAGCGGGGAATCCTTGCTCAACGCTCGGATCGCACGCACGAGTGCCAGGCGGTCCAGGCCGAGGGTCGCGGCGAGTTCATCGGGCTGGAAATAGACGGGCTCGCCAAACCGGCGGTTGACCAGACCCTCCACGGCCTTCGCCACCAGAAGTTGCACATGGGCGTTGGGCCCGACCCTCTGGTCCAGGGGGGGCTCGTCGGACTCGCGGCGGATACGGACGATCGCCTGATTCTCGCGAGGGCTGAACCGCTCCAGGGCCGAGGCCGACTCCAGGATGCGTAACGATGTGCCGATGGCCGATTCATTGATGTCTGACTTGATCAGGTCGCGGATCTCGGATTGGGTGAGTTCGATCGGGTCGGCGTCCAGGGTCCGCAGATAGTCGTACACGCGGTAAACGGCGTCGGCCGGCGGATACTCGTTCTCGATGAACATCTCCTGCAGGAATCGGTCGCCCGGCGCGTGCAGGAGGACGCATTCCGCGTGGAGCCCGTCGCGGCCGGCTCGGCCGGCTTCCTGGTAGTAAGCTTCGAGCGTGCCCGGCATGTTGAAGTGGATGACCGAGCGGATGTCCGCCTTGTCCACGCCCATCCCGAACGCGTTGGTGGCGACCACGAAGTCCGCGTCGCCGCTCATGAATCGGTCCTGCGCCGCGGCGCGATCGTCGCGGCTCAAACCCGCGTGGTAGACCACCCCATCGCGGCGGAGAGTGCGGGTCAGGTGGGTGCCCACTTCCTCGCACCGCTTGCGACTGCTCGCGTAGATGATCGCGGGGCCGGGGTTGCGTTCGAGGATCTCGACCACGCTGGCCAGCTTCTCCGCGTCCTTGCGCGTCTCTCTCGCGTGATAGGTGAGGTTCGGGCGATCGAACCCGGTCACGAACTGGGCGGGATCCCTCAGGTCGAGCTGGTCGGCGATGTCGCGGCGGACGAGGTCGGTGGCCGTGGCCGTGAGCGCGATGCATGGCGGCATCCCGATCGCGCGACGCGCCGCGCCGATGCGTGCGTAATCGGGCCGAAAGTCGTGGCCCCACTCGCTGATGCAGTGGGCCTCATCGACCGCGATCAAGGCGGGGCGGATCCGCTTCATGGTCTCAACGAACCGCCCGCTGCGGAACCGCTCGGGCGCCACGTAAACGAGGTCGTAACGCCCCTGCTCGACCTCAGAGAGTCGCAGGTTTTGCTCGGCCAGGTCGAGCGTGCTGTTGATCAGGGTGGCCCTGAGCCCACGCGCCAGGAGCACGTCGACCTGGTCCTTCATGAGCGCGATGAGCGGGCTGATCACCAGCGTCACGCCCGGCAGGAGGATCGCCGGGAGCTGGTAGCAGAGGCTCTTGCCGCCCCCGGTCGGCATCACGCAGAGGACGTCCTTGCCCCGGAGGACCTGGTCGATCACCTCGCGCTGGCCGGGCCGGAACTGCTTCAGGGCGAACCGGTCCCGGAGCACCTCGTCGAGATCGGTCGTGCTTGGCTCGTTCATCGCCATGGCTTCGGTCGACGGAAGGGGAATCTGCCTGGACGTACAGTATAGGGGAGCCCGCGACGATTCGCGAGCCCACCTCTGCCGGATCCGTCAACCCTTGATCACCCCGACGGGACGCAACCTGGCGACCTTCTTGGAGATGCCTGCCTTGCTCACGACCTCGACCACCTGATCGACATCCTTGTAAGCGGCGGGCTGCTCCTCGGCGAGCCCCTTGTGCCCACGTGCCTTGACGATGATCCCGAGCGCATCGAGCTCCTTGTCGATACGACGAGGCCCGGCCAGTCGGACGGCCGCCGTGCGGCTCATCATCCGCCCCGCGCCATGGCATGTCGTGCCGAACGAATGCTCCATGCTCCCCGGCAACCCGGCGAGCACCCACGACGCCGTCCCCATGCTGCCGGGGATGATCACGGGCTGTCCGACCTTCGCGTAGGCCGGGGGCAGCTCGGCATGGCCAGGAGGGAAGGCGCGGGTCGCGCCCTTGCGGTGCACGCACACGTTCTTGCGCACGCCGTTGCCGACGTTGTGGTCTTCAAACTTTGCGATGTTATGGGCCACGTCGTACACCAACTCCATCCCCAGGCGTTCCCAGGGCCTGCCGAGAACCTTCGCGAAGACCTCGCGGGCCTGATGGGCCAGGAGCTGGCGATTGCACCAGGCATAGTTCGCCGCGGCCCTCATGGCGCCCAGATAGGCCTGCCCTTCGGAGCTGCGTACCGGGGCCGAGGCAAGCTGGCGGTCGGGCAGCTCGAACCCGTACTTGCGCGGCGCGTCGGCGAAGGCGCGAAGGTTATCCTCGCACACCTGGTAACCAAGGCCGCGCGAGCCCGAGTGGATGAGCACCGTGATCTGGCCCTCGCGCAGCTTCATGACCTCGGCCGCTTCCTCGTCCAGGATGCGATCCACGACCTGCACCTCCAGAAAGTGGTTGCCCGAGCCCAGGGTCCCGCACTGGTCGTATCCCCGCGTGTAGGCGCGATCGCTCACGAGGCTCGGATCGGCACCGTCGAGCCTCCCGCCCGCTTCCGTGTAGCGAAGATCCCGCTCGGTCCCGTACCCCAGATTGACCACGTACCGCGACCCCTGCTCCATCAACTTCGTGAGTTTGGGCTTATCGAACTTGTAGTGCCCGCTCTGCCCCACGCCGGTAGGCACGTCGCGGAAAAGCTGCTCGACCAGCGTACGGATGAGCGGCTTCAATTCGTCCCACGTCAGGTCGCTGCGCAGCAGGCGCACCCCGCAGTTGATGTCGTATCCCACGCCGCCGGGCGAGATCACTCCCCCCTCGTCCGGGTCGGTCGCGGCCACGCCGCCGATGGCGAACCCGTATCCCCAATGGATGTCGGGCATGGCCATGCTCGCCTTCTGGATCCCGGGCAGGGTGGCAACGTTCACGACCTGCTCAGGCCCCTGATCCTTCTTGATCTGCTCGATCAGGTTCACGTCGGCAAAGATAATCCCGTCGACCCGCATGTCGGCGCGATACGATTTCGGGATCCGCCACTGGCACTCGCCCACCTGCTCCAGGGGTCCCTTGTAATCCGCCATGCTCCGACCTCTCCTTCCGATTGCCCTGTGCCCGGACTTTCCTGCAAACCACCGCCAATCTGATGCCGACGAACCCCGACACGAGGGCCAGGCCTCCGGTTCAGGGCTCCGTCCGGGGTCCCAATCGCAAACCGCTGACCGGGTCGAACCAGCAGGCCTTCGCAAGCTCCCAACGAACGGTAAGCCGCATCCCGATCTCGAAGAGACCGCTCCTGGGGAGGTCCAGCCACATCCCATCATCGTCCCCCAGGCGTCCGAAACGCTCCAGCCCCTGGACTTCGATCGAACGTAGAGGGAGCGTGAGCGTGGGCTGGGATGACGCGGATTCCCCTCGATCCAACGTGACATGCCCCGAGCGAATCCCAAGGATCGCCTCGTTGGGAGTCCCTCTCGGCAGTCCCGTTCCGCCGGACTCCCTCGGGATGATCCCGATAGGCTCCCCCTTCGCCAGGAGGTTCCAGCCCTCGTCACAAGGTTCCAATGACACGCGAATCGAGCCCATGGGCGGATCGCCCAGGAACCTGCCCACGAACAGAGATTGTGGTGACTCGAAGAGTTCCTCCACGCGTCCCGTCTGCCGGATCTGGCCCTCATGCAGGATCGTCACACGATTCCCGACTGCCACGGCCTCCTGTTGGTCGTGGGTCACGAACAGGGTGGTCACGCCTAGCTCCCGATGAAAGTCCAGCAGGTGCGTTCGCAGGTCCCGACGCAACGGCAGGTCGAGATTCGAGAACGGCTCGTCCAGCAAGAGGATGGACGGGCGCCGAACGATCGCCCGGCCCAAGGCCACGCGTTGGCGTTCTCCTCCCGAGAGCGTGGAGGGCATCCTCGTCAATGCGTTGGCGAGCCCCAGTTGCCCGGCAACCTCTTGGACTCGCTCGGCGATCTCCCGGCGGCTCACGCCACGAGCCCTGGCGCTGAAGGCCAGATTCTCGGCAACGTCCAGATGCGGGAACGGGGCCTGATTCTGAAAGACCATCGCCACGTCGCGATCGCGGGGTTCCTTGTTCGTGGCCTCCTCGCTGCCGATGACGATCCTCCCCGAGGTCGGGTGATCGAGCCCCGCAATGAGTCGCAGGAGGGTGCTCTTTCCCGATCCCGATGGCCCCAGGATGGCATGGATCTCTCCGTCGGGCACGTCCAGGGCAATCTCCCGGAGCGCTCGGCGATCGCTGGAGAATTGTCTTGTGAGGCCGATGAGCTCGATCCGGGGCATGACACGTCCGCCTCCGTCCGGAGCCTCGTGGTGCATCCCGCTCCACCCACGGGTTTCGATCCGAAACGAAATTTCAGCATAACACGACCGGGATGCGGCCCTCGCACACAGCATGAATTTTTGGTGGTCAATGATGCCCCAATCGGGTCTAATCAGGTTCCATCCGGTGCATCGGGAGCCTCCGCCATGCCGTCCTCCGTCTTGGCCCTCGCCCTCACTCTCGGCCTGCTCCTGTCGGCTCCTGCCGACGATCCGGCCGCTCCCGAGTCGTTCACGCCTCAGCAGCGAGAGCACTGGGCCTTCCGACCGGTCAAGCGAACGGACATGCCCGAGGTGGCCGAGGCCCGCTGGTCCCTCAATCCGATCGACCGTTTCGTCCGGTCGGCGACGCTGGAGCTAGGCCTGAAGCATGCCCCCGAGGCGGATCGCGTGGCCCTGATCCGTCGCGTGACCTACGACCTCACCGGCGTGCCGCCCTCGCCCGAGGCCGTGTTCGCCTTTGTGTCCGACCCCATGCCCGACGCCTACGAACGGGTCGTCGATCGCCTGCTCGCCAGCCCCCAGTACGGCGAACGATGGGCTCAGCACTGGCTCGACCTGGCCGCATATGCCGACACCAACGGATTCGAACTCGACGCCGACCGCCCCGATGCCTGGCGATATCGCGACTGGGTCGTCCAGAGCTTCAACGACGACATGCCTTATGACCGCTTCGTGAAGCTCCAGATCGCGGGCGACGAGGTCGAGCCCGGCACGTCCGCCGCGCTCATCGCCACCGGATTCGCCCGATGCGGCCCTCGTGAAGTCGTCGGCGGCAACATCCTGCCCGAAGTGAAGAGGCAAGAGGAACTGACCGGCATCACCTCGACGGTCAGCTCGGTCTTCCTCGGCCTGACGATGGGGTGTGCACGCTGCCATGACCACAAGTTCGACCCCCTGCCGACGACGGATTACTACCGGCTCCAGTCCTTTTTTGCCTCGTCAGAGATGATTGACAGGCCAATCGCCTCCGAGGCGGAGGAATCGGAATACAAGGCGATCGTGAAGCGCATCGACGACCAGGCCGCCCCCCTTCTCGGCGAGCTGGCCGAGCTCGAAAAGCCGATCCGCGAGACACTCCGCGAACGCAAGAAGGGGATGCTCACCGACAGCGAACGGACGATCATGGCCATCCCCGAGGGTCAACGCACCGAAGCCCAGAAAAAGCTCGCCCAGGGGGCGCAGAAGGCCCTGAACGTGACCTGGGAAGAGGTCGCCGCCGCGTTCAAGGACAATGCTGAGGGGCACGCACGCCGCGAGGCTTTAAAGCTCGCAATCCACACAATCCTCGTCCAGAAGCCGGAACCGCCCGCGAAGGCCATGGCTCTCGTGGACACGAGCCCCAAGGCGCCCGACACGTTCGTGCATCGTCGCGGTGACGTGAAATCGCGGGGCCCTCGCGTGGTCCCGCGGCCCCCCGGAATCCTCCTCGCGGCCCAGCCCGCTGATGCCTTCTCAGTTTCCATCGAGCCGCTGGAGCAGTCCACCCGCAGGCGCCTCGAGCTGGCCCGCTGGATGACACGGCCCGACAACCCGCTCACCCCGCGAGTGATCGTCAACCGCCTCTGGGCCTCGCATTTCGGCCGAGGGATCGTGGCCACGCCCAGCGATTTCGGGGTCAGGGGCGAGTCCCCCTCTCACCCCGAATTGCTGGACTGGCTCGCTTCCGAGCTGATCGCCGGAGGCTGGAAGCTCAAGCCGATGCACCGGCTCATGGTCACCTCGGCGGCCTATCGTCAGTCCTCACGGGTGGCTCCCGAATCCTTCAAGAAGGAGGCAGAGGACGACCCCGAGAACAGCTTCCTCTGGAGGATGAACCGTCGCCGGCTCGACGCCGAAGGGGTCCGCGATGCCCTTCTCGTTGCCTCGGGCGAGCTGAACCCCGCTCGCGGAGGTCCAGGCGTGAAGCCCCCCATCGAGAAGGAGATTGAGGACCTGATCTTCACCGAGGCCGAGGTCGTGGACCTCTGGCCCGAGACCCCCGATCCAGGCCAGTGGCTGAGGCGCTCGCTCTACCTCTTCCGGAAAAGAAACGTCCGCTACGCCCTTTTCGACGCGTTCGACGCCCCCGATACGCAGACGTCCTGCCCGTCGCGAGGCGTGAGCACCCACGCACTCCAACCTTTGGTCACGCTCAATAGCCAGTTTGTGCTCGACCGCGCCCGGGCCCTTTCGCGGCGGATTCTCGCGGGCGATGGCACGGACAATGCCGACCGAGTTGACCGGGCGTACAACTTCGTCCTGAATCGTGCACCGACATTCAGGGAATGCGTGGACGCCCTGGACTTTCTGGCCAAGCAGACCCGCTTCCATGAATCGGCGAAGAAAACGGCGCCGGCCGACGAGGCCTGGATCGATTTCTCCCTTGCCATGCTCAACCGCAACGAATTCTTCTACATTCCTTGATGAGTCCGCACATGGCTCTACGGCGCACCTGCCCCGGTCCTGGGGGATTTGAGCCCCGCAATCGCCGCGAATTCCTCAAGGTCATGGGGGGCGGATTCGGCCTTCTCGGGCTGCACGACCTCCTGGAACGCCATGCGGGGGCGTCCGCGCCGGAGGATTCCCCCAATGAGGGGCACGCCCACTTTGCGCCGAAGGCCAAGCGTTGCATCTTCCTGTTCATGGTCGGCGGCCCAAGCCACATCGACCTGTTCGACCCCAAGCCCGAGCTCGACCGGCTTGACGGCAAGCCCCTGCCGTCGAGCTTCGGCAAGATCCATAGCCAGTTCCTCGAGGGCGACCCGCTTTGCCTGGGGACCCACCGCAAATTCGGCAAGTATGGGCAGTCCGGGCACGACATGTCCGACCTGATCCCCCACATGCACCCCCTGGCCGACGACATCGCCGTGATCCGATCGTGCGCCGTGGATAGCGTGATCCACGCCCCGGCGCATTATCAAATGAACACAGGCCGGATTTTTATGGGCTATCCGAGTCTCGGGAGCTGGGTGACCTACGGTCTGGGATCGGAAAGCGAGAATCTCCCCGCTTTCGTGGTCATGACCCAGCCGGAAGGCACGCCCGAGGGCGGGGCCCCGTGCTGGGGTTCGGGCTTCTTGCCCGCGTCCCACCAGGGGACTCTGTTCCGGCCCGGCCCGAACCCGATCGTGAATCTGAAGTCGGCGGAGGGGGATTTCTCGCTCGACCGGCAGAGACGGATCGTGGACTTTCTCAGGAGCCAGAACGAGGCCGACCTCGACCCCGGCGACTCCGAACTCTCGGCCCGCATCGCCAGCTACGAGTTGGCCTTCCGCATGCAGAGCGAGGCCCCCGAGGCCGTGGACATCGGCCGTGAATCCGCCGAGACCCGAGCCCTGTACGGGATCGACGAGCCGAAGACCAACGATTTCGGAACGCGATGCCTGCTCGCCCGCAGGCTCGTCGAGCGTGGCGTCCGTTTCGTCCAGGTCTACTCGGGAGGAGGTCCGGTGGCGACCCAGTGGGACGCTCACGACGACCTCGACGCGAACCACCTGGAGATGTGCGGACGGACCGACCGGCCGGTGGCCGCCCTGCTGACCGACCTCAAGCGTCGTGGCCTTCTGGACGACACCCTGGTCGTCTGGGGAGGCGAGTTCGGCCGCACCCCGGTCGCCCAGGGGGGCAGCCGGGGTCGAGACCACAACGCGACCGGCTTCACCATGTGGATGGCCGGGGGCGGCGTGAAAGCGGGGACCGTTCTGGGCTCCACCGACGAGATCGGCCTGAACGCGGTCGACGATCGAGCCCACGTGAACGACATCCATGCGACCATCCTCCACCTCATGGGTCTCAATCACAAGAAGCTCACCCACCTGCACAATGGCCGAGACGAGCGATTGACCGACGTCGGGGGCCGGATCCTGACCCAACTCCTCGCTTGAACCCTCTCGGGCGGCCTGAATCACCGGCTTGACGCCCTCCCCGGTTGATCTAGACTACTAAACCGTAATACTCCGCACCTCTCGATGCATCGCAGCGGGCCTTTCACAACAAAAAAGGCCATCCGGCGAGGATCGATCGAACCCTTCGCCGTGGTGGGACGTAGGCAATGATGAAGGCTCTCGGTGTGGTGGACGACCTGGATCAGACGACGGATGAGGTCCTCCTCAGCCGTTACCGCGACGAGGGTCGGACGACCGATTTCGATGCGCTGGTCCATCGTTACGAGCGCGAACTTTACCGCTACCTCGCACGATACACCGGTGACGCAGCACTAGCTGAAGATATCTTTCAGAACACGTTTCTCCAGGTCCATCTCAAGAAGGCGCTCTATGAGGATGGCCGACCCGTTCGACCGTGGCTTTACTCGATCGCCACGCATCAGGCGGTTGACGCCCTCCGCAAGGCGGGTCGCCATCCGACCGTGAGCCTCGACGTCCGGGGGGCATCTCAGGGGGAGTCCGATTCCTCGGCGCTGGTCGATGTGCTGGTCGGAGACGGCCAGAGCCCATTGACCGAACTTCAAGGCGAGGAACACAAAGAATGGGTCCGTTCCGCGATCGAGAAGCTGCCTGATAGTCTCCGACAAACCCTGATCCTGGCCTATTTCCAGGACCTGAAATACCGCGAGATCGCCGAGATCCAGAAGATCCCGGTCGGAACTGTAAAATCCCGCCTCCATGCGGCCTTGGCCAAGCTCCAAGAGATGGCAAGGGCGGCTCACCACGACGGTAGCGAGTGATCCCATGACCTCTTCAGACATGTTGGATTACACCTTCGGCCTGCTCGACGAACCTCGTCGCATCGCGTTCGAGCGGAATCTGCAGGCCAATCCTGACCTCGCCGAAAAGGTCGCCCGACTCGGGTCGGCGGTCGGCCAGCTTCTGGACGACGGCGACGATCTGGAACCCCCCGTCGGGCTCGCGTCGCGGACCGTGGCCCTGGTCGAGACCCGTAAGCGTCGGCCCCAGTTGCAGGACTTCGCCCCGACCCGCGTCCCCTTTCGCTGGACCGACGTGGCGGTGGCCGCCTCGGTCTTTCTCGCGGGGTTACTCACCCTGACCGTGCCCATCATGCAGTCCCGACAACGCATGGACCAGGCCTCCTGCGCCAACACGCTCCGCCGGCTGGGCGTGGGCCTGGCCAATTATGCCTCCACCCACGGGTCGTTTCCGTTCATCCCGACCGGCGAGCCCGCGGGCTCTTACGGGGTCATTCTCAACGGGACGCGGGACATCATGGATCCAGCCATGTTGACCTGCCCCAGCGACCTGGCGTCGCAGAAGCGTGCCCCCCTGCCCGACTACGACCGGTTTCGCAAGCTCATCAAGACCTCTCCGGAGCTCGGCCGCAAGCTGGTGGGCGGCCACTTTGCCTATAACTCAGGCTATGCCGAGCCCTCGGGCGTGGTGCCCGTCCCCTGCTTCGCCGCCGCCAGGGTGCCCATCGCCGCGGACGGCCCGGTCTGCGACGTTGACGGCAAGATCCAGCCTGGAAATAGCATGAACCACGGTGGTCGCGGTCAGAATGTGCTGTTCAGCGATGCCCACGTTGAATGGAGGCGCAACCGCTGGATGAGCAACGCCGACCCCGACGTGTTCCTGAACGCCGACAACCACCCGGCTCGCGGCGTCCACGCCGGCGATGCCTCGGTCATGCACGCGGGAATGCCGGTGCGGGATCACTGATCTCGCATGGTTGAGGGAAATCGGGGCGGATCAACCGCCACGACGCATCCGATCAAACAGTAGGATGGCCAGGATCGACTTCGCATCGTCGATCCGGCCATCCTTTGTCATTTCCAGGGCCTCGTCCCACGCGACCACGACGGACTCCAGTTCCTCGTCGGCCTGGAGCTCCGTCTCCCCGGGCGCCAGATCCTCGCACAGGTAGAGGAACATCCGCTCGTTGATCACGCCAGGCGAGACCCACCACTCGCCGATCCTCGTAATTCGGCCTGCAACATAGCCCGTCTCCTCGCGAAGCTCACGTGGAGCGGTCGAGTCGGGCGTTTCTCCCTCGTCGATCGTGCCCGCGGGTACTTCGAGGAGGGTTTTCCCCACGGAATAACGCACATTCTTGACGAGGCACACATGGTCGCGATCGACCATGGGCAAGAGAGCCACGGCGCCTCGGTGCAGGATCACCTCTCGCTCAGCCACGCTGCCGTCGCTCAGGGTGATCGCTTGCAGGGCCAGGTCGATCTTTCGACCTCGGTAGATGATTCGCCGATTCGGGGAGGTTTCGTCCATCGGTCGATCACTCTCCCCGGACGAGGGCATGGAACCGGCGGTGCAATTCCTTCGTGATCGGACCCACCGAGCCCGAACCAATGGGCCGGGCGTCGCACTCGACCACGGGGATGACCTCGGCGGCGGTGCCCGTCAGGAAGCATTCGTCGGCGGTGTACACGTCATGGCGGTCCATTGCGCGCTGGACGACCTTCACGCCCATGGCCTCGGCCAGCTCGATCACGGCGTCGCGCGTGATCCCCTCAAGGATTCCCGCGTCGATCGACGGCGTGTGCAGTTCGCCCTTCCTCACGAGGAAGATGTTGTCGCCAGTGCACTCGGACACCTCGCCCTTGTGGTTGAGCATGAGGGCCTCGAGGCACCCGGCGTTGGTGGCCTCGATCTTGGCGAGGATGCTGTTCAGGTAGTTCAGCGACTTGACCCGCGGGTTAAGCGCCGCCGGGTGGTTCCGCATGGTTCCGGCCGTGATGATCTTGAGGCCATGCTCGTAGAGCTCGGGCGGGTAGAGGCTGATCGAGTCGGTGATGATGATGACCTGGGGGTCGGTCGTCTTGCGAGGGTCGAGGCCGAGGCTGCCGGCGCCGCGGGTGACGATCAGGCGGATGTAGGCGTCGACCAGGCCGTTGGACTTGAGGGTGTCGACCACCGCCCGGGCCAGGTCGGCCC
>JANOBY010000021.1:0-6126 GCA_031411935.1 Planctomycetales bacterium | reverse complement strand
GTCGCGCAGGTGGGCGGCGTAGACCGTGCGGAAGGTGTCGGCGTCCACGGACCACTTGGGCTGGTCCTCGGTGTGGCGGTGGCAGTGCTCTTCGAGCAGGCGGTGGAGGAACTTGAAGAGCTGCCGGGGGGTGCGCAGGTTGCCCAGCGCGTCGCGGAGGGTGTCGTCCGAGATCTGCTCGTCCACGAACTGCCGCAGGCGAGGCCCCGGGTGGCCGTTCTCGCCCGGGGCGCAGGCCCTGAGGCGGTCGCTGGCGAGGTCGTAGAGCGAGGGGCCCGTCCACCTCAGCGGCTTGATCATGTTAAGCTTGTCGGGGCGGGCCTTGTCGTAAAAGTCCTTGTCTTCCTTCTCGAGGTAGTACGCCAGCTCGATCGGCAGCAGGAGCTTCACGCCAATGCCCGGGTGCCGCAGGAACTTGTGGTCGAGCAGCGGCCAGACCAGGGCCCGCATCTTGCGCGGGTCGCCCTCGATCATCTGCGGCTCGTCCACGCGGTCGATCAGTACTACGATTCCCGCGTAGCCCAGCGTGCTGAGCACGCCCTGGAACTTGCGCAGGAGCTCGTAGCGCTCCTCGCCCCCGGTCTTCGCCGTGGTGGGCAGAGGCTGGCCGCCGAGCTCGCTGGGCCGGAACCAGAGGAGCTCCCAACGCAGGGCGGCGGGGTCGCGGCTGAGCACGCGCACGCTCTTGCGGATGTCGCCCGCGTACCACTCGGCGCGGGCCAGGCGCCAGGCCCAGTAGAGCCAGCCCAGGAGCACGGGCACCAGCAGCCAGGGGGCGATCTTCATCGTGCGCAGGGCGGGGAACGCCGCGAGCAGGGCGATCACCACCAGGCTCACCCCCACGCCAATCTGCAGGTCGCGGCGGCTCCACAGGGGGCGGAATCCGGAACGGCGGCGGAGCCTCGTCCAGCGCTTCTCGATCGGCTCGCCGGTGGACTGGTCGTAGATGGCCGAGAGCAGGAGCAGGTCGCGCCTCTGGTCCAGGCTCAGGGCCGAGAGGTCCACCTTCTCGGCGGTGAGGTGGTCGATCAGCTGCGTCACGCCGAGCGCGAGGATCGCGTCCATGTGGTCCTGGAGCTTCCATCGCTTGAGGGCGTCGGAGGCGTCCTTGGCCTTGGTCGCGGCGCGGAAGTGGTCCAGGTACGGGTTGAAGTCGTCGTAGGAGACGACGAACACGCGTTCCTTGGGGTTCTTCTCGTTGTAGGCGTCGAGCTCGGCGGTGGCCTGGAGACGTAAAGCCGTCTTGCCGCTGCCCTTCTCGCCGAACACGAGCGCGGTGCTGGGGTTCTCGGGGCTGCCGAAGAACTTGGACCAGGCCGGGTGGTGGATCTTCCACAGGCATTCGCGCTTGAAGACCGTGTCCGTCTGGGCGTCTTCCTCGCTGAACGGGTTGCCGGTGATGCCATAGTGGCCCAGGAACTGATCGATCTTCATCGATGCCTCATGCGCGGACCGCGAAACCCCCCGCCCGGATCTCCGGGCGCGGCGACACCCAACGTCTTAACCGATGGAGACCGGATTACGCAATGCGAGCACCTTCGGCGTGACGTTTCGATGAGGCGCCGAAGGATCGGACGAGATGGGGCCGAAACCTCCTGGCGGATCGGCCGCCCGGCCCCTAGAATCGTGCCCATGAAACCCCCACGCATCGCCCTGATCCTGCCCCTGGTCGTCGCCGGATGCGCCGGCCAGCCCCCGGCCCCCCCGGCAACCGCCCCCCTGAGCGTGGCGGCGGCCAGCGACCTCCAGTCGGTCATGCCCCGGTTGATCGAGCGGTTCGAGGCCGCGCAGGGCGTGAAGGTCGAGGCCACGTACGGGGCCTCCGGCCAGTTCGTCCAGCAGATCAGGCAGGGGGCGCCGTTCGACCTCGTCTTCTCCGCCAATCGCAAGTACATCGAGGACCTCGCCTACTCCCGGAGCGTGAGGCCCAACACCGTGCTGGTGTACGCCCGAGGCTCGCTCGTTCTGGTCGTCCGCGAGCAAGTCCCCGACAGCGTGAAGACCCTGGCCGACCTGAACGCCCCCGGCATCAAGAAGGTGGCGATCGCCAACCCCGACACCGCCCCGTATGGCGCCGCCGCGAGGCAGGCCATGGAGGCCTCGGGCCTCTGGGAACCGCTCGAGCCCAAACGCGTCCAGGCCGAGACCGTCCGCCAGGCCCTGCAATTCGTCCAGACCGGCAACGCCGAGGCCGCGATCGTGGGCAAGGCCATCGCCAACGTGCCGGGAGTGCGGTCCTACCCCATCGACGAGTCTCTGTACGAGCCCCTGTTGCAGGCCTGCGCGGTCCCCACTCGGTCGAAGAATGTTCAGGCCGCCCTCGCCTTCCAGCAGTTCGTCATCAACGGCGAAGGCAAGGACATCCTCCGCGAGGCCGGGTTCTCGGTGGACTTCCCGAGATGACCACCGACCGATAGCCGCTGCATTCCAATCCACCTTCTCCCCACCCGGAGCCTTTGCAATGATCGCGACCACGGGCCTCCTGCTCTGCCTGATCCTGCCGGGCCCCTCGGCCCAGGAGCCGAAGCCGTCCGGCAAGATCGTCCCCGCCGCCGAGGCCAAGAGCCACATCGACGAAACCGCCACCGTCGAGATGAAGGTCAAGCTCTCCAAGAACGGCGAGAAGCAGATGACCTACTACCTCGACTCCGAGGCCGACTACAACGACGAGAACAACGTGGCCGTGCTGATCTCGTACAAGCACGCCGACAGCTTCAAGGCCGCGGGCATCGATGACCCCTCGGTCTACTATCGCGGCAAGACCATCCGCGTGACCGGCAAGATCATCAAGGAGAGCAAGCAGACCCGCATGAAGGTCGAGAGCCCCAAGGCCATCGAGGTCGTGGGCGAGACGAAGTGAGCGATCCTCCCCGAGGCGGAGACCCACCCATGCGTCAGGCTCGCCGAGGTTTCACGTTGATCGAGTTGCTCGTGGTCATCGCCATCATCGGCGTGCTCGTGGCCCTGCTCCTGCCCGCGGTGCAGGCCGCGCGCGAGGCCGCCCGCCGGGTGCAATGCTCCAACAACCTGAAGCAGATCGGCATGGCCATGCATAATTATCTGGCCGCGCTGAACGTCCTGCCGCCGGGCCGGATCAACTCGCACGTGGCGGGCCAGGGCAACTGCTGGGGGGCCTACGCGCAGATGCTTCCCTACCTGGAGCAGCCCGCGGCGTACGCCGGGTTCAACTTCTCGCTCTCGCCCGACGCCTCGCCGGCCAACACCACGTCGGCCACGCTCTACCTGAGCGTGCTCGCCTGCCCGAGCGACGGCCCGTATCGGCAGGCGCAGGCGAACTACGGGATGCACAATTACCCGCTTAACGTGGGGGCGAACACCTCGGTCGTCCAGCGCCCCGCGCCCCCCCTGGCGAACGTGCCCAACGGCGTTTTCTACGAAAATTCGGCCGAGTCCCCCGCGACGATCTCCGACGGCATGAGCCAGACCGCCGCCGTGGGCGAGACGATCCGCTCCGACCCCGACCTCGGCAACGCGAACCTGCTGAACGGCTTCGTGATCACGGGCAACAACGCCACGAGCGGCCCGCCGATCGTGGACGACGACTCGTACAACCTCCAGTGCGTGAGCGCCGCCCCTCCGGTCGTGTTGCAGGTCACCCGCGGGAGCAAGTGGCACTACGGGGCCCCCGGGCACAGCCTCTACAACCACCGCCGCCCGCCCAACGACCTTCGGGTCGATTGCCGGGGGGGGCTCCCGCACAGCAACCGCTCGGACCCTCTGTGGAACCACCTCTCGCTGAACGTGACGGCGAGGAGCCGACACCCCGGCGGGGTGAACATGCTCCTGGCCGACGGCCACGTGAGGTTCTTCAAAAACGCGATCGCGCCCGCAGTCTGGCAGGCCCTGGGCTCCGCTCGCGGGGGAGAACCCCTCCCGGCCGAGTCCGACTGAAGACCTCCCGCAGCCCGAGCCGGGGAACCGATGGCGATGGATCTGGCCCCGTTCTGGCTCTCGTTGCGGGTCTCGGCGCTGGCCACTCTGGCGATCGCCGGGGTGGGCGTGCCGCTGGCCTACGCCCTCGCGCGGTCCCACTTCCCGGGCAAGAGCCTGATCTCGGGGCTGGTCGTCCTGCCCCTGGTGCTCCCGCCCACCGTGCTCGGGTTCGTCCTGCTTCAGACCCTGGGGCGAGGGGCCCCGCTCGGCATGTGGATGGAGCGGGAACTTGGCGTGATTGTCGTGTTCCACTGGACGGGCGCGGTCCTGGCCTCGGCCGTGGCGGCGTTCCCGCTGTTCCTCCTCCCGGCGAGGGCCGCGTTCGAGGGAGTGGACCCGGCGCTCGAGGACTGCGCGCGGCTCCTCGGGCGTGGCGAAGCCTCGGTCTTCCTGCACGTGACCTGGCCGCTCGCCTGGAGGGGGATCGCCTCGGGCACGGTCCTGGCCTTCGCCCGGGCTCTGGGCGACTTCGGCGCCACGCTCATGGTGGCCGGCGACCTCCCGGGCCGCACTCGCACCGCCTCGCTGGCGATCTTCAACGCCGTGCAGGTCGACGACCTGCGCACGGCCACGGTGCTCACCCTCTTGATCTCGACGGTGAGCGTAGGCGCCATCATGCTCGCCCAGAAGGCGGCCCCTTCCGCGCCGAGGGCTCGCCGTTGAAGAGGACGATCTTGCCCACCGACGAGGCCGAACCCGCGGAGCCCTCGGCCTTCGAGGCCTCGCTGTCGAGGACCGTCCACGCCGGGCTCACGCTCGACGTGTCGATCCGCCTGGGCCGCGAATGCGGGGTCGTCTTCGGCGCCTCGGGGGCGGGCAAGAGCACCCTTTTGAGGCTCATCGCCGGGATCGAACGCCCCGACGAGGGGGTCATCTCCGTGGACGATACCCCCTGGTTCGACGCAAGCGCCCAGCTCGACCTGCCCATGAGGTCGCGACGCGTGGGGATGATCTTCCAGGACGACCTGCTCTTCCCGCACCTGAACGTCGAGGCCAACATCCGCTTCGGCCTGCACCGCGAGTCGCGCATCGACGCGGCGAGGAGGGTGCGCGAGGTGACCGAACTCTGCGGCGTGGGGCACCTCCTCCCCCGAGACCCCTCCACGCTCTCCGGCGGAGAGCGTCAGCGAGTGGGCCTGGCGCGAGCCCTGGCCCCCCGGCCCCGGCTGCTCCTGTGCGATGAGCCGGTCTCGGCGATCGACCTCGACGGCCGGTTCGCGCTCGTGGATCGGCTGAAGGAGATCCAGCGGAGCGAGCGTATCCCCCTGCTCTACGTCACGCACAGCCCGGCCGAGGCGATCGCGCTGGGCGACACCCTCTTCCTGCTGAAGGACGGCAAGATCGCGGACCGAGGGGCCCCGCTCGATGTGCTCGCCAGGCGGCCGATCGGCGGCCCGAACGCGCGACTCGACGACGTGCGGAACCTCCTCCGGGGCGTGGTCGTTGGTCACTCCGACGACCGATCCGAGACGATCGTGCAGCTTCATGACGGCCCCATCCTGGTCGTCCCCCGCCACGATCGCGAGCCGGGATCGCCCGTCACGATCGCCGTGAGGGCCGACGACATCCTCCTGGCTCGCGGACCGGTCGCGGGCCTGAGCGCCCGCAACGTGATCGCCGCGAAGGTCGAGCGCGTGGTCCCGCACGAAGGCGACGCCGAGGTGGTCCTCCGGGCCGGATCCACCCCCTGGATCGTGAGCGTGGTCGGCTCCGCCGTGGACGCCCTGGCCCTGACGCCCGGCGTGGACGCCCACCTCATCCTCAAGGCCCGAAGCTGCCACGTGCTTTGAATGCGTTTCACGCAGAGACGCAGAGGGGACCGAGAATAGAGAGCCTTTCAAAACGCAAATCGCTGTCCTCTACGTGAAACGCATCCACTCTAGTGGTTCATGCTCAAATAGAGCGTTCCTCCCTACAAGTGTGTGCGTTCCGCGAAGTGCATCTTCAATCGGGGCGCGTGAGTCGTCAAGCTTGGTCCATCGCCACACAAGGGGGATGCGATGGCCAACACGCAGCGAGATTCGGAGAAGGAAGCCTCCTGGCGGGACGCCATCCGGCGGCAGGCCACGAGCGGGCTGTCGGTGCGGGAGTTCTGTCGCCGACATCGAATCAGCGAGCCGTCGTTCCATGAACGGCGACGCACCTTTCGGGAGCGGGACGCTGGCCGACCCT
>JANOBY010000020.1:0-15800 GCA_031411935.1 Planctomycetales bacterium | reverse complement strand
TGAGGCCCAAGGCGTCCACCACTTCGGGCTCCCGGAAGGCAGTCGGCCCGTCGGCCTGCAGCGCGATCTGGCGGAGCCTCCCATGTTGCGAAGGCGAGAGGATGGCGGCCACCTCGGACTCGTTCACGCGGGCCAGTTCCAGCGCGGCGCGGAGCCGCTCGGCCGGTGTCCGCATCTCGGCCGGGTCGCCGAAGGACTCCATCCAGCGACGGCCGGCGCGGTCAGAGAGGGCGGCCACCCTGGCCCTCTGGTCCGGGTCGAGCCGAAGGTCGTCGAGCGCCGCGGGCTGGGCGAGCAGGTAAATCTGCCCCGCGGCACGCAGGACCGCCAGGTCGGCCAGGATGGTCCCGACCTTCCTCGTGGCGTCCCTGAGCTCGGCCTGCGCCCCCGGATCGCTCGGGAGTTGCTCGAGGAACTCCCGGTAATACGCCAGGGCCGAGACGAGAAGCCGCTTGCGGAGCCCCTCCATGCCGGGGCGGTGGGCGAGCTCCTCCTCGCTCACGCGGATCAGCTCGTCGACCGCGCGACGGGCGAGGCGGAAGCGTGCGTCGGCCTCCTCCGCCCTCTGGCGCTCCCGGCGATAGGCCGACTCCGTCTCCTTCTGCTGGGCGAGCGTCTTGGCCTGTTCGCGACGGACGAGGGCGGTGCTGACCAGGGAGGCCGCCGTGAGAAGCACCAGGGCCACCACGGAGGCCCCCACGATCGACGGATGGCGACGTAAAAGATGGCGTATCCGCTCCGTAGACGTCGGAGGCCGGGCCAGGATCGGCCGTCCGTCGAGGAATCGCTGGAGGTCGTCGGCCAGCTCCTGCGCCGTGGCGTAGCGGTCGGCCGGGTCCTTGCGCAGGGCCTTCAGCGTGATCGTCTCCAGCTCGGGCGGGATGTCCCGGTCCAGGCTCCGGGGAGGGGTCGGGTCGTCCTCGGCGATCTGCTCGATCAGCGAGTTGCGGTCGAGGCCCTCGAACAGGGGCCGCAGGGTCAGCAGCTCGTAGAGCGTGGCACCCAGGGAGTAGATGTCGCTGCGATGATCGACGACCCCGCGGCGGGCGCGCACCTGCTCGGGGCTGGAGTAGCGGAGGGTGCCCAGGAGCTCGCCGCTCAGGGTGAGCCCGGGGTCGCCGGTCACCTGGGCCAGGCCGAAATCCGTGACCCAGAGCTGGCCCCGCAGGTCCAGCAGGAGATTTCCCGGCTTCACGTCGCGATGGACGACCCCGGCCTGGTGCGCATGCTCCAGCGCCAGCGCCGCCTGCTGCGCGAGCCCGGCGGCGCGGTCGAAGTACCGCCTGCGGCCCGAAGTCCGTTCCTCTGAGATCCGGCTCGCGACCGGCGCGATCTCCCCCTCGGGACGTGAGCCTTCGGGGTCGGCCGGATCCGCCGATCGGCGCGTGACCGTCCCATCGAGATCGGGGCATGGACCGGATCCCGGGCCGAGCCTGCGGAGGTCCGCGATCAAGGCGGCGAGGCTCTGACCGTCGATGAACTGCATCGCATAGTAGTGCACGCCGCGCTCGCAGCCGACCGCGTAGACCGGCACGATCCTCTCGTGCTGCACGTGCGCGGCCGTGAGGGCTTCGGTCTTGAACCGCTGGAGGCGGCGGGGGTCGATGGCCGCGGCGAACGGGAGGATCTTCAGCGCAACCCGCCGCCGCAGGGAGATCTGCTCGGCCTCGTAGACGACCCCCATGCCGCCCCGGCCCACCTCGCTCAGGAGGCGAAAATCCCCGATCTCGCCCATGCCCGGAGGCCGGGGGCGGGGCTCGTCGCGAGGCGGGGGCGGCGACGCGGCCACTCCCTCGCCCGGCCCCGTCGCACGCAGGGGGGCCGTGATCCTCGCGACCTGATCGTAGTCCGCCAGGAACGCCTCAAGCTCACCGCGCAGGTCCGGATGGGCCTCCAGGAGCTGGAGCGTGTCGGGCTTCTGGCCGGATTCGATCGCCTCGACGTAGCCGAGCAGGACCTCGTTGCGCCTCTGCTCCCGGTCGGAGTCGTCGCGAGGATCACGATCCATGGGCCGGTCCCCCGGATTCGCGAAGATGCTCGCGCAGTTGCTTCAGCCCCCGGAACAGAAGGCCGACGACCGAGGGGCGCGTCCGACCCACCTGCGCGGCCACATCGGCCACGGCCAGGCCCTTCAGGTAATGCAGCTCGACGACCCGGCGCTGGTCCTCGGGCAGACGGGCGATGGCGTGCGCGAGCCTCAACAGCTCCTCGCCCCGCACGGCCCGCCCGCTCGGCGACGTCTGGTCGGCCGCGAGCACCCCCTCCAGGCGCGTGGACGATCGCTCCAGCTCCGCCTCCAGCGATCGTTCCCGGTGGGGGTTGCGCGCCAGGGTGTCGAACTTCCTCGCCGCCGAGGCCAGGGCGTTGGCCAGGATCGCGCGGAGCCACGCCAGCATCTCGCCTTCGGACTCGCCCCGGAACTGGTCACGTTTCTCGTGCGCGTGGAGGATCGCCTGCTGGACGACGTCCGAGGCGTCGAGCTTCGCCCGAGGCCGCGACCCCAGCTGGAGGCGGACCAGCAGCAGGAGATAGTCCCGGTAGTCCTCGATCGCCCGGATGTCCTCGCGAGCGTTGCGTTGCATCCTCACTCGCCCCCGCGCCCTGCCCGTCGGGTGTGGCCTGGTTCGCAAGCCCCCCGTGGGAAATCTCAACATACGACAAGGCCTGACCACGGCGATAGATCGGCCGACGAAAGGGAACGTCCCGCGCCGTCGAGCCAGACCCGCCTCCCGTGGCGGCCCGCGCGAGGGTTTCCGTATCGCGATGGAGGAAGGCGAGGCGATTCCCGGGGGACGGACGTGAACGACGGCAACCCGCGAGCCCCCGGCCGCTCGCGCGTCAATTCGCGGAGCTCGCCGGGACGCGAGCCAGGGTGCCGGAACCGTGGACGTTCAGGTTCTCGATCGTGACGCTGTCCGCCACGCGGTCGGGGCCCACGAGGAACGTCACGGCGCTGGGCCCTGCGGCCATCTCGCCCTCGGGCGGATAGGTGAACGTGTCGCGGTCGAAGTGCGTGAGCGGGTAGACCTTCCGCCCGGGCCCCAGCCTGATCACGAGCCCTCCGGCTCCTTCCTCGACGAGGGCCTCCCCCACAAACTCGTTGCGATACGTGCCCGCGTAGGTCGCCGCGGGCAGCGGCGGGGATTTCTCGTTCGGACCGATGGGCGTGCCCGATCGCGCCCCGTAGGTCGGCCGGGAGGCTTCCTGGAAGTAGGGCTCCAGGGTCGCGAACCAGTCCCGATCGGGCTTCCCCTGATGGACCAGGTCCAGGAAGGTGAACCCGATCGACTCGGCCACGCCGATCGGGGCCCCGTTGGTCAGGACCACGATCCCGAGCTTCTCGGACGGCGCGAGCATCACGCAGGTGGCCGCCCCCATGTCGAACGCCCCGGAGTGATCGACCCGCAGGCGACCGGCCTCGTCGTGGCTCACGTTCCAGCCGAGCCCGTAGAAGCTCGTGCGTCCGGCGGGCGTCTTCGCACGCGACCGGATCATCTGCGGCAAGAACGTCTCGTCCAGCGCCCCGGTCGAGACGATCGGCTTGCCCGCGAGCTGCCCTTCGGCGAGGAGCAACCGCATCCACCGGGAGAGGTCTCGCGCCGACGAACTCGCGCCTCCGGCCGGAGCCTGGGCGTCGGGCTGACGGTCGCGCCGGGCGACCCACTTGCCATCGTCTCGGACGTGGAGCCGGGCCCGGTTGGGGTTCGCGGCGAAGTCGGCATGGCGATAGCTGGTCCGGCCCATCCCCAGGGGCTTGAAGAGCCGATCGGCGGCCAGGTCCTCCCAGACCTTCCCGGCGGCCCTGGCGGAGGCGATGGCCGCCTCGGTGAAACCGAAGTTCGTGTACGCATAGGTCGCCCGGAACGGCCCGCCGGGCTTCTGGAACCGCAATCGATGGAGCACCTCGGAGCGGGAATAGCCCAGGTCCTCGAGGACGTCGCCGGCATGCTCGGGGAGCCCGCTGCGATGGCAGAGCAGGTCGCGGATCGTGACCTCGCCCGACACGAAGTCGCTCTCCAGCCGGAACGAGGGGTCAAGGTCCGTGATTTTCGCGTCCCAATCCACGAGCTTGTCGCCCACCACGCCGGCGATCACGGTCGCGGCCAGCGGCTTCGAGACCGAGGCGAGCTGGAACACGGTGTCGGCATCGATCCCCTCCGGCGCTCCGGCCTCCCGCACGCCGAAGCCCTTCAGGTAGACCACCTTGTCGGCGTGGACGACCGCGATGGAGAGGCCCGGCACGCCGGTCTTCTCGCGAAGGGCGTCCGCATACTTCTCCAGCTCCAGCAGCGCATCCCGCACGCGGTCGGCCGAGAGGTCGTCGGCTCGGGCCGGGCCGAGGCAAGCCAGAGCCGGCAGTAGTGCCATCAGGGATCGTCGGGCGGGGGTCATCGAAGCTCCTTCTCGCGTTTGAGGGGCAGGCCAGGGTAGCAACTGGGGGCCCCGGATGCACCCGCCTGGTCCCGAGGCTCCGCGACCGTGCGTTCGCGCGTTCCTCGAAGTGGACCGTAGCATCGGGGCGGCCTTCGCGGCATGCTGGGGCGCCGCCCCCGGCCGGGCCCCGCTTCGGTTCGGGGCCGGCTGCCCGGGATCTTCCGCGACGCCCCGCTGGGAACCGACCGATCATGAGACGACTCCTCCTGGGCCTCATCACGAGCCTCCTGCCCTTCGGTTCGCTCGCGAGGGCCGATGACCCGCCGGCACGACCCAACATCCTCTTCATCTTCTCCGACGACCACGCCCAGCATGCCATCTCGGCGTATGGGTCGAAGGTGAACCGGACGCCGCAGATCGACCGTCTTGCCGAGGGCGGGGCGCGGTTCGTCAACTCGTTCGTGACGAACTCCATCTGCACGCCGAGCCGCGCGACCCTGCTCACGGGGCAGTACTCGCACCTCAACGGCGTGCCCGTGTTCAACCGGTTCGACGGCTCGCGAGACACCGTGGCCAAACACCTGCAAGCCGCCGGATATCACACCGGGATGATCGGGAAGTGGCACCTCGGGTCCGACCCCACGGGGTTCGATCGCTGGATCGTCCTGCCCGGCCAGGGGGCGTATCGGGACCCCATGTTCCTCGTCCCCGGGCACAAGGTCCGGATCGAGGGGCACTGCACGGAGATCACGGGGGAACTGGGCCTGGAGTGGCTGGAGACCCGGCCTCGCGACAAGCCGTTCTTCCTCATGCTGCACCAGAAGGCCCCCCATCGCGAGTGGGAGCCCGACGAGCGCAACCGGGCGAAGTTCAAGGACCGAGAGATCCCCGAGCCCGAGACCCTGTGGGACGACTACCGCACGCGCCCCGCCGCCCTGCCGGAGAACGAGCAGACGGTCGCCCGGGACCTGACCCGCAGGGACCTGAAGCTCCAACCGCCCGCCGAACTCAAGGGCCCCGAACGCGCCCGGTGGCTCAACGCGAAGCCGATGGAGATGGAGATCGCCCTGCCCGACGGGTCGAAGAAGACGCTGACCGGCAGGGAGCTCGTCCGGTGGAAATACCAGCGCTACATGCAGGACTACCTCGCCTGCGTGCAGGGCGTGGACGACAGCGTGGGGAAGGTCCTGGACTACCTCGATCGGAACGACCTGGCGAAGAACACCGTCGTGTTCTACTCGGCCGACAACGGCTGGTATCTGGGCGACCTGGGCCTGTATGACAAGCGATTCATGTACGAGCCCGGTCTGCGCGTGCCGCTTCTGGTGAAGGGGCCGGGGATCCGCCCCGGGATCACCCCGTCGTCGTTCGTGAACAATCTCGACCTGGCGCCGACATTTCTCGATCTTGCGGGGCTGCCGATCCCGGCCTCGATGCAGGGAAGGTCTCTGGTCCCCCTGCTCCGCGGAGAGGCCCCGGCCGACTGGCGCACGTCGCATTATTACCGCTACTATCACGATCCCGGCCACCACAACACCGCCGCGCACCTGGGCGTGCGCACCGCCTCGCACAAGCTCATCCATTACTGGAAAAAAAACGTTTACGAGATGTACGACCTGACGAGCGACCCGACCGAGCAGCACAACCTGCTCTTCGACCCCGACGAGGCGAAGCGGCCCGAGGTCGCGAAGCTCTTCGCCGAATTGAAGGCCGAGATCGCGAGGCTGCAACGCCAGTACCGGGACGACGGCCAGTATGCCGACTCCGCCGACTGGCCCGAGGGGGGCGTTGACGGGCCGTTCGACGACAGACCTCCGCTGGGCACGAAGACCGTCTCCGAGGCCATCAACCTCTTACCTCACTGATCGCCCGCAGCCCGATCTCTCCGCGCTGCGTTGCCCTCGTCGGCGGCAGCCCCTATGCTGGCACGGTCGCGCGAGGGGATCCACGCCGGGACCGTTCCCGGGCCAGAATCCGGAGTTCTTGCCATGCAGATGCGATCGCTGGGACACTCGGGCTTGCAGGTCGGGCCGCTGGCCTTCGGCGGCAACGTTTTCGGATGGACCGTTGACGAGCCCACGTCGTTCCGGCTGCTCGACGCCTTCGTGGACGCGGGGTTCAACCTGATCGACACGGCCGACGTGTACTCGCGATGGGCCCCCGGCAATCAGGGCGGCGAGTCCGAGACGATCCTCGGCAAGTGGCTCGCGCAGGGAGGGAAGCGAGACCGCGTGGTGCTGGCCACGAAGGTCGGGATGGAAATGGGGCCCGACGCCAAGGGCCTGTCTCGCGGCCACATCCTGCGGGCGGTCGAGGACTCGCTGAGGCGTCTGCAGACCGATCGCATCGACCTTTATCAGTCGCACAAGGACGACCCGGAGACCCCGCAGGAGGAGACGCTCGGGGCCTTCTCCGAGCTGATCCGCCAGGGCAAGGTGAGGGCCATCGGGGCGTCCAACTTCTCGGCCCAGAGGCTGGGCGAAGCCCTCAAAATCAGCCGGGACCACGGCCTGCCCGCCTATCAGTGCCTCCAGCCTCATTACAACCTGGTCGAGCGGGAGGGGTTCGAGCGCGAGCTGGAGCCCGTCTGCCGCGAGGCGGGGCTGGCCGTGATCCCCTACTACTCGCTGGCCAGCGGATTCCTGACCGGCAAGTACCGCTCGGAGGCGGACCTCGGCCAGAGCGCCCGGGGCCAGAACGTCAAGAAGTACCTGAACGACCGAGGGATGCGCATCCTCGGCGCGCTCGACGAGGTCGCCCTCGGCCTCGGCTCGACCCCGGCCCGCGTGGCGATCGCCTGGCTGCTCACGCGTCCCGTGGTGACGGCCCCCATCGCCAGCGCCACGAGCGTGGAGCAACTGGGCGACCTGATCGAGGCCACCCGCCTCGTGCTCGACCCCCCGGCGATCGAGCGCCTGGAGCGGGCCAGCGCCTGAGGTGGCCGCCCGCCAGGGATTCTCACCTGGGGGGGATCTCCGGGAGGTGCCAGGCCCACGGTCCCGGCGCCTCCTCCAGCGATTCACGTTCGAGCGTAGCGGTCCTTCCCTTCCGTAGGGCGGGCGTCCCTGCCCGGCTACGAAGGGTCATGGCGCGCAGGGACGCCCGCCCTACTGTTTTAAGACCGGTTCGAATCCGCGGGAACGGCTCTAGCGGACGAGCAGGGTCACGCCCTTCTTCTGGAACTGCACGAGCAAATCGCCTCCCGGGACTCCGTCGCCGTTGCCGTCCACGAGTCGGCCTCGGGAGTCCTTGAGGCCCGTCACGGACAGCCGCAAGCCCGGCCGCGTGATCTTCAGCGGCTTGCGAGGCAGGATCCGCACGAGCTTGCCGAGGCCGTCGTAGGTGACCGACTTCACGACGACCGTCCGGTCGTCCCGGGTGCCGAACTTGCCGTCCTTACCCGCGGAGATGAGCCGATACCGGCCCGGGTCGGTCGCGGTCGCGAGGTCCAGGTCTCCCGTGAACCCCAGCTCCAGCGCGGTGGTCCCCTTCTTCCGGCCCGTGGCCTGGGTCGTCGCGAGTCCCGTCGGAGGAACCGTCGCGTTCGCGGTCACGACGAAGCTTGTCTGGCCCACGCCCCCGTCGGCGTCGAGCACGCGGACGAGGACGGTAAACCGCCCGGCGCCGGGGTAGACGTGCCCCAGGGCAAAGCTCCTGTCGGGGTTGAGCCCGAGCGCCTGCACGCCCGAGCCGTCGCCGTAGTCCACCGAGGCGTTCCAGAGGTCGGCGCCGGGGTCGGTGAAACGGCCCTCCGCGGTGAAGAGCGACCCCCGATCGATCGCGGCATCGGCCAGGGGGAGCACGGTCGGCGCCACGTTCGCGACCTGGACACGGATCGTCCTGGTGGCGGAGAGCCCGCCCGGGTCGGTCGCCCGAGCCTCGAGCGAGATGGTGGACGGGCCGCCGCCCGCCGTCAGGTGGATCTCTCCGGGCTTCGATTCGAGCTTCACCCCGTCGAGGGTCGCGGGGGTGAGCGAATACGCGAGCGTGTCGCCGTCCCGATCGGTCGCGACGTTCGGGATGACCAGCACGCTGCCCTCGGCCACGACGAATTCGCCGATCGCCGCGTAGACGGGGGCGTCGTTCATGGGCCTGATCTGGACCGTCACGGCGGCCTGCGCCTTCGCGCCGCTGGCGTCCGTCACCTCATAAATGAAGGTCTCCGTGCCCGAGACATCGGGGCTGGCGGTGTAGAGGAGCTTGCCCCCCTGCTTCACCACGGTCCCGAGTTCCGGCGACCGGACCACGTCGATCTGGAGCGACCTGACGACGTCGTCCACGTCGAGGTCATTGCCCAGGACGTCGATCTCGACCGATCCGTCCTCGTCAAGCTCGGCCACGTCGTCAACGCCTACGGGCGCATCGTTGCGGGCGACCACGTTGATCTTGAAGGAGCCGGTGGCGGTCAGCGCGCCGCCCGAACCGTTGTGGCCGAGGTCGTTCAACGAGACGGAGACATTCACATCGCCGTTCATGTTCAAGGCCGGGGCGAAGACCAGCCCGTCGAGGGCCGCGTTCAGGGCGATCAGCCCGCCGGTGAAGGTCATCGTCGGGTCGGCCGTGCCGTCGCCCTGGCTGAAGGTGAGGCCGGCGAGGGTCGAGAGGCTGAAAGTCCCGCTTCCCGCCGAGATCGTGAGCTGGAGAGGATCGAGCTGGGCGTCGGGGTCGGCAAGGGTCAGCGCGTTGGAGGTGGCCTGCCCCAGGGACACCGCGGTGTCCTCGTCCGTGGCCTGGTCCGTCGGGAGCCCGAGGGTCGGGGGGAGGTTGGGCGGGAGGTCCACCGTCAGCGTGACGGTGACCGGGTCGCCGGTCGATCGGCCATCGGTGGCGCGATAGGCGAAGGTCACGGGGCCGCTGAAACCGAGGTTGGGGACGAATCGCACCGACCCATCGACGCCGACTTCCAGCGAGCCCGACGCCTGGTCAAGGGGGGCCTCCAGGATCAAGGCCAGCGGGTCGCCGTCGGGGTCGAGGTCGTTCAGCAGGAGCCCGTCCGCGCCGCTTAGCTTGAGAGTCGCGCCGAAGGGAATCGTGATGTTGTCCGCGGTCGCGACGGGTGCCCCGTTCGTCGAGGGATTGACGGCGTTCGCCACGCCCGGCGTGAGGTTCAGGCCGGGGGGGAGGTTCTCGCTGTTCTTGGTCGGGTCGTAGACCAGGCTTGCGGGATCGGCGACCTTGCTCGGCGAGAGGTCGCCGTTGAACCAGGCGGAGAGCGCCCCGGGGTTGACGTCGTGCTCGAAGCGCGAGGCGGCGTCGGGGGTGCCCGAGCGCTGGGTGAGCCTGGCGTCACTGTAGACCCGGTCGCCGACGTCGCCGTCGGACCAGCCCACGGTATCCAGGATCAGGGCTCCCGATGGGAGGTCGAGCTTCCCGTCGTTGTCGATGTCCAGGTCCTGCCCCCAGAGGATCGGTGCGGGGCTGGAGACCAGCGCGAAGGTCACCGAGTTGTTGCTGAGGTTGCTCTGCTCCTGCAGGAAGCGATTGCCGACGACCGTGGTCCCGAACGGGATGAAGGGGCCGCCCCCGGCCGCCGTGACCACGAGCAGCCCGGAGTTACCGATCCGGAAACCCGAGAGATCCTGGGCGAAGTTCACCACACCCAGGGGGCCGGGCGCGGCCACCGAGAGGTCGCCGTTGATCGCGACCAGGTACAGGTTCGAGAGCGGAGCCCCGGGCAGGCCCCGGACCTCGACGAATTCGTGAGGGGCGTCGGTCCCGCCGTCGGGGTTGACCTTCAGCTCGTTGAGCAGGACGGTCGTGCCCGCGTTATCGTCCAGGGTCAGGGTGGCGGTCGTCTGGCCCGCAAGCCCGGTCCCGATCGAGGGCGAGGAGAGGGAGAGCAGGAGCGTCTCGGGGCCTTCGAGCAGGGAGTCGTCCAGGATCGGGATCAGGACCTGCTTGCTGGCCTCTCCTTCGGCGAATGCGATCGTCGCGGGGACCGCGCCGAAGTCCATGCCGACGGCCGCCGTGCCGCCGTTGTCCACGGAGAGCGTGACGCTCGCGGGGCCCGAGGTCCCCCCCACGCGGGCGATCGTCACGGCGGCCATGACGACGCCCTCGATCGCGCGAAACTCGGAGGTCGTGAAGCGGAACGAGCCGGTCGGGCTGACGGGGGTGGCCGTCGCGGAGAGGTTGTCGATGCCCACCCACTCGTCGGTCCCGGGCGCGTTGGTCGTGAGGATGCGCACCTGGACCTCCGGCGCGTTGTCGGCCTCCCACGGGAGATAGGCGCTCACCTGGGTCACGAGCGTGGAGAGGCCGGGCCCCCGGGTCGCGTCCTGGACATAAGCCCCGGGCACGTTGAGGAAGGGCCCCACGCCGCCCAGACGGTACTGGAGGGCCACCTGCTGCGTGGTGTTGTTCGCCGTGCCGTCGACGTCCCGGAGGTCGAACTGGATGCGGGCCCCGGCGGTCCCGGAGGTGTTCAGGTGCAGCACGAGCGAGGGGGTGTTCGCCGTCCCCGAGCCCTTGATGGCCACCACGGGATCGGCCAGCACGAATTCGGCGACCCCCGCGGCCGCGGTCGCCACGTCCGTGAGATTCGCACCAACCTTCACGGTGCCCAGCGCGGTCGCCGTGGCGAGCCTCGGGTCCGACCCCGCGGTGAATGTACTCCCGTCCCCGAGGTATCCGATGATCCCCGGCACGCCCGACCAGTTGTCGTTCGCCGCGATCTGGTCGACCTGGGACCAGTCCTGGAAGAAGGGCGAGGCTGCCAGCGATTGATAGGAACCGTCAAGCATCCGGCGAGCCTCCAGCCCTTCGGGGCGAGGCAGGAGGCTCCGGCGGCTCTGACTCTTGCGCTGGCGGTCGGCTCGAGGTCGGTTCATGGGGGGCCTCCGGAATTCATCGCTGGGAACATGGGTCGGATGGTCGATTCAAGGCGGGCAAGGATCGGATCGGGCTCGCCGATCCTGCCCGGCCGGGGCCGTCATCGGCGGGGGGATCGTCGGGCCGAGAAGGCCGAGGGCCGGGGCGTGGACGCGATCGTGATCGAGTTCCGCGTGAGGTTGGCCGAGAACTCGCCCCCGGCCTTCCCGTCGCGGTCGCCGTCGGTGGCGCGGCCCCGCGCATCGCGCAGGCCGCCCGAGGTCACGACCAGCTTGATCTTTCCGGCCGGGAGCTTGCCTCGCGTGGTCAGGGTCACGGTCCGGGTCGAGGCCAGGTACGACGCCCCGCCCAGGGCGATCACCTTGTCGTCGCGAGTGCCCAGCTTCCTGTCCTTTCCGGCCGAGAGGAGCCGATAGTTGGACAGGTTCACCACGGTGGCCGGATCGACCTCGCCGGTGAAGCTCAGGCTCACGGTGGACGCGGGCTTCTTGCCGCGGACCGACCTCACGGAGCCGGGCTGGAGCGTGACCGGCGGCGTGCTCACGGACACGCCGGTGGTCGCCGAGCCCTGGCCCCCGCGGCTGTCGGTGGCGCGGACGGTCACCGTGTACGCCCCGTCGGCGTTGTACAGGTGGGCCAGCGCGAAGGTGTTGTCGAACGCCAGGAGCAGGGGCTGGGGACCCGATCCGTCGCCGTAGTCCACGGTCGCCGTGAAGGGGCCGGGCCCCGTGTCGGTGACCCGGCCCACGGTCGAGATCGCCTGCCCGGCCTGGATGACGACCGGCCCGCCCATCTCCACCGAGGGGGGGACATTCACCACCGTCACGAACAGCCTGGCGGACGACGAGAGCGAAGGCGTCCCGTTATCGAAGGCGGAGATCAGGAACCCGTAGCGGGAGAGCCCCTGATTCGGGCCCGGCGTCCACGCGAACTCGCCCGTGACGGGATCGATCGTGCCCCCGGACGCCGAGCTCGGCTCGATCCTGTAGCGGATCGTGTTGGCGGGCAGGTCGGGGTCCGTGGCCCGGGCGACCGTCGTGAACCGGCCACCCTCCGGGATGGTGGCCTCGGGCAATTCTTCGATCACCGGGGGACGATTCACCTCGGTCACGGTGACCCCGAACGACGAGCGGGCGAAGGTCCCCGCGCGGTCGGTCACGCGCACCTTGATGGTGTACACGCCGGCCCCCTGGATCTCGGACGGCGTCCAGACGAAGAGCCCCGTGTCGGGGTCGAGGCTCGCGCCCTGGGGAAGAGGCTCCTCGGCCGAGAAGGTCAGCCGATCGTCGGGCAGGTCGCCGTCGGTCGCCCCCACGGTGAAGCGCAACTCGGCCCCCTCGGCGACGGTCGCCGGCGGGATCACCGGGATCACGGGCGGCGTGGGCACCGAGTTGATGGTCAGATCCACACGAACGGTGTTGCCCGTGCGGAGGCCGTCGGACACCCGATAGGTGAAGGTGTCGGTCCCGTGATAGTTCGCCACGGGCGTGTAATCGAAGGACCCGTCCGGGCGCAAAGTGAGCGAACCGTGCAGGGGAAGGGCGACCCGGGTTGCCGCCAGGGTCCGCCCGGTGGCGACCTCGTCGTTGATCAGGACCCCGCCGGACGCGAGGATCGAGAGGGCCACGCCCTCGTCGGTCTGGTAGGCGTCGTCCCGGGAATCGGGCACCCCCACGACGGCCAGGACCCATCTTTCGACCGTCTGCCCGCCCTGGGGGTCGGTCACGGTCACGGTGATCTCGGCCGTTCCGTAGGCGTTCGCCACGGGCGTGGCGACGATCGTGCGGACCGCGCCGGCGCCCGAGAGCGTGATGTTCTCCACGGGCAGGAGCGCCCCGTTGCTCGAGGTCACGCTCACGACCAGGCCCGCCACCGGGGTCTCGAGGTCGCCCACGGTGAAGACGATGGGGGACGTGGCCGTGTCCTCGTCGATCGACCGGTCGTCGATGGCGGTCACGGTGGGGGCGGCGTTGTTGAGCAGGCCGGGGCTCCCCCCGTCGAAGGGGCTGGCCCGCCAGTTCGGGGGCACGCTCGCGGGCACGGAGGTGCTCACGCGGATGAGCGACCGGCCGAGGCCGTCGGGCTCCAGGGGCCAGGGCGCCGCGTCGTCGTAGGTGAAATCCTCGATCACGGCGTTCGTGGCCCCCACCAGCACGACCCGCTCGCCGCCGTTGGACAGGCTGTTCAGGGAGCCGCCCGCCGTCCCGTAGACTCCCGCGACGGGTCGCGACACGCCGTAGCGGGACTTGAAGGCGGCGAGGTTCTTGACCACCACCACATAGGCGCCCGGGGCCAGCGTGGTGATGTTCGAGGAGGTGAAGTCGAAGCCGATGCCCGTCGTGAACTTCACGCCCGCGAGCTTGATCTCGGTCGCGCCCTTGTTCTGGAGCTCGAGGAACTCGAACTCCTCCTTGTCCACGTTCATCTCGCCGGCCGCGAGGTTGGCGGGCAGAGGGTTGTAGTGGATCTCGGTGATCGCCAGGTTCTCGGCGGTCGCGGGGACGTTGATGCTGAACCGGGCGACCTTCGCGGCCGACCAGGTCCCCGACTGGAACACGCGGGCCGTGATCAGGGCGCTGGCGTTGAGCGGGACCTTCGAGGCGGGGTCGTAAACCAGGGCGTTCAGGGTCCGGCCGCCCGTGAGGCCGCGCGGGTCGGTCCCGTCCTTCGTGTAATAGATGACCCCGCCGGTGGAGGCGATCTCGATCGTCGTGCCGGGCAGGATGTCGCCCCCCTCGGTCGGGCTCCCGTTGATCAGGAACGAGGGGGCGTTGATCACCGGCAGCAGGCCCGCGGCGCGGAGCTGGTCGAGAAAGATCGCCTGGCGATTCGGGATGAAGTCCTGGGTCACGCGGCCTACGGCGTTGAGCCAGTCCGTGCGGGTCAGGGCATCGTTCCGGTAGGAATCGCCCCATCGGGCGCTCTCGCCGATGATCGCCTGGTCGATCTCGGCGGCACGGCTCAGGAACCGGGCGGTTGCGGCCTGGACCGTCAGCGCCCCGTTGCCGAAAAACTCGCGCTGGACCGCGTCGGCGAACTTGATTTTATAGTTCGCGTTCGCCATGAGCTGCTGGTGGAGATACTGGGGGTTGAACCGGGGGAAATCCTCGCCGGCGGGGAACGGGCCGTTGCGGTCCTCGTAGACGTTCCTCAGGGTGTGCTCGGCATCGTGCTGGATGAACTGGAAGCCCTGCCTGCCGTTTCGGTTCCGGATCGCGAAGAAGTTGTTGGGATAGGCGTTGCCCAGGAAGGCGGAGACCGGGGAGTCGATGTTCCCTCCGTAGAGGATCACCATCATGTAGTCGATCAGGTTATCGACATCCACCAGAACTTCCTGGTTCAGGTTCTCCGACCCGTCGGGGTTCTTGCCCTGGATCTTGAAGTAGTTGGCGTTGTCGGACAGCGGGGCCTTGGAGTCGGTCGCGGCCTGATAGAGGCGGCCCCAGGCGTCGAAGTTGCCGTCGGTCGCCTGCGTGGTGTAGGGGCCGGTCTCGACCTTGATCACGTCGTAATCGTCCTTGGAACCCCCGAAGTAGGTCGCGCCGAAGTTGGCGTCGGGGCGTTCCTCGGTCTGGTACAGGCCCCAGTACTGGCCGTCGAGGTACAGGTGATAGAACCGGCTCCGGGTGTAGGGCTGGCCCAGGGCGCGCGAGGTATCGCGGGCGAAGACCTCGGCGATGAAGTTGTTGCTGGGGTCTCCGCCGAAGCTCCACGAATAGTTCTGCGCGGTTCGCAGATCGACCTTGGCGAAGGAGTCCGCGCCCTCGGCCCCGAACAGCGGGAAGTCCAGGCTCGAGGCCCCGTAATCGCCCCGGAAGAAGAGCCGGAAGGCGTGCTTGGGGTTGCCCGGCGACCGGCTGTATCCGCCCCGGATGCGCAGGCCCGCGTTCAGTCCGAAACCGGGCGATCCGTCGGGGTTGATCAGCTCCACGCCCGCCTCGCGTTCCCAGTTGATCCCCTGCTGATAGGCGTTGGCGTAGATGCCCGAGGAGGCGTCGAACAGGTTGTCCAGCCCCGTGGTCACGGAGATGCTGGGGATCGCCTGGAGGGCGGCCTTGAGCGTCTCTCCGCCGAACTCCGGGCTGTTCACCACGTCCGGGTCCATCCCGTAATCGACCACGTTCGAGCCCCAGCTCGACGGCCAGCCCGCGGGCGTGGAGCCGTCGGGCGATTGGCGGATCACGTCATCCAGGAAGAGATACGTCTGGATCATCGGGATGGGCACGAGATAGCCGTCCACGAACGCGTTGGCACGCAGGGCGGTGGTCCGGCCGATCGTCAGGGGCGCGGAGAAGACCGCGCCGTTGGTGGGGGAAGGCTCGCTGCCGTCGGTCGTGTAGCGGATCTCGGCCCCGGCGGTGGGCGTGCTCAGCGTGAGCGTGAACGGCTGCGAGAAGAACCCCCGCCCCACGCTGGCCGTCACGGGCGCGACCACGCCGAGGTACGGGTTCGCGTTGGCCGCCCCGGGCGTGGGGGTGGCGAAGAATCGGACCTCGTCGGGGTGGACCCTCAGGCCCGAGAGCTCGGGAAGGGCCAGGAAGTCGTCATCCCCGGCCCACGCGTTCAGGCCGCGGATCGCCAGGAGGTTCTCGCCG
>JANOBY010000019.1:0-5631 GCA_031411935.1 Planctomycetales bacterium | reverse complement strand
ACGATCGTCGGCAACCGCATCGGCGTCGGCGCCGACGGCAGCACCGCGGTCTCGAACGGCGCGGACGGCGTCGACGCGAGCGCGTCGGTGACCGTCGGCGGCACCGTCGCGGGCGCGGGCAACGTGATCTCGGGCAACGCGGGGCGGGGCATCTCCCTGCAAGGGGACCGCAACCGGGTCCAGGGCAACAAGATTGGCTCGGGCCGGACCGGCACCCTGCCGGTCAGCAACGGCGCGGGCGGGGTGTACGTCACGGGCGCGGGGAACCTCATCGGGGGCACCACCGAGGCCGAGGGCAACCTGATCTCGGGCAACTACGGTGCGGGCGTCGTGTTCAACGGGACCTTCGCCACGGGCAACCGAGTGACGAGCAATCGGATCGGCACGACAGCCGACGGCCTCTCGTCCCTGACCAACTACGGCAACGGCGTCCTGTTGACCAACGGGGCGAGCAACAATGTCGTCGGGCAGGTCGGCGTGGGCAACCTGATCTCGTCCAACTTCGGCTCGGGCGTGCGGCTGAGCGGCTACGGCACGTCGGGCAACACGGTGCAGGCGAACCTCGTCGGCACGAATGCGGCCGGGACGGCGGCTCTAGGCAATTCTGCCGATGGCGTGACCCTGGAATATGGGGCCTCGCGCAACACGATCGGCGGGACGGCCTCGGGGGCGGGAAACCTCCTCTCGGCGAACGTGTTCGGCGTGTTCCTGGCCGGATACGGCACCGACGAGAACCTCATCCAGGGCAACAAGATCGGCACGAACGCCGCGGGCAACGCCGCCATCGGCAACCAGGTCGACGGCATCCAGGCCTATTACGGCCCCGCCCGCAACACGATCGGCGGGAGCGTGAGCGGCGCGGGCAACCTGATCTCGGGCAACAACGTGAGCGGCATCGCGCTGCTCTACGGCACCACGAACTTCACCATCCAGGGCAACAGGATCGGCGTCGATGTCACAGGCGCGAACCGCCTGGGCAACGGCAACAACGGGATCTACGTCGAGTCCCCCGGCAACCTGATCGGCGGGTCGACCGCTGGGGCCCGCAACGTGGTGTCGTCCAACTATCGCTACGGGATCATCCTGGAGACCACGAACGCGACCGCCAACCGGGTGCTGGGCAACTATGTGGGGACCGACTCCACGGGCACCGCCCCCCTGAACAACGGGATCACCGGCGTGGCCATGTTCTTCGGGGCCAACCGCAACACCATCGGCGGCACGGCCCGGGGCAGCGGCAACGTGATCTCGGGCAACGGCTACTACGGGGTCGAGTTCTACGGGTACGGGACCGACTACAACGTTCTCGTGGGCAACATCATCGGGGCCGATGTCACAGGGACGAAGTACCTGGCCAATACCGGCGACGGCGTGCAGGCCAAGTACGGCGCCGCCTATAACCAGATCGGCTCGACCCAGGCCGGGGGCGGCAACGTGATCGCCTTCAACTCGGGCAACGGCGTGGGGACGGTCGACGCGGGCCCGGGCACGACCATCCTCGGCAACTCGATCTTCCTCAACAACGCCCTGGGGATCGACCTCGGCAACGACGGCGTGACGCTCGCGGGGGCCCCCACGCTCGCCTCGGCCACGAAGAAGTCGAACGACACCACCGTGGTGGGCCAGGTGGTGGGGGCTCCGGGGGCCATGTACCGGATCCAGATCTTCTCCAGCACCTATCCCGACCCCTCGGGCCATGGCGAGGGGCAGACCCTCCTGGGCACGATCGTCGTCTCGGCCAACAGCAGCGGGGTAGCCGCCTTTACGTTCCGTACGTCAAGCTCGGTCGCGATCGGAGCGATCCTAACCGCCACGTCCACCGATGCCACGGGGGCCACGTCGGAGTTCTCCAACGGCGTGACCCTGAGCCGCGCCGGGACGGTCGCCGCGACCTCGACGACGACCTCCTCGCCGAAGTTCGCCACGCTCACCGACCTCGCCCTCGAGTCGGCCGGGGGCCTGGCCGTGAGGACGATCCCCGAGTCCGTGATCCGCGACGTGGCACGATCCCGCACCCGCCGACGCCCGCCGGTGGTCTGAGCTCGTGCTCCAAGGCGGCTACCGCTCGAGCGAAGTCATGATCCCCGTGGAGCACGGCCTCACTTCCCGATCCTTCCAGAGGTTCGGGCGGATATGCGGCCAGCCTCACGGGGACATTCGCGTCGGCAGATGCGAAGAGAATCCGCCTCCCTGGAGTCCATTTTCCCGCTGGGAGGGCCACGCTGCCTTGGCGTACTCCAGGACCTTCCCCGCCTCGCCCAGTCTCAGGGAACCCCGTATCGGGAAGCCTCATCGGCGATTGCGATCTTCATGGCCTGACAAAGGCGTGGGGCCTCATCGTCAGGGCATCGATCCTGCACGTCGATTGGGGTGAAGGGAGGGTGGCAACGTTGCCACATCATGGGCGGCAGCCGCCGCATCCTCGGCCAGGGAGTGACTGTCCCCTGGCTCGACCCAGCCTGATCGGAACCGAGATCTCGAGATGGGAGCTCGATGTGCTGCAACTTGAGCCCACTGCGTCCGGAGGATTGACCTCGTCGAGCGGGACGCCGCCAGCATCCTCCTGGGCAGGCCTAACGTGCGATTCTTCCTTCAAGTTGGGGCGATGAAGGCTGATGGGAGCAGATCGGGACGACCCGGCCCAGCGGTTGTAGGGAGGTGCGTGTGCAACCCCTAAATGACTGCCGGGTAGGCCAGATAACTGTCCCGGGTCGGAGCTTTCTTCAAGTTGGCCGATCTGAGCAATCCGCACCCGGCGTTCGAGCGGGGAGTACGACCGGGAATGGCTGATCGGGGATCATTGCAAGCGGAGATCCGGTCAGGCGTGGCTCGACCTAATCGTTAGTGGGCAACCGGCGGCTCAAGTATAGTCAAGTCCTCGTCCCGAGAGCTCAGGGCGATACAGGAGCGACGCTATGCCCCCGCCCGATGCAGACCGTAACCTCTTGCTGGGCATCATCGCCTTGCAGATGGAGTTCATCACGCGTGATTCGCTGGTCGACGCGATGCACGCTTGGGTGCTGGACAAGGGGAAGTCACTTGGGGAGATCCTCCTGACGCGGTCGGCGATAGACGCAGACGACCTTGCCGCGCTCGAGACGATGCTCTCACGTCACCTCGCCAGACACGGGGAGGACCCGTCGTCGAGCCTCTCAGCACTCTCCTCGCTCTCAGGATTGAGCGAGGTATTGGGATCAATATCCGACCCCGACATTCGGCAGACCCTGATGCGACTGACCACGGGGCCGAATGATATAGCCGACTCCACCCGCCCATGGCCTAGGGCCTTTCCCTCGATCGGATCGCGATACCACAAGCTCCGCGACCACGCCAAGGGAGGGCTGGGCGTGGTATTCGTGGCGCGAGATTCGGAATTGAACCGCGAGGTCGCCCTCAAAGAGATCCAGGATCGCCACGCGGACGACCCCGAAGCCCGCTCCCGATTCGTCGTCGAGGCGGAGGTCACAGGCGGCCTGGAGCACCCCGGGATCGTGCCCGTTTATGGCCTGGGTCATTATCCCGACGGTCGCCCGTTCTACGCTATGAGGTTCGTCAAGGGGGATAGCCTCAAGGATGCCATCGATAGATTCCATCGGGATGAGTTGGTCAATCGCGATCCCGGGAAACGGGCCATCGAACTCCAGCAGCTGCTGCGTCGATTTCAGGACGTATGCAACGCAGTCGACTACGCCCACAGTCGAGGAGTACTCCACCGCGACCTTAAGCCTGCCAACGTGATGGTCGGCAAGTACGGCGAGACCCTGGTCGTCGACTGGGGGCTGGCCAAGGTCACGGGCCGATCGGACGGACGCGGGCCGCGCCCCGAGGCAACCCTGCGAACAGCCTCGGGCGGGTCGTCAGAGACTCAGGCGGGGACCGTTCTCGGGACACCGGCCTATATGAGCCCCGAGCAGGCCACGGGTCGCCTGGACCTGCTGGGCCCCGCCAGTGATGTCTACAGCCTCGGGGCGACCCTGTACGCTCTGTTGACCGGCAAGGCGCCCTTTGCCAGGGGAAACGGCGGGGAGATCCTCGAGAAAGTCCGCGCCGGGGACTTCCCGCGTCCCCACACCCAGGCCCCGTGGCTTGACCGGGCTCTGGAGAGCATATGTTTGAGGGCGATGTCCCTGCGGATCGAGGACCGGTATGGTTCGCCGGCCGAGTTGGCTGAAGATATCGATCGCTGGATTGCCGATGAGCCCGTCTCGTGCCACCGGGACGGGTTCGTCACGCGGGTGGCCCGGTGGGGGCGTCGGCACAAGAGCCTCGTGGTGGCCACCACGGCGCTTACGGCATCGACAATCATTGCCCTGGCGGTGGGGTTGGTCGTCGTCAACGCGGCGAGGAAGGACACGGATCGCGAACGGTTTCGCGCCGAGAGGGCCAAGGAGGAGGCGTACAGAACGGCGCTGACCGGGTTCCACAAGTCGGCCGAGGCGTC
This sequence comes from Planctomycetales bacterium, assembly GCA_031411935.1. GTDB lineage: Bacteria > Planctomycetota > Planctomycetia > Isosphaerales > Isosphaeraceae > JAQGHR01. Next base: position 1,190 of record JANOBY010000019.1, on the reverse strand, counting down.
CCTGTCGCTGTCCCGCATGACGCGCTATCAGCCCGATTCGGCCGACCCGCAGCGACGCGCCCTGGCGTTGATCGGTGACGCGGCCCGGACCCGACTCCAGGCACGGGACACGCTCGCCAAACTCGGAACGGCAGGGTCGGCCATCGCCGGCGAGGAGCGACGGACGTGGGACCGTCGTGCGACTGACCTGCGGAACGAGGCGGTGTGGTGGCTCACCCAGATGCGCCTACGCCGCGAACGCGAAATGCCGCTGCCTCGTCCCTTCCAGTTCGGACAATACGGAGCATCGCCTTCCGTGGTAGCCGTCCGTCGGGACGGTCAGCGAGTGGCCCTCGCACTTCCGAGGGACGAGGCCAGGCAAGACCGGATGGTGATATACGACCTCGACGGCAATGTGCTCAGTGAGGTGCCCCTGCCATACGACGGGCCGGCCGATCACTACTCCCCACCATCCGGCATTATGGCCTTCGAGGGCGTCGAAGTCGTGCGATACTCCAGCGTCAAGGCCGATTATCGCTGGGACCTGGCCTCGGGTGGCCTGGATCGCCGGGCTCGGCCGCGAAGCCGGAGCTGCCCGAGGTCGAGATTCGTAACGACGCCTATGCCGCAAAGTCGAACTCCTCGCAGATCGACGTCCGGCCCCTCGGCACTGGCGGGGAACCACGGATCGTCTGGCGACCGAACTCATCCGCAGTTGGCTACGGCCAGGAGGGCAACCCCTGCCGGTTCCTAGGCTTCCTGAGCAACCCCCGTGCGATGATCATTGCCCTCGGCCGTAACGACAACTTCGGGATGCCCAATGGCTATCCGGCAAATGGCAATCCGGCAAATCGGCTGATCCTTTGCGACGCCGCCTCGGGCCAGACGAGCGAGGGGATCCTGGGGGACAATCTGACTGAAGTGAGCATCCATCGCATCCTGATCCTTGACAGGGGCTTTGCCACGTTGGAAGCCGTTCAGCCGAAACCGGGAAGTTCGACGTCTGGCCAAGGCTTCGCGAGGCTGGTCTTCTGGGATGCAATCCTGCCGGACCTGTCGACGTCCTCCCAGCTGCATCCTGACAAGGTCCACGCGTTCGACGTCTCGCCCGAGGGATGGTTGGTCACCGGCGGGGAAGACCATGTCGCACGGTGCTGGTTCGATGGTCGCCTCACCGCGTCACTCGGCTCCATGTCGGCTTCGTACCGGGG
>JANOBY010000018.1:0-5365 GCA_031411935.1 Planctomycetales bacterium | reverse complement strand
TCGGCCTGGCGGCCACCGACCTCCGAGAGCTCGTAGGGGATGGTCGCGACCCCGGGCAGTTCCAGGTGGCTCTGGGGCGTGTCGGCCACCACCATCTTGTGCCCGCCGGCCGAGTGCTTGAAGTGGTAGAAGATGCCCTCTTCTTCCATGAGACGGCTGAGGAACGCGAAGTCGGTCTCGCGGTACTGCACGCAGTAGTCGCGGGGCTCGTAGGTGCCCTGGAGCTCGTACGCGACGTCGATCCCGGCCAGGACCAGCTTGAGGATGTCGGGCACGGTCTTCTGCTGGAAGATCCGGCTCTGATGCTTGCGGGTCAGGAGCCAGGCTTCGGGGACGACCTCCATCGTGTACGTGTCGAAGGTGGCGTCGCGGGGGCCCTGGGCCACGCGGTTGCAGATCCCCGCGAAGTAACGCGTGGAGTCGTTCTCCAGGGCCATCTCCACGACGATCTTCTGCCCGAGCAGGTCGCCGAAGGCCACGCTCGTGCCGATCTCCGCGGCGAGGTCGAGCTGGAAGTGGAATAACGAGGAGATCGCCTCGCTGCCGTGGAACCCCTGCAAGAGCAGCACGTCGGCGCCCAGGGGGGTCGTCACCTTCAGGAAGCGTTCGGCCTGGAGATAGGTCGGCATAGGATATGGCCCGCAACAAGGGGTCGGGGGGCCCGAGTGCTCCGCCTCCGGTCTCGACGGCAAGGGCCCCGCGTACTTTACGGCAACTCGGCCGCGCGTGACATCCTTCGCGGACGATTGCGGCCACAACGGCGAGCCCCGCCCCGCCACGCCCGGTCCCTGCCACGCCCGCGGATCGTCCTTCCTGCCCAGGGCCGAGACCCGCCCATCGGCCCGGCCGATCGAGTCTACATCGGGCACGCGCGCCGGACAATCGAGATACCCGGAGTCACGAACCGGTTTCTTTTGCGTTCCCCGTCGGAGCGATTTACGATGATCGCCGCTCGCACGAATGGGAACGCCGGATCGAGATTCAGGGGTGATGTCATGGGGCTGGATTCCGCGACGCTGATCAAGAAGCTGAACAAGACGTGCGTGGACAGCCTCCAGGCGGCGGCCGGGCTCTGCGTGTCGCGCACCAATTACAATGTCGAGATCGAGCACTGGCTCCTGAAGCTCGTGGAGGTCCCCGGCGGCGACCTCGCGAGGATCCTGCCCGCCCTCGAGGTCAACACCTCGAACCTGATCCGCGACCTCACCCGCACGATCGACGGCCTGCAGACCGGCAACGCGCGCACCCCGTCGCTCTCGGTGTCGATCGACAAGGCCATCCGCGAGGCCTGGCTCATCGCCTCGATCCAGTTCGGCGCCTCCACCATCCGCTCGGGCACGCTCCTGCTCGGCATGCTGAGCGACGAGACCCTGGGCCGCCAGCTCAAGGGGGCGAGCAAGGAGCTCGCCGCGCTCTCGACCGAGCGGATCGTGGCCAACTTCGCCAAGGTCACCGCCGGATCGACCGAGGACGACTCCGCCACGACATCCGCCCCCTCCGGCGACCCCTCCGCGCAGGGCACCACGCCGGGCGGAGCCAGCCGTACCCCCGCGCTGGACAAGTACACGGTGAACCTCACCGCCAAGGCGAAGCAGGGCAAGATCGACCCGGTCGTGGGGCGCGAGTCGGAAGTTCGGCAGATGGTCGACATCCTCATCCGCCGCAGGCAGAACAACCCGATCCTCACGGGCGAGGCCGGCGTGGGCAAGACCGCCGTGGTCGAGGGCTTCGCGCGGCGGATCGCCGAGGGGGACGTCCCGCCCGCCCTCAAGGACGTGGCCGTGCACACCCTGGACCTCGGCCTCCTGCAGGCCGGGGCCGGCGTGAAGGGGGAGTTCGAGAACCGCCTGAAGAGCGTGATCGAGGAGGTCAAGGCGTCGCCCATCCCGATCATCATGTTCATTGATGAAGCCCACACCATGATCGGCGCGGGCGGGACCGCCGGCCAGATCGACGCCGCCAACCTGCTCAAGCCCGCGCTCGCCCGCGGGGAGCTCCGCACGATCGCCGCGACCACCTGGGCCGAGTACAAAAAATACTTCGAGAAGGACGCCGCCCTCGCCCGCCGCTTCCAGGTCGTGAAGGTCGAGGAACCCGACGAGCAGCGCGCCGTGCGGATGATGCGGGGCATCACCGGCATGCTCGAACTGCACCACAAGGTCCGGATCCTGGACGAGGCGATCGAGGCGTCGGTCAAGCTCTCGGCCCGCTACATCCCCGGGAGGCAGCTCCCCGACAAGTCGGTGAGCCTCCTGGATACCGCGTGCGCCCGCGTGGCGATCGCCCAGAACGCCGTCCCGCCGTCGATCGAGGACCTGCGACGCGAGATCAGCCACCTGGAGCTGGAGATCCAGATCCTCGAGCGCGAGAGCGTGACGGGCGCCCGCCATGAGGAACGCGCGGCCGAGACGACGGAAAAGCTCGAAAAGGCGAAGGTCCGGCTCGTCGAGCTGGAGAAGCGATGGGAGCAGGAGAGGACGCTCGTCAACGCCATCCGCGACCTCCGCGAGAAGATCGAGGCCGCGCACGCCGACTCCAAGTCGGGCAAGCCGGCCGACCCCGAGGCCCCCTCGTCCGACACGCTCCAGAAAGAACTTGAGGCGAAGACCGTCGAGCTTCGGGCCATGCAGGGCGAGACCCCGCTCATGCAGGTCTGCGTGGACGGCCAGACCGTGGCCGAGGTCGTCGCCGGGTGGACCGGCATCCCCGTCGGCAAGATGATGACCGACGAGATGAAGACGGTCCTGGAGCTCGAATCCAAGCTCGCCGAGCGCGTGATCGGCCAGCCCCAGGCCCTGGAAGCCGTGGGGCAGCGCATCCGCACCGCAAGGGCCAACCTCACCGACCCCAGGCGGCCCATCGGCGTGTTCCTGTTCGTGGGCCCCAGCGGCGTGGGGAAGACCGAGACCGCGCTGGCCCTGGCCGAATCCCTCTACGGGGGGGAGCGCAACCTGATCTCGATCAACATGAGCGAGTATCAGGAGGCCCACACGGTCTCCAGCCTCAAGGGCTCGCCTCCGGGCTACGTGGGCTACGGCGAGGGCGGCGTGCTGACCGAGGCCGTACGCCGCAAGCCTTATAGCGTGGTCCTCCTGGATGAGGTCGAGAAGGCCCACCCCGACGTGATGGAGCTGTTCTTCCAGGTCTTCGACAAGGGCATCCTCGAAGACGGCGAAGGGCGCGAGATCGACTTCAAGAACACGGTCATCCTGCTCACCTCGAACGTGGGCACGGACACGGCCATGAAGCTCTGCGCCGACCCCGACACCCGCCCCGACGCCCCCGTGCTGGCCGAGTCGCTACGCGCCGACCTGCTCAAGGTCTTCCCGCCCGCGCTCCTGGGCCGGATGATCGTGGTCCCGTATTACCCGATCACCGACGACGTGATGCGGCAGATCATCCGCCTCCAGCTCGACCGGATCGCCGCCCGCATGCTGCAAAACCACAAGGCCCGCATGGAGTACGCCGACGACCTGATCGCCGGCATCGCGGGCCGATGCAAGGAAGTGGACAGCGGCGCGAGAAACGTGGACCACATCCTCACCCGCTCGCTCCTGCCCGACCTCTCGCACGCCATGCTCACCCGGATGTCGCAGGGCCAGACAACCTCCCGGGTCCGCGTGAACCTCAAGGGCGATGGGGCCTTTGATTATGTGATCGAATAAAGGTAATCGATCCGCAGATGACGCAGATGAACGCAGATAAAATTTCCATTCTTCTTGTTTTATCTGCGACCATCTGCGTCATCTGCGGATCGCGAAGCCGCCTTCCGCTCTCGATGGCTGATCTCCGGCTCGGTCAGGAAGCCCCAGTCCAGCGCCTGGTCCTGGCGATAGGCCTTGTTCAGGGTGAGCGCCGTCTTCGCCTTCATCAGCTCGTAGCCCAGGTAAAACGCGTGCGACGGGTCGTCCACCCCCATCTGCTCGAAGAGCACAAAGGGGTCGGCATCTCGCAAAAGATGGTCGTTGTTCATGGCGATGATCGCGCCGTCCTCGGCGAAGATCCGCCAGTTCGGGTCCTTGATCAGGCGCTGCATTTCGGCCAGGACCTCGGGGCCATGCCTCGGCACCTTCGAGTCGCGCAGGAGGACGAGCAGGGGCTCCAGCCGCTTCGGCAACGTCTTGTTCTGAACCGCGTGGTACACGAGCCTGCGGGCCAGGTCGATCTCCTTGACCGACGACCTCGCCCACGGGATCACCGCCGTGGTGAGCACGCTGCGCACCGCGACCTCCTGGCAGAATCCGATGAGCAGGACGTTCATGCCCGAGGAATCGGCGTCGGTCAACTCCGTCAAATTCCCCACGCCCATCATCATCTCGACGTCGGGGTAACGTGCGCGAACATCGAGATACCGGCCCAAAGAGGCCGCGAACCCGAACCCGATCGGCTCCAGGATCGGATCCACGCGGAAGGGGATGCTGCGACCCGCGAGGAATTCCATCGTCTCGTGAAGCCCGTCCAGGGACCCCGGACGATCCGGGATCGCCACGACCTCCACGCCCCACTCGCTCGCATGATCCCGATTCGTCGCGTTCACGCTCAGGACCAGCTCCGCGCCCGCCTTCGCCGCCAGCGCAATCTCGACCGGATCCAGGCTATCGACCGACACGCGATGCCCGTGATCGCGAAGCGCCCGGACGGCCTCGCCCACGCCGGTCCACGGGCCTCCGGGATCGCAACCCAGGTCGATCAGGTCGGCCCCCTCGGAGCGATATCGCTCGGCGATCGCCAGGATGTCTTCGCACGTCAATCGAGGCGCATGGTTGATCTCGGCCAGGATCCGGATGTCATGCCGCCCATACCCGTCCCGATGCCGGGATTCCTGCCCGAAGTGGCGAGGAAGGTCGCGCAAATCCTCGGGGCCAAGCTCCACGGGCAGCCCCCGGGCCTTCTCGATCACCGGCGAAAGGTCTCCCTTGCAATGACCGGGCAGGATCACCCGATCGATCCCCTCGGGCACCACAAGATGCCGCGCGACCCACTTCGGGGGCATGAGCGCCGCGACCGAGATCGGCAAAACCGCCACCTCCGAGACAAACCGCGCACGAGGGGCCAGCGCCTCCAGTTCCTTCCGCAAGGCAAACTCGGCCAGACGGCCGGTCACGAACAGCAGATGAGGGGGACGAGAGGTATCCGCGATGAGAGAGTCCTGTCGCAGGAATCAAGAACGAACTGCCCCACCATTGATCCGGACGATCTGCCCTGTCAGGAACCCGGAATCGGGGCCGGCGAGCCATCGGGCGGCGAGCCCCACGTCTTCGGGCAGGCCCCAGCGCTTCATGGGGGTTTCTCTCATGACGCGTTCTTGCCACGGGGCGGGGGCGTTGTCGCCCCAGGCGGTCCTGATCCATCCGGGGGCCACGCC
>JANOBY010000017.1:0-4904 GCA_031411935.1 Planctomycetales bacterium | reverse complement strand
GCCTGTTCGGGAATCAGAACCTCGTGCTCTCCTATCTCCTCTATTCTCTCGATGAGACCAATATCGTCGGAACTCCCACGGGTCCTTTGGATCTCGGTGCTTTGACACCGGTGCGCTCGAACCCGGCTACCTTTCTGACGGCCGGTTATCATTCGATGCTCTCCCCGAGCCTTTTCGTCGAAGGGCAGTACGCTCGCAAAGAGTACGCGCTTCTGCGGAATGGAGGACTGTCGTCGGATCGCGTTCTGGGCACCTTCATCGTCGCGCCGAGACTCGGCAACGCCAACGCTCCGAACAGCTGCGGAGTGTGCGGAGACGACCAGAGAAACAACAATTCCTGGTTAATCAAAGGAACTCATTTTCGACAGACCCGCTGGGGAAATCACACCATTTTGGCGGGGCTGGAGAATTTTCAAGAGGAACGAATCGTCAATCTCGACCGCTCCGCCAGCGGGTACTTCATCCAGACGGGACGATTCAGGATCATCGGACAGGACGCTCATCCCGTTTTTGATTCGACGACCGTGATCAACTGGGCGCCGGTCCTCCTTCCGTCGAAGGGGACCGACTTCAGTACCAGCAGCGTTTTTCTCAATGACCGCTGGGATGTCACTCGCCGCCTCAGCTTCAGCCTGGGGGCGCGCTATGACTTAAACGATGCCCGGGACAGCGACGGGAATGTGGTGTCGGACGACGACGCGATCAGTCCGCGTTTTACAGCTTCGTTCGACGCGCGAGGGGACGGAAGGCATCGTTTGACCATCGGCTACGGCCGGTACGTGGCCAAAATCCCGGAGCTGCCGGGGGTGGCCAGTGAAGCTCAGCAGGCGGGCAAACCTCATACCTTTCGATGGCGCTACGGGGGTCCGGAGATCAATTCGATCGCGTCGTCACCGGATCGCCTCCTCACTGCACGCGAGGCGCTTGCACGACTGTTCTTCTGGTTCGACTCGGTGGGCGGGGTCAGCAATCGTGACTTCCTCCTGGGCACCACGATTCCCGGGATCACCACAGTCATCCCCGGATCTCTGAGTTCGCCAACCGTAGATGAAGCGACTCTCGGCTACGCCCTTCGCATTGGCAGAAGCGGCCACTTGAGGGCCGACGTGACCTCGCGGGACTGGGGCGGTTTCTACGCCGCACGACTAGACACCGTCACCGGCCAGCGGCTGGACAGCGACGGAAATCCTAATGATGTGAACTGGATTGTGAACGATGAATCCGAAACTTCACGTTCCTACCGGGCTGTCCAGCTTCAGGGTGGGTGGGACAACCGCTCGCTGCGCTTCGGTGGCGGCTACACCTGGTCGAAACTTCGTGGAAATGAGGACGGGGAAGGGGGTTTCGGCATCGGAGAGCCGGCCACAAACCGGCCTCTGGGCCTGTGGTACCCGGAGTTGCTCGGATATCCGCAACGTCGTCCCGTGGGCTATCTGACCGGTGATCAAAGGCATCGAGCAAGAGTCTGGATGAGCTACGACGTGCCATTTGTTCGAAACTCTCTCAATCTGTCCCTGCTTCAGTCTTATGACTCGGGCGTCGCGTACTCCGTAGTCGGATTGATCGACGCCTCCGGCATGATTACTCGCTACCCGGGAAGCCCGGCCAATCCCGGCTATGCGCTCACGCAGCTCTCTCCTTCCGGATATCCCTACTACTTCAGCAAGCGTGGTGCGTTGCGCTCCGACGATGTCTCGAGCATGGACGCGGCCGTCAACTTCCAACTTCCGCTTCAAAGAGCAACTGTCTTTCTTCAGTGCGACGTTCTCAACCTGTTCGACCTATCCTCGGTGACGATCCCGAGTACGGAGGTGCAGACACTGGCACGGTCGGGGAGCTCGTCGGGACTCACCGCCTTCAATCCCTTCACGACAACGCCAATCGAAGGAGTTCACTACCGTCTCGCCTCCGACTTCGGCAAACCTACCGGACCTAATTCGTATCAACCTCCCCGCACGTACCGTTTCTCGGTCGGTATGAAGTTCTGACGGGCCCGCCGTTCCCCGGTCGGTGGGTGGTGGCTTTGGATTGCGCTCTGGGCGCCGCGTTCGTGAACGAGGACCATCGCGCAAGATCCGCCCGGTCCTGAACCCCGAAGCCACCACTCCGAAATCTTGACGCACCGTCTTGCAGCAGCCAAACTCCGGGCTCGGAGAACATCACCTGGAGCTTGGAAACGGCACCCGCTTTTCTCACTTTGAGATCGTCTCCCGACTTGGGGTGGGGGGAATGGGAGAGGTGTACAAGGCTTACGACTCGTCGCTCAAACGGCATGTCGCGCTGAAGATCCTTCCCCGGGACACCGTCGCGACCGAGGAAATGCCGCGTCGTTTTGCGCGGGAAGCCAGGGCGGCTTCGAGTCTCAATCATCCCAACATCGTCACAGTGTACGAGATCGGCCATGACCTCGTGGATGACTCCAGAGTCGACTTCATCGTCATGGAACTGGTCGAAGGGGAAACGCTTCGGTCGATCCTTTCCCGGCGGTTGGAAATCCCGACGGCGCTGCACTATTTGGCCCAGATTGCGGACGGACTGGCCAAGGCCCACGCAGCGGGAATCCTTCATCGGGATCTGAAGCCGGAAAACATCATGATCACCGCGGACGGCTTTGCCAAGATCCTCGATTTTGGTCTTGCCAGGACATCCCGGCCCGAATTCGAAAAGGGCGAGTCGGACGGGGAGACCCGGTCCGATACGATCACAAGTCCGGGCAGGGTGATGGGCACGATCGGGTACATGTCACCGGAACAGGTACGAGGCCTTGGCGTCGATCAGCGCTCCGACATTTTTTCCCTCGGTTGCGTCCTCTACGAAGTCCTGACGCGTCGCCGCCCTTTTCAGGGAAGTTCCGAAGTGGATACGTTTCACAAGATTGTCTATGAGGCACCCGCTCCGATCGGCGAGGTAGATCCGCCGGTGTCCGATGCTCTGCGGCGGGTGACCCTGAAAAGCCTGGCAAAGAATCCAGACGATCGATTCCAGTCGGCGAAGGAAATCGCCATCGATCTGAGGGAGATCAGGCGGGAGTATGAATCAGGGGTACATTCGTCGAGCGTCATTTCCGTTCCGCGGCCCGCTCGAACGAGAGATGCGCGAGCCAGCTGGCTGTGGATCGCCGGACTGGTCCTGATTCTCACAACCGCAGCTTTCATCTGGAGCCGTCTGGCTCCGGGCAGGAAGCCACCCGAGCGCGGGGGCCTCGAATCGATGACCATCGAGCGTCTGCCTGCCACCTCGAATGTCCTGAGCGCGGCCATCTCCCCCGACGGGCGTTACATCGCGCATGTCGAGTCCTCGGCCGGCGGGGAGGTGCTTTTCGTGCGCCAGGTGGCGACCGGGAGTGAGATCGAGGCGGCACCGGCTGACGGAAAATCCTACGGAGAGTTGAGCTTTTCGCCCGACGGTGAGTACGTCCGCTATGTTCATGACGGAGCATTGCGGCAGAGTCCTGCGCTCGGAGGAGCGGGGAAAATCCTGATCGACAAATTTTCCTATCCGGTCTCGTTCTCGCCCGACGGGAAGCGTTGTGTATTCGTGCGGGCCGGCTCCCTCTTCCTTGCCCAAAGCGACGGGAGCGGTGAGCGCCGCATTGGCAGTGCAACGAAAGGCGAAGAGTATGTCCGTCCGGCTTGGTCCCCACAGGGAGATGCCATTGCCTGCACGCGCCGAAGCCAGCGGATTGTCGAAACGGGGAACATGTGGATCGAACTCCTCAAACCTCAGGCCGTTGACTCGGACCCGGCAGTAAGCGTTCCTGCGATCCTGGGCGAACGGTGGTACCTGATCACTTCAATGAGCTGGCTCCCCGATGCAAGCGGAATTGCCCTGAGCGCCACACGCCGTGCGCTCGTCGAGAAGCAACTCTACGAGATCAGCTATCCCGAGGGTCGAACCAGAAGGCTGACCAACGACCTATTCGAATACGAAGGAGCGGGTATCACGGCCGACGGACGAGTTCTCGTGTCCGAGCAGACCGACAAACGCTCGAGCCTCTGGCTCATTCCGCGTGACCGCCCTGAGCTGGCCAGAAAAATTGTCGAGGGAGTCGGTTTGATCCGGAACCTGGCAGCATCGCCTGATGGGGACATCATCTATTCGGCCTCGTCCGCGGGAGGAGGCTCTGATATCTGGCGCATGGCGCTGGACGGAACTCGGCGGAAACAGCTCACCGACGACCCAGCTTCTGATGGGATGCCCGCGGTCTCCCCCGACGGCCGCACCATCGCTTTCATGTCATCTCGGACCGGACAGCTGACGATCTGGACCATGGACGCTGACGGCGCGCACCAGACACAGCTCACGACTGAGGGTAGAGACGTAAGACCGTGGTTCTCTCCTGATGGGAGGTGGCTCGTTTACAACTCGAGAGGCCCGGGCGGGTCTTTCCTTTACAGAATCACCGCTGGTGGTGGGAAGCCATCGGAGATTCGCAGCTCATGGACTCTGGTTCCTGCCATCTCTCCCGACGGGCGGTTCATCGCCGCGGTCGACAAGGACAGGAAGCTGGGTGTGATCTCAGCGACAGACGGGTCGCCGGTTCGTTCATTCAATGAACAAAGCATCAACGAGATTCGCTGGACAAAAGATTCGCGCGCCATAGCCTTCGTGCGTAATAAGGCACCTGTCGATGGCTTAACGAGCAGTGCCGGGCCGAGCATCTATCTTCAGCGCCTCGACGGCGGTCCCGCTGAAAAAATTGTGGACGTCAGCCCTGACGAGATCGTGGCGTTTGACCTCACACCGGACGGCAAATCGATTCTGGTGGCGCGGGTTGCCAACCAGAAAAGCGTGGTGATGCTGAAGAATTTTCGATGAACCAAAAGGCGCTTCACCGCTCACGCAAGGTCTCTGTCGGGCCGGCCGGAGAACAGCATCGGTAGAGCACTTCGATCGAGCCGAAC
>JANOBY010000016.1:0-18290 GCA_031411935.1 Planctomycetales bacterium | reverse complement strand
TCGCGATCCTCTGCCACCCGGTCGCGGATCGCGCGGAGCGGGCCTCGACCTTCGGCGAGGACTTCTTCGGCTGGAAGAGGTTCATGGCGTGCGATTGCCACTCGTTCAGGCTCACGGGCCCGTCCGCGTTGGGCTCCCCGCCGTCCAGATAGCTGGCGACCCACGCCTCGACGCGGGCCACGAAATCCGGCGTGGTGGGCGACGCCGCGAGCGGCGAAGGTCCATCCTGACGGATCGCAAGTGCGGCGCGCGACATGGCCCGGCCCTCGATAAAGGACAGTCAACACAACGATTTGGACCGCCGCACCGTGGAGTCATCGTGCGGCCAAAAAACGTGATCGTCTAAGGACAGTAAGCGACCTTCCCGCGAGGATGGCCCCGGAATCTTCAACAATCTTCGGTTGAGGGCCGCCGACCCTCTTGACACCCTCTCCCTTCGAGCGATGGGAGGCGATCCTGAACCTCGGAAGTGCGGGCGTTCCGGCCCGGCCAGGCTGATGTTACCTTCCGCACGGGCAACCAACCGATCGATCCAGGGTCCGAGCGACGGAATCTGACATCGCATCGTGTTCGCGGATGATCGAACGCCCGCCCGGTCACGATCCTACGGGAGTGGAGTGCAGAGACTTGCACGGCCATCGCGGGGAGACGTGATGCGGAGAATTTCTTCGCCCGAGGTGAGATCGGGACCGAACAGGACGAATGGACGCGAAACGCGGATCTGGGTGGGAGGAGTGGGAGAAGGGCGCGTGCTTGCCGCTCAGGATCTGGAACAGGACAGTTCTCCGCGAGAAGACGACGCGCCCGGATTCGCGGGGCATCCCGAGGAAGGGGAGCGCCGAGGGGAATCCGAGCCTCGCCCCCTTTGGTGGGAACGCGCGGGACGACCCGGGTTAATCGGCGACCGTCTCGGTGGGCAGGGCGGGGACGAGCTCCAGGATGTCTCCCTCGATCTTCGCGCAGATCTGTTCGAGCGGCAGGTCGTTGGCGTCGAAACCGAAGGGCTCCTCGATCTCCACGCCGATCTCCTCGACCCCGAAGAAGATGTAGGAGACGAACAGCGTGTCCGCCACCGTCATCCAGCCGAAGTCCTTGACCAGGGCGAATGGGAGGGTGAAGCAATAGATGATCAGCGCCCGGCGGAGGTGGACCACATAAACGAACGGCAAGGGCGTCCGATGGATCCGCTCGCACCCGCCGAGATAGTCGATGAGGAGCTGGATGTTCTGATCGAGCATGGAGAGCAGGTAGTCGGAGATCAGCCCACGGTCCCGGGCCTCGACCAGGATCTCGCTCATCCTCACGGAGACGGCCAGCGGGATGTTGACCGAGGCCATGGCGGCGGAGACCTCGTGGGCGGGCAGGCTTTGGGTGCTCGGGCCCAGGCCGGTCTGGCCTCGCAGGCGGAACATCGAGGCGAAGGGGAAGGTGGCGGTCCAGGCCACGAGCCGGGCATAGAGCGCGGGGTCGTCCTTGAGCAAGGGACGCGCGGCCCGCGCGAGGTTGCGGCACTCGTTGACGATCCCGCCCCAGAGGCGTCGGCCTTCCCAGTAGCGGTCATACGAGGCGTTCGTCCGGAACACAAGTAAGAGGCCCAGGGCCAGGCCCACCAGCGTGTGGATGGTGGTGGGCATGTCCAGGGGCCGGACATAGGTGTGGAAGGCGACCACCGCGGCCGACCAGCCCACACAGGTGGCGACCCGGCCCAGGATCTCGCGGACCATGGACCCCTTGATGTCCAGCAGGTGGCCCCGCCAATCATGAACTTCGTACTCGATCATGGAGGAGCCTGCTGGGGGGGACGGCCTCCGCGACCGATCGCTGACGGGTCGGCGTGGCGGAGGCGGCGGTGTGCGGTCATCTTACGTGGAGAGGGCGACGACCGGGATTGTTCGAGCCGTTGCTGGTTCCGGCGTCGGTCAGGACCTGGATCGCCCGCTTGGGGTTGCTCGTATGGAAGATGCCCAGCGATCGGCCGGGGGCCGAGGCGCCCGACACGTAGGCGTACTCGATGTTGATGTGCTCCGCGGCCAGGGTCTCGAGCACGCGGGTGAGGGCCCCGGGGCGGTTCTCCATCTCGACGGCCAGGACCTCGGCGGTCGAATACTCGGCGCCCAGCGAGGTGAGGATCTTGCGCGTGGGTTCGAGCTGATCGACGACCAGCCTCAGGACGCTCCGTTCGTGCGTATCCATGACCGAGAGGGCGCGGATATTGATCTTCTCGTGCGCCAGCGAGGAGCAGATCTTGGCGAGCCTTCCGGGCTTGTTCTCGAGACGAGCGCTGACCTCATGGACAAATTCCATCGGAACGCCTCCCTTGGGGATCGCTTGCGGAATGGACCCTAACTAGCCTAGCTCAATCGCGTGGATAGGTGCGAGGCCGTCCCGGACGAACGGCCTCGCCCCAGGGATCTCACTGCTCGGACAGGCTCCCGCCCTGGTTGCGGGGAGGGCCACCGCGAGGGCCTCCAGGCGTGGGGCCTCCGGGGGCCGAACCCGGCGCCGGCATGCCGGGCAAGTTCCCGTTTTGGAGCATCGCGGGGACGGTTCGGGCGGCCACGGCACCTTCCACAAGGCTTGAGATGTCGGGGAAGGCGTAGCGGCCGATGAACCGGATCGAGGTCTCGTCCACGACCACGGCCGAGGCGCCCGGGAAGAGCAGGGGGCGGATGGCGTCGGCCGAGGGGATCTTGGCCGGGTCAATCCGGATGGGCACGATCCCAGCGGAGGGGCCGGCGGCGGGGCCCGCCGGGACCTGGCCGAGCGTGGCGGCCATGGCGAACGAGGCGGGGATCGGGCCGTCGCCTCCTCCGTCGTTCCGGGGAGGGCCGCGACGGCCACCACGTCCGGGAGGGCCTCCCGACGGGGCAGGACTACCCGGTGCGGGGGCGGGGGCCGATCCGTCTCCGCCGCTGGGTGAGAGTGGCTCGCCTAATCCGCTGGGCGAAAGCGTGTTACCGCCCCCGCTGGGCGACAGGCCTCCCTGCTGGGGAGGCGCTCCCGCCGCGGCTCCGGCGGTCGCGGTGAGCTGGGCGATCGTGGCCGGGAGCTTGGCGAGCCCCTCGGGCAGGGTGTCGCTCGGGTCGGAGACCGTCAGCATGGTGAGCCCTTCGGAAAGTCCCTCGACGGCCCTCGCGACCTCGGCCGTGAGCTCCTTCTCCGACGACTTGCCCTCGGCCGCCATGGCCTCCTTGGCGGCGTCGGGCATGGAGGCGATCACCAGGTGCTTCTTGCCGACCGCCACGGTCAGACGCAGGTTCGTCATCGCCGCGTACTGCGTGGGCAGGTTCAGGACGTAGGTCTTGGGGTTGTTGATCGTGACCTTGAACTCGGGCATGGGCGGGGCCGAGGGCTTGCGACCGTTGCCCCCCGGCGCGGGGTCTGCCGGAGGCGCGAGCGCGGCCATCTGGGTCTTGATCTCCTTGTTCGCGAAGATCATGAGCTGGTCGATCATGGTGGTCACCCCCTTGGCGTCCTTGATCTCGATCAGCATGGCCCCCTTCGGCACCTGGACGCCCCCGCCACCGAACGACCCGAACAGGCCGCCGCTGGCCTTGGACTTGGGCGCGGAGTAGACGGTCATCATGGGGCCGAGGCGACCGAGGATGTCTTCCTTGAGCCGCAACCGGGTCCGGGCCTTGACGGTCGTCTCCGCCTTCTCGAACGCCCCGGACGCCTGCGGGTTGCTCTTCGAGGCCAGGGCCTGGACCTGCCCGTAAAGCTTGGGCAGGTCGATCGAGTAGGCCGAGAACTCGTTCACGCCGTCGGGCAACGGGGGGAGGTTCTTGAGGTCGAAAGTGGGCTGGTCGAGCATCGCCAGAGTGCCCGTACGGGGCGAAGGGGCGAGCAGGCGAAGCTCGTGCATGAGCGCCTCGCCGCGCATCCCGAAGCGGAGATCCACCCGCTTCACGCCCTTCAGGTCCACCTGGTTGAAGAAGGTCGCGGCCTGCGAGGGACCGGCGGGAAACGCGTCGATATCCACCCACCCGGCGGCCAGAGGCACGAACCCGTCGGTCTCGGCGAAGACCTCGGCGTAGAGCGGCAGATCCGCCACGTTCTTCGCCTTGCCCTCCAGCGAGGCGATCACGCCATCGGGGTCGTCGGTCATCACCAGGTCGAGCTTGTTTTCGACCCAGAAGGCCATGTGCGGGGTTCCGTCGGCCTTGTTGATCATTGCGATCGAGCGATTGCCCGGCTTCGTGACCTTGACCGTCTTCCCTCCGGCCGGGGTCGAGGTGCGGATCATCGCGGCGAACGTCTTCTTGGAGACATCATCCTTCATCGCGTTCCGGAAGATCGCCGTGCCGACGGGCGTGGGCTTCCCATCGCCTCGGGGGCGGAGACCGAACGCCATGCCCGACTTCATCACGTGGCGGAGGATGCCCATCGACTCCTGGCCCGACAGCTTGACCGAACCCGGGGTGGCCGCGGCCGGCGCCGTCGCGTTCATTCGGTCGAGCAACTGGACCGTGAGGTCATCGAGCATGGCACCCGTGGGTGTGTCGTTCAGGATCTTCGAGGCCGCCGTCTTGCCCCAGGCGTCGGCCCTCGCCTCGGTGCCCTGGATTTCCAGATAGACGAACAGGCCGTCCTTGGGGATGTATCGTGACAGAGGAGCTGTGGCCACGGAGGCTGCGGGAGCCGGAGCGGGGCTCTGGGCCATGGCGGTGGCGGCGACCGCCACGGCGACCGTCAGGGCGGCGATTGATTGCGGGAGACGTCTCACGGGTGGAGGTCCTTTCGCGGGGAACGAGACGGACGGCGGCTCGCGGGGCTCACCTTCGGATCGTAAGTCCGCCCGGCCCCTCGCGCCAAGCCATGGCCGACGCGAGGGGCGATCGGAACGTCCCCGAAGATCGGTCAAGGGATATTCACGACCTCGCCGCCAGCCCTGGTGAACAGGGCCTTCAAGAGGGTCGGGTCGAGGGTCAGCTTCAGGAATCGCACCGAGCCGTCCACAAACAGGGCGTTATAGCCCCCCGGATGGTCGGACACGAGCCGCGCGGCCAAGTCGGCGGGCTTCTCGTCCAGGGGCAGGTTGTCGGGCTGGGTCCAGACGGTCGGCTCCTTGAATTCGGCCACGAAGATGGTATTCGACGTGCCGTCGGTCACGCCCGCCATGCCCACCCCATCCGGGGCGTCGAACATCGTGCCCTCCCCGGTCGGGCCGCGATAAAAGGTGTTTCCGGGTACCCCGCGCTTGCCGCTCGGGCAGGAGTACATCGTCGGCATACGCTCGATCAGGGCCTTGTTGTGGGGGCTGTCCCAGCGCTCATCCAGGTGGAACTCGTTGTAGAGGTCCTGCTGTTCCAGATAGGGCAGGATCGCGACCCGCCACGAGAGCAGGGGCTTGCCGTCGGCATCGCGGATGTCTGCGGCGAAATGGTTGTTCGCGTCGTGGAAGTTGTGCTGGGCGAGCCCGATCTGCTTCAGGTTGTTCACGCACTGGGCACGCCTCGCGGCCTCTCGAGCGGCCTGCACCGCGGGGAGCAGCAGCGCAATGGCCGAGCCCGCCGTGACGGGCGAGCCGATTGTGGGGAAGGTGTCCCGCGAGAGGATCTCCAGGCCATCGTCGGTCACGACCGCGGAGGTGGATCCGGGCCCCATCAGGCGGGCCAGGTCGGCTGCCGGCGGCACTTTGGCCGGGTCGATCTTCATGGTGAACTTGGGCACCGCGCCTGGCGGCCTGGAGGAATTGACCCCGTTTTCGATCATCGGCACGATCGTGGGCAGCCCGGCCACGAGCTGCGGGATCGTGTCTCGCGGGTCGTACACGCCCAGATAGACCATCTTGGTGGGCAATCGCTTGATCATCGCGGAGAAGTCGGCCGGCGGCGTCCATGCCTGCGTCTTGCCGGTTCCGAGCCCCAGCGCGATGTCGGCGGCGGCCCCGGTCGAGCTCACCGCAATCAGGCCCTTGCCCACCTTCACCACCGGCTTGAGGAGGGCCAGAGGGCCCTGGGCGATTTGGGGCGGGAGCGTCATCTCGTAGCCCGAGCCGTCGGACAGCTTGATGATGGTGGGGATCTGGGCCCCCGGACGTTGCCGCTCCTTTTCCATGAGCGGGATGAGAACCCCCATCACCGCGTCGAGTGCCTTACCGAAGGCCGTGGGGTCGTCGGATTGGATGGCCAGGGTGGCCTCGGGGATGGCCATTGTCACGCCAAAGCCCAGGGGCACCGCGCCCGCTGCCTTCATGCTGAAGGACATCTTGGGACCGATGTGGGCGAGCACATCCTCGCGGATCCGCAGGCCAAGGTTCGCCAGGACTCCCTGCTCGATCTGCTCGAGTCCGCCGGCCGCGTCGGGATTGACCTCGGCCATCAGGGCCTTGGCCTTGCCGTACATCGAGGCGAGGTCGAACGACATGAGGGTAAAGCCCTTGACCCCGGCGGGCACGGGCGGCAGCGTGGTTGCGCTGAAGGTCGGGCCGTCGATCATGGCCAGCAGCCCCTCGCGAGGGGCCGGGGCGATCGCCCGCAGGCTCGTGACCATCGCGTCATCCTGGAACCCCCATCGCAGGTCCAGTCTCTTGAGGCCTTCAAGGCCAAGCTTCACGGCCTCCGCGGGCATGGGCGGGAGCTGGGAAAAGTCCACAAATCCGCGGAGGACCGGCGTGAAGCCGTTCCGGACGTTCGCCAGATCGGCCAGGATCGGGTGGTTGAGCGCGTTGGGAGTGTCGCCGTCCAGGATCGCGAGCACGCGGTCGAGGCCCTCGCGAGGCGGAGGGGTCAGCACGAGATCCGAGCCTTCCTCCCACCACGATCGATCGAGTCTGGTCGAGATCCTGCGCTTGCCTCGGATTTCGGTCTTGACCCCGTCTGCCGGGCTCGCGAGTAGGGACTTGAGGAAGCTCAGAGCCTTGCGCCCCTCGGGCGTGGCCGCGTTGCGGAACACGATGACGAGAGAGGGGGGCTCGGGCGGGACCCCGAACACGCCGAACGCGAAGCCGTTGCGGGCCAGGAATTTGGAGCCGGAGATGAGCTCGTCGGCGGTCGGCCTGCCGGCCAGATCGGGCGTGGCCGCGAGCATCTGGCCGAGCGCCTGGCGAGCGATGTCTTCCGCCAGCGAGCCGAAGGCGGTTTCGTTCAGAAGCTTCGAGAACGCCGACGCCTTCCACGCCTCCTGATGAGCCTCAAGGCCATCGAATTCGACGTACAGGACGAGGTTCTCGCGAGGGGCATAGGGCGCCAGAGAGGGCGATTTCTTCGGCAACGCGGCCTGGGCATGGGCGAAGCCCGCGCCGAAAGCGAGGATGAATGCCGCGACCGTGGCCGCGCGTAGTCCTGAAGGCCAACCGATGATCTGCCGCATCGAGTTCCTCCGTTCGCTGACGAGTCGACCCGTTCGCCGAAATCCTTCGGCGACCCGGACGTATCGTACTGGCGAACCGAGGCGCGAGCAACGCCCGGGCGGCTCAGGCCGCGGGCAGGTAGGCGGCCTCGCGCGCGGCCAGGCTCACGCCCTCGGCGTCGGCCCGGTCGAGGTCCTGGGCGTAGGCGATCAGGAGGGCGAGGTCGGCCAGACGGTTGAGCCGCCTGGGCAAACCCTCGGCCGCTCGGTGGAGGGCCGCCAACGCCTCAGCATCGAACAGGGGCGACTCCGCGCCCGCAAGGAAGAGCTTGCCCAGGACGTAGGCCGCCGATTCGCTTTCGGTCAGTGGCCCCACGGTGGCCCTCGCCGAGAGGCGATCGAGGAGCGACGGCGGGACCCGCTCGCGGAGTGTGGGGCCTCCCACCAGCAGGATTTTGAGGTCGGGTGGTCCACTGGTCTCGAAGTTCAGGAGCAGACGCAGGGTCTCGAACGTCGAGGCGTCCTCGATCAGATGCGCCTCGTCCACGATCAGCACCGGGCGAGAGGCATGAACTCGCGCCAGGGCCGTTCGCAGCCTACGGAGCGAGCTCGCCATGCCGGGAGCAGGATCGGAGGGGGCTTGCAACTCGTCGGCCAGGTAGGCGAGCAGTTGATCGACGGGCAGCGTGGGGAAGGTCAGGTGGACGACCGGCTCGCCGATTTCCGACGCCGCGACCCGCGCCAGGAGGGTCTTGCCCGCCCCCTCGGGTCCGACGATCATCGCGAGCCCCGCGCCGCCGTCGAGTCCGTAGCGGATGCGTCGAGCCGCCGAGTCGTGACCCGGTAGGCCTACATACCGGGACGGATCGACCGTTTCCGCGAACGGGCGGGCTCGCAAGCGAAAATGAGGCTCGTACATGGCGGCGTATCGTCCCTCCTTGACCGACCCGAACCGTGTGCGCCCGGCTCAGCAGAACGTCTCGGCGATCCCCATGAGGGGGACGCCGGCCGATTCCAGGGCCTTTCGGGCTCTCTGCACGGATCGATCATTACTGATCGCCTTGTGGCACACGAGCACCGCGGCGTCTACCGACTGCGGCACCACCGCGGAACTCAGGCCCGAGAACATCGGCCCTCCGTCGATCAGCACAAAGTCGAACTCGCGACGGAAGCGGTTCATGAGGCACGACCAGGCCGACGTCCCGAAGAACTCGCGCGGCCGCTGGACCGCCGCCCTCAGGGGCAGAAGCATGAGATGGTCGTCGGGCGCGTGGATCAGAGCTTCGGCGGTCGCCTGATCCCGCTCAATCAGGTCGCCAAGCCCCACCAGCGGCTTCAGGCCCAGCGATTGCGCGAGCATGGGGCCGGTCAGGTCCGCGTCCAGCAGCAGGGTCCGGCCCGGATTGCGGGCCAGGGCGCGGGCAAGGCAGAGGACCAGCGTGGTTCGGCCCTCGGCCCTGTGGCCGCTGGTCACGAGAACCACCCGAACGTTGCGACGGTCACGAGCTTCGAGCAACCCCCGAGCCATCTCCGAGAACCGATCCGCGTGCTGCCGTTCCAGGGCCAGGACCGTTTCCGGCCAATCCAGCACAACGCCGCCGTGAGGGCGAGGGTCGGGGACTTCGACCGTGAAGTGGGGCCGGTGCATCGGAGAGGACGCGGCCCGGTTCGGCGTGGTGCCATAGGCCCGGGCCAGGGCCTGGTCAATCTCCCTCATGAACGGCGTCTCCGGACCCGTGGTCAGGAACCAGGTAGCCCGCCGGCACCACCAGGGGGGTGTTGGACTCGGGGGCCTGCGGGTAGGCGACCGAGGACGGGTCGAGCGTGATCGTCACGCCAGGGCCGGAATCGAGCGGGGACGACGCTTCCGCCCCGGGCGCGGCCACGGCCATCGCGATCGTGGGTTCCGGGACCTTCGCCCCGAGATTCCCGAACGTGAGCAAGGCCCACGACATGGGGATGGCGAACATGAGCGCCGCAGCCGCCACGCGCACCTCGCGACGAAGGCGGCGACGGACCCGGCGTGGGCCGAGCGACGATCGCGACGAATATCCACGATGCGGGATCGTGTCGAGCGTAGGGACGCGAATCAGGACGGGCGTCTCACCACCCGGCCGACCTAAACTCGCGTGAGATGAAGAGAACAAGGCGATATGAGGCGTCATGGCAATGGTCCCAAATCGCGGACCGCGAGGTTCAACACAGATCGCATGGAGGAGGCCGGGCCTGAGCATCGGGCGGCAAACCGTCAAGCCTCTTCCCCACACAGATAGGATCGGTTCCTGAGCGTGGAAGACTTGAACGAGCGTGACGAAAATTCCTGTCCGGAAAGACGGGTAAATTGGGTGGGCGTCCCTCGTGCTCCCGACGACAAGATTCCGACACGTCGTTGCTGGCTTCGACAACCGTATAAGCATGCCCGAAAAGCCGCAGAAGACGGGGGCGATTTGGCATCACGAGGCCGGAGATTGCAGTGAAATCCGTCCATCCCGCAAGAACCCCGGAATCACACAGGTCTCTAACGATCCCGGACCGAGTGCGGGAGGAAGCCTCCCGCACTCGGTCCGAGTGGTCGAACTACCGGTTATTGGGGTCGCGACAATCAGCGGCCTAGGCGACGGAAGAGGCCGCCGGTGCGGCGGGGGCTGGGAGCGTTCATGGCCGCACCGCCGTCGGGCCTGCCTCCGCCTGCGAACAATCCGCGGACTCCGCCGGGGTTGGGTCGGGCGCCCTCGTAGGAGCCGACCGGGCGGAAGGCGGGCGGGGTGTTCGACGCGAATCGGCCGAAGCCGCCTCCGTTGGCCATGTCGATCGAGCGGACGCTGGCCTCGTTGATGTTCGGATTGTGGCCGGCCCACCGGCTGGACACCACCTCCATCAGATTCAACGGGCAGAACACGGCCTCACCGCCGGCGGCGATCCAGTCCGAAGATCCGGGCTGCGACTCATCGACCTTTCCGTCCAGGCCATATACCAGGGTGTACTCGTAGGTGTTGATGCGCGGCTTGTTGTCGCTGTTGTTGAGGTTCGAGCCCGAGTTCGCCACAAGTTCGATCTCAAGCTTCACGGCTCGATCGCCCTTGCCGGGGATCGCGTGGAACTTGGCCGTGTACTTGCCTATGCCGTGGTTCCACACCTCTTCCGGCTTGCCATTGGGCGGGAAGGCGCGGAGGTTACCCAGGAGCGACTGCTTACGCCCGCGAAGGTGGGTTTCGAGCATCGCATGGAAGCGGGGCACGAAGGCGTCAGTCACATCGAAGCCGGGGCGCGGGGGGCCGGCGGGGATGTTGTTGGCGTTGTCGCCGATGGTGTGGTTGTAGTGGTTCTCGCCCAGCTCGGCCCACAAGGCCTTCAGTTCGTCGGGCTTCATGCCCGAGCCCGGGGCAGGCACGGGCTCGTTCAGCTTAATCGACGCCACGGCTCCGCCCAGGCAGTGGCCCGGCCAGCGATTGATGTCGCGGTTCTGGCTATTCGAGGCCTCCCAGCCGCGGGCGTTCGACCCGAAGAGTTGGTCAAACTTCAGCAGGGGCGAGGGCGTCTGGTACATGGTACCGTCGGCCCCACGGAACGTGAGGTCATCGTAGAGATTGGGGAACCAGGTCGAGTCGTCGCCGGCCGAGACGGGCGTCTCCAGCAGGCCGTTCGCACCCGGGCGGATGATGTCCTGCCCAGGAGCGATGTACGAGCCGAAGCCCGCCACCATCTCGTCGTCGCCGTAGGGCTGGGGGGTATCGACCCGGCCGTTTCCGCCGGCCCAGGGCTCGTGGATCGAGTCTCCCTTGGTGGGCCAATAATAGAAGTTCCAGGGCATCCGGGCGGCCTCGCCCACCTGCACGAAGGTGGTCTCCACCTTGTAAGGGGCGTCCTTCTCGGTCCCCTTCACGAAGAAGGTGTACCAGCCGTGGGCGTTGTCGCCGACTTCCTCGCCGTTCTTACGAGGACGTCCGTCGGGCCCGGTCAGGCGGTCCACTTCGCCCGAGGTCGACTTGATGGAAAGGACCCCTCCGAATTTGGTCGGCACATACACGCCGTAGGCGCGATCCCCCGACTGCTCCGTGAGTGACCCTCCCAGGGGGACCGGACGAACCTGTTCGGCCGTCGCGCTGTCCGGGCTCGCCGCGATCAGCATCGCCGCGACCGCCAGAACCATCGTGCCGAAACGCCCGTTGCCAATACGCATGCTGCCTCCCAATGACCGGTAGTAGATCCAACCACCTCAGGCTGTCCGCCTTCAACCCTTCACCACCCTGTAAAGGGGATGCAAGGCGTATCCCTCGCGTATACCCTCCCAGAGTTCGGCATCCGGGGTCGAAAGCATGGACGGAAAATCGCGGTTTGCCTTGCCCATTCACTTAAGACTCGTCAAACCCCTCAGAGTCCGCGAAGGCGGCATTTCCTCAAAACACTTGATCCCGACTCAACGTGACAGGCCATCCCGGCCGATGATAACGGTGGCCACCCCCAGAGTGTGGGACCACGGACGACTTCCAAGGGGTCGCCTTGTGGGATCCGCGACGGGTCTGAGGCTAGGGCATCCCCGGTTGCGGGTTGGGGATGTGGATGGTTTCCGGCAGATCGTTCTTTTGAAGGGCATCGCCGGGACGATTCCTCACTCAGGACCATGATGCTCCGGGCGAACTCCTCGGAGGTCACTCGCTGCGTCAGCTTTGGGCTGGGTATTCGGCTCCGTAGCGTAGTACCAGCTTCAGTCGCAACGACCACTTTTTTATCCATGAGGATAACGCGATGACCAGCGCGATCGTCATGCTCGCACTCGGAACTCTTGGCCACGGCCACAAGGTTCATGCGAGCGCCCAGGAATTGTCCGCCCCGTCCAAGGTCATGCCGGCGGCCCAGGCCCCCGGCAAGGCACTGCCCGCCGCCCAGGCCCCGACCAAGGTCATGCCGGCGGCCCAGGCCCCCGGCAAGGCCCTCCCGGCCGCTCCGGCCCCGGCCAAGGCCATGCCCGCCGCCCAGGCCCCGGCCAAGGCCATGCCCGCCGCCCAGGCCCCGAGCAAGGTCCTCCCGGCGGCCCCCGCCCCGGCGAAGGTCATGCCCGCCGCCCAGGCCCCGAGCAAGGGCTACCCCGCCGCTCAGGCTCCCGCCAAGGCTGCCCCCCAGGGCTGAGGTCGGTTGCACAGCTGTGACGGGCCGGGGTATTCGTCCCTCGGCCCGGGCACAATCCGGCACGCTGGTGGCGGTCTCTTCTGCCTTCGGGGCGGAAGAGACCGCCTTCGGCATTTGCAGGGGCATGACAGGTTCCGATCTCCGTGGCCTCGGCTCACGAAACGCGAGGTTCACGTGAGATCAAGGTCTCGTGCAGGGCCACCTCCTGGCGGGGGTTCTTTCGCTCGACCGTGTTCATCAGCTCCGCTATCGACGATTCCAGGGGGCCGACGAGAGGGTGCAGCGAATGCTTCCGAGCCAGACTTTGATAATTTAGGATACTTCTTCCGCCCACGAACACCGGCACCGAGCGAATTCTTGCCAGTTCCCCGAATCGCTTGTTGATGTTTCGCGAGAGCGCGAAAGACAGGCAGAGGGCGTCGGGCTTCCACCGGTCCACGGCCTTCTGAAACTCGCGAGTGGGCATGTCTACCCCGAGCGGATAGGCCCGCCAACCGGCCAGCTCCAGAAACAGGCAGATCATCAGGATCCCGCCTTCGTGGCGATCGCCCTGGACCGCGCCCACCAGGACCCGCCGAGAGGGATGATCGTTGCGTGCCCGGGCGGCTTCGAGCAGGAAGCTCAGCTTGCAACGCAGGAAGTCCGAGGCGGAGTGTTCCTGATAGATATCGCACTCACCCCGGAACCAGCGTTCTCCCAGCTCGACCAGGCAGGGCGAAATCACCTCGAGCACCTGCCTCGCGGGTGAGAGCCCGTCCACCTTCCGCGAGTACTCGGCCTCGCCCTCGATCAGGTCGCCATCCAGGAGCCGTTCCAGCAACGTGATCCAGCGGGTCTCGATCGGCATAGCCGGGGCCTCATCGGCCGAGAGCCGGCCCGCCCGGACGTCGGTCATGACCTCGCCCACGGACCTCCCTTGCGCGATCTCGCGGGAGATCAGGACCAGCATCTCGACCTGGTCCGCACCGAATCGGCGATGGCCCGAGGGCGATCTCTGCGGGACGGGAAAGCCGTAGCGACGTTCCCACACGCGCAGGGCGTGACACCCCACGCCGGTGAGCTTGGACACGGCCGCGATCGAGTACTCGGGAGATCGCTGAACCATCGCGTTGCCTCGGGGCGGCGAGGCCTCCCTGGGGTCCACGAGAACGCAACAACCCCTTGTGCGTTGACTCGACGATTTTCAACGGGATCGAGTAGAGACCTCGGCCGATTACAGACCCCAGGATCATCTTCGCACCTTCGCCGGGCACATGCCAGGGGGCATCGGCGAACCCGGTCGTGGGCCAGTCTAGCTCACACCATGGGACGATCGGTGCGTGCCCCCTTTCGACTGGCGCGTAATCACCACAATGTTCCGAAATGTCATCTCCGTGCCATGCCCGGCGTTTTCGAAGCCTAGGGTTTTTTAGAAGGATCGCAAACGTGCTTTTTACATGAACAAGTCTCACGCATTGCGTGATTTTTATTCGTCTGCGTCTAATCCCCCCGCATATCGAAGGAGCTTCCCATGTCCCGCAGCATCACGCAGCAGCGAAGGACCGAACTCCGGATCGAAAGCCTGGAAGATCGCAAGCTCATGTATGCGACCTTGGGCGCGGGCTGGACCTTCGGCAACCGGATCACCCTGAGCCTTGCTCCCGACGGGACGAACATTGGCGGTCAGTCCAGCGCCCTGTTCCAGAGCCTGGCCAGCCGCGGGATCACGGCCTCGGCGGTCCAGACTGCCTTCTCCAAGGCCGCCTCCGCGTGGCAGGCCGCCGCGAACATCAACCTGGTGTTCGTCACCGACAACGGGGCGAGCTTCTCCTCTTCGGGCAACCAGCAGGGCGATTCCAACTTCGGCGACATCCGCATCGGCGCTACCCCCCTGTCCAGCAGCGTGCTCGCCACCAGCTTCCTGCCACCGCCCTCGAACGGGGGGACCCTGGCCGGCGACATCGTCTTCAACACCAGTCAGGCCTGGCGCATCAACAGCGATTTCGACCTCCAGACGGTCGCCATCCACGAGATCGGCCACTCGCTGGGCATGGACCACTCGGCGATCGCCTGGGCCGCCATGTATGGCTCGTACACCGGGATGAAGCAGTCGCTCAGCCTCGATGACATGGCCGGCATCGCGTCGATCTACGGCACCCGTGCGAGCGATTTCTTCGACGCCTCGGCCTCCAACGGGACCTGGGCCACCGCCAGCAATCTCAACTCCTACCTCGATACGAATCGCCAGATCCGGCTCAGCACCCTGGACGTGACCTCGAGCTCGGACATGGACTGGTTCGTGGTCACGGCCCCTGCGGGGTCCTCGGGCACGCTCACGGTGACCATGCAGTCCTCGGACCTGAGCCTCCTGAGCCCCAGGGTCACTCTCTTTAACGGGGCCCTGCAAACCCTGGGCAATACGGCGGCGGCCAATAGCTTCGGGTCCACGGTCACCACGACCTTCACCGGCGTGGTCGCCGGCCAGCAATACTACGTCCGCGCCATGGCCGCCAACGGCGGGACCTCCGGCGTCGGGGCTTATGGACTGCTCGTGAACTTCGGCACCGGCACGATGAGCCCGATCGCCCCGCCGAATACCACGGTCCCCTCGACGAACGACCTCGGCAGTGGATCGCTCAGCCTGAACACGACCGACAACGCGACAGATGAGGATCACGTGTGGGTCGGAACGCTCAAAGGCCTGGGCGATCGCTTCGAATTCAACCAACACCCGCCACGTCGCGAACTTTTCGGGCTCTTTGGGATCGGCGTGGCGGCGGCCGGCAAGAATGACTGGGCCGACATGTTCGCCCCGCCGATCCTGGCCTATCTCCAGACCGTCCAGAGCAAGGGGAACCGAGCGAACTTGAAGGCCGCCATCGACGAGGTCCTCGCCTCCTGGGACGACTGAGCCAGGATCGAGGCTCACGCCTTGATCTTCGCCAGCAGCCCCGCGAGCGACCGCCCCAGGGCCTCAACGGACGCCTGATGGGCCGCATTTCTGAGCGACCCGTCCTCGTTGAAGACCTCGAAGGCGCGGGGCAGGGTAATCTGGTCGGGCATCACGAGAACGCCGATGTTACCGAGTATGGCCCGCAGATGGACGAGCCCGCGAAGGCCGCCCAGGGCCCCCGGGGACGCACTCAGGAGCACCGCGGCCTTTCCCTGGAACGCCGCGAGCGGCGGCTCGTCGGGACCGGGCCGGCTCGTCCAGTCGATCGCGTTCTTGAGCACCGCCGTGACCGAGCTGTTGTATTCGGGCGAGGCGATCAAGAATCCGTCTTGACGCTTCATGAGTGCCTTCAGCCTAGCGGCGTGCTCGGGAGGGCCCGAGTCACGCTCCAGATCCTCGTCGAACAGGGGCATTGGGAAGTCGCGCAGATCGATCCGCGTGACCTCGGCTCCTGCCTCGCCCGCCGCCCTCGCGGCCAGCTCGACGAGCCTTTTGTTGTAGGAGTCCTGCCTTGTGCTGCCGGCAAAGGCCAGGATCCGAGGGCGATCGCTCATCGGACAGCCTCCTCAAGGGACTTCGAAGAACGGTTCAGCAGGCCATCGATGCTCATCGGGCCCGATCCGTTGGCCAGGATCATGAGCATGGCCCCCATCAGGCCCAGATTCTTGAGGAACTGGATCATCTGGTTCTGCCGGGCCTCGCCCGTGTATGCCCAGAAGTTATGGAAGTAGTACGTGGCCAGGATCAAGAAGACGAGCAGAAGCGAAGCTCCGATCCTCGCTCGCAGGCCAATCATAACCGAAAGACTTCCGACGATCAGAAACACGATCGCCCCCGCGAGCAAGACGGAGGCGGAGGGGACACCCTGCTTCTCCATCATCCCGGCCACGGCACGGAAGTTCGGGATCTTGTTCCCGGCCGCACTCATCAGGAAGATCGCGGCAAGAAACACACGACCGGTCACGTTTAATAGGCCCCGAAGAGGCGAAGGCATGATCATTCTCCTTAAGAGTCGTAAACGAGAAGAAATCGATGCGTAGGTTGGCTACCGGCGGGGCGCCGAACGGGGCGATTTCCCGCCGGGCGAAAATGCCAGGTCTGGATGTCCGGACCTGGCCCCCGGAGAGGGATCAGGCCAGGTCGAAGAGGAGGATCTCCGACGTCCCTCGCGAGCGAATCGTGATCTCCGACTCGTCGCTCACCGCGGCCCCGTCGCCCGCATCAAGGGCCTTCGCGTTGACCTCCACCTGCCCGCGGAGCACCTGGACCCAGGCGTGACGGCCGGCCCCGATCGTGTGGGCGACCTGCTGGCCGTCGTCGATTGCTGACAGGTACAGGCGGGCATCCTGGCGGATCGCCAGGGCTCCGTCCTGCCCGTCGGGCGCGGCCACGAGCCTGAGCTGATTCTGCCGCTCGGCCTCGGGGAATGCCTTCTGCTCGTAAGATGGCGTGAGCCCCTCTCGCTCGGGAAAGAGCCAGATCTGGTACAGGTGAACGGGTTCGGTGGCCGACGGGTTGAACTCGCTGTGCGTGATGCCGGTCCCGGCCGTCATGCGTTGCAGTTCGCCCGGCCGGATCACGCTGCCCGTGCCCAGGCTGTCGCGGTGCTCGAGGCCCCCCTCCAGCACGTAGGTCACGATCTCCATGTCCTCGTGCGGATGCGTGCCGAACCCCTGGCCCGCCTGGACCCAGTCCTCGTTGATCACCCTCAGTGACCGGAAGCCCATCTGCTTCGGGTCGCGATACCGGCCGAACGAGAACGTGTGATACGTGTCCAGCCAGCCGTGATTGAAATGGCCACGATCGGCCGACTTGCGAACCCTGATCATTGTAGACTCCTTCGATTGATAGGTTGATAGTTGACGTGTCAATAAAAGGCAGAAAAAAATGGCTACGAATCCGCGAGCTTGCCATCACACGGCTTGCGGGCTTTCTCGAGCAGTGCGATGAGCGTCTTCAACTCGGGGCGGCTCAGGTGGCCGATCAGTTGTCCATGGAGGGCGTTGATCGGCTCGTCGAGGCGGCCCAGCAACTCGCTACCCTTGGGCGTGATGACCACGAAGATCACCCGCCGGTCCTCGACCGACCTGTCGCGGGAGACCAGTTCCAGGCTCTCGAGCCGATCGATCAGCCCGGTGATTCCCGGAACGGCCGTGATCATCCGGTCGGCAATTTCGAGGATCGGGAGCGGCTGGCCCTCGCCCCGCAAGATCCTCAGGACATTGTATTGCGAGGGCGTGAGGCCGAAGTCTCGCAGGAGCCGCGACATGGCGATGCCGAAGCGGTCCGCCGTTCTCGCCACGTTCAGGATCGCTTCCTGCTCGGGCGAATCGAACGGATTGCGCTTCTTCAGCTCGTCCCGCAATCGGCCCGCCATGAGTTCGAGTCCCGTCGCCAATCTGATCGTCATGTCGATAGTTTACGCGTCATGTAAATCGAGGTCAAGCGGGATGGCCGGATTTGCTTCGCCTTGCGAGCACGGCCGTGCTGGGATCGTGTGAAGGGCGGAGCGAGGCATGGCGATCGGCGGATGAGGCTTGAACAGTCCGCATCGGTTCTGCAAGATCGCTCTTGAAGTCATCCCAGCGTGTTCGTGCTGCATTCCTTCCTCACATTGGGCGGACGTTGTGAGAACCCTCACTTTGCTCTTGGTGATCGTGCTGGCCCATCCGTGCGAGGGGCAATGGATCGCCCAGAAGAGCCCCACGAACTCACGTCTGAGGGGCGTGAGCGTCGTCGATGATCGCAACGCCTGGGCCAGTGGGGCGGGGGGCACGGTCATCGCGACCGACGACGGGGGGACGACCTGGAGGCCTCGTCCTGTGCCCAACTCGGCTGACCTCGACTTCCGCGATCTTGAGGCCGTGGACGCTCGCACCGTGTACCTGCTGTCCATCGGCGAGGCGGAGAAGTCGAGGATCTTCAAGACGACGGACGC
>JANOBY010000015.1:0-21404 GCA_031411935.1 Planctomycetales bacterium | reverse complement strand
CTTCAACGACCCCGACGAGCATCAGCCACTCCGAGTCGCCCGATCTGGATCAGGCCAGCCCGATCGTTCAAGATCATCCGTCGTTCGGGGTCGCCTCGGTCCTGGTTGATGTCCCGCGCCCGTCCACCCTGCCAACTCTCGAAGCGGAAATCGATTTCTCGACACTCGAAACCGTGGTGATTGCGCCCGAGCCCGACGAGGTATTCCCTTCCGATTCGACCCGGACGGGAGTTGTCGATCCTGAGCTTGCCCCGCAAGCCCGGGTGGTCTCGATCGCGGAAGTCCTCCCCGAGTTTCCCGCTTCTGGTTCGCAGGCCGCTTGGGTTGAAGGGATCGCCCGCACAGAGCAGGTAGCAGTGATCCCGGCGCAGAGGCCGGAGCTTTCCGATCAGGTCGAGACCGAGCCTTTGGTCCCCTCCGAGCCCTCGGTCCCCCTGGCAATCGCCGGACCGTCCCATGCCAAGCGCTCCCGCCGCCGACCGACGGTGGACCGCTCGCGGGCATCTTCGGTCGAAGAGGACATGCCCGACCTCGAAGACCTGGAGTGGCCGAGCGCAAGGGTGATCCTCGCCTCGGTCCAACCGTCTCGGCCTTCGAGGCGTGATCGCGAACCCGTGAAGGTGGAGACCTCCCGGTCGCCCCTGCCGACTCACGCGCAAGAGCCTCGACAGTGGTCGCTCCCGGCCAAATGGGTGATCGTCCCGGCCGCGGCCGTGCTCCTCGCCTGCTCGACCCTGGGCGTTTATCTCTGCTGGGAGTGGGGGAACGACGCCCACGAAGCGGGCATGATCGCCGATCGCCTCCTTCGCACGAAAGGAACGGGACCGAACGGGGCCGCCGAGGCCGTGGTCACGACCGATGCCACGTGGTGGAAGACCACGGCGAATCATCTGGCTCTGAAGGCGGCCGCCCTGGGGACCGACTCGAGCGGTGAACCCGAGCGAGCGGAGCCGATCCCGCATCTGCTTGGGGCGGCCCGCCACGCCTCTCCGCTTGAGCCAACCACGCGACTGGCCAGGGTTCAGGCCGACGGGGGATCGTCACCGCTGGCCACCCTCGGGTTGAGCCGAGAAACGGTGAATCTGGCGGTCACGGGACGCAAGCTCGCGCAGGAAGGGAAGGTTGAGGCCTCTCTCCGGGCCTATCGCTCGGCCCTCGAACTTGCCGCCGGGGCAACCGTCGACCAGTCCCAGCCTCCGGTCTTCCTGAGCGACAGCACGCCCGGGCGATTCGCCCTACCGAACGAGGAGACCATCCTGGCGGTCGTCCGCGACATGGCCTCGCAGCCTGATTGGTCGTTCGAAAAGTGGTCGGTCGCCGTGCCCGAGAATCCCCTGGCCCTGCTCGCCACCTATCGCGTGCTGAAGGAGAGGGACCTGCCAGAGGCCGGGGCCACGCTCGACCGAGTGATCTCAGCACCCGTCTCCGACTCGCAGGCCATTCGCAGCCTCCATCTGGTCGCGAGGGCCGAGGGCCTGGCTCTTCGCTCTCGTTACACCGAGGCCGCCGACATTTATCGCGACGCGATCGGGGAGCTCGAGGCCGAACCCGTCCGCCGTACCTGGTGGTTCAACCTCGCCGAGATCCTTTCGAGGGATGGCGAGACCTCCAAGATGGCCGACGCCCTGGCCTCGGCCAGGGCAGGGCGAGGCGACGATGAGATCGGACGCCTGGTCGGCCAGGCCATGGCCCGCGATGGTCTGGGAGGGAAACCCGAGATCGCCTCCCCGGGCATCCGCGCCAACTGACAATCATCCGTCCGCAGAACACATCACTGCGACCGCCTCACGACTCGCGATCAACGAAGGATCGAACGCGATGACCACCTTGACCACGCATCCCGGCGACCCGCCCGCAACCCTCCTGCAACGCATCCAGGAAGCGTTCCAGCAGCGCGAGAACCGTCACGCCGTGATCGGCGCCGCGGCCTGTCTGGGTTGCCTCGGGCTCATGTACGCCTCGAATTTACGTCATTTTGTCTACACCTGGTCCTCCGACGAGAACTATAGTCACGGGTTCCTCGTCCCGTTGCTCAGCCTCTATTTTGCGAACGAGGCGATTCGCCGCGGGCCGATCGAGCGTCGTGGCGGCATGCTGATCGGCGTGAGCTTTCTGGTCCTCTCGGTGATCCTGCGGCTGGCGACCATCGTGGTTCCCGTGGGGATCGTCGGCGACGCGGGACTTCTGATCGGGCTGGCCGGGGTCTGCTCGCTGATTGCCGGACGCGTGGCGATGATGAGGCTTGGCTTCGCGATCGCGTTCCTCGCATTCATGGTCCCGCTCCCCGTGGCGCTCTACTCGGCCCTGGCCTCGCCTCTACAGAAGATCGTGACGCAGCTCGGGGCCACGGTGCTCACCACGATCGGAATCCCGGTTCTGTGCGAGGGCAACATGATGACCCTGCCCGGCGGCGTGAAGATGTTCGTCGCCGAGGCGTGCAGCGGGATGCGCCAATTGACCGGGTTTCTCGCTCTTACCACCGCCGTGGCCTATCTCTCGGGACGCCCCGCCTGGTATCGCGCGGTGGTTGTGGCCTCGTCGATCCCGATCGCCATGACGGCGAACGTCCTCCGAGTGGCGCTCACGGGGTGGATCATGTATCGGATTAACCCCGAGTTCGCCTCGGGACATTTCCACACCCTCGAAGGCTTGCTCATGATGGCCGTGGGGCTGGGACTTCTCGCTTTGGAGTGTGCCGGCCTGGAGATCCTGTTCGGCCCGAAGCCCTCGGCATCGACCGCCGGAGGGGAGGGGACAGCACGATGAGTACTCGAATTCGCGCCCTGATCGGTGTCTCATTCCTCCTCTGCGGCCTCACCGCGCAGGCGGCCCTGGAACGGTCGATGGCGACCACGCGCCCCGCGCTTTCGGCACCGCTGGACTCGGTTCCCTTGACCCTCGGCGGGTGGATCGGTCGGGACGAGCCGATGGACCCAGACGTGCTCCGCGAGACCCAGGCCACCGACCATCTGAACCGGGTCTACGAGCATCCCGATCATCCCAATCAGCCGCTTACGCTCTGGATCAACTACTCCTCCACGGGCATGAACCTGCGGCATTCGCCCGAGGTTTGTCTGCCGTCGGGAGGGTGGACGAAGGTCGAGGCCCAGTGCCGCACACTGGATGTGGACCGCGGCCGATCGAAGCCACCGACCCGGATCATGAAGCTGGCATATTCGCAGAGAGATCTGGCCCAGAATATTGGATTTTGGTACTACATCTTTGGCGAAGGCCAGGTCGAGCGGTACGTACGATCTTTGCCGATCACCAGCCGAAGCAGTCACGGACGGACGACTCGGGGGTCAGGACTGACCGTCGAGATCTTCGGTGCGGGGGAATCGGATCCCGACGGTACGGCCCTGCGTGACTTTGCAGCCGTGGTCCTCGACCACCTCGAACGGCTCATGCCCGAAGATCGAGCCCCGTATCATATCCCCTGATCCTCCTCATGGATGCTCCCCGATCGGGGAGGTGCCTGCGTCTGCAACCCAAGGATTCTCCTCGATGAAGCACGCTTTAATCACCGGGATCACTGGCCAAGATGGATCCTACCTGGCCGAATTCCTCCTGAGCAAGCCGGACTACGTCGTCCACGGTTTGGTCAGGCGATCGAGCACCCTGAATCGTCAGAGGATCGACCACCTCACCTCCGATCCCTCCTTCCGCGACCGATTCCACCTCCATTATGCCGACCTGGCCGACGCGTCGAGCCTGGCCATGCTACTGGAGATCGTCAAGCCCGACGAGGTGTACAACCTCGGCGCCCAGAGCCATGTCCGCGTGTCGTTCGACCAGCCGATCTATACCGCCGACGTGGTCGGGACCGGGACCTTGCGGCTCCTCGAGGCGGTTCGGCTCCTAAACCGCGTGAAGCAGGTCAAGTTCTACCAGGCCAGCAGCTCCGAGATGTTCGGCTCGGCACCGCCCCCGCAAACCCTGGACACTCCGTTCCATCCCCGCAGCCCGTATGCTTGCGCCAAGCTGTACGGGCACTGGCAAACGGTCAACTACCGCGAAGCGTACGACCTGTTCGCCTGCTCGGGCATCCTCTTCAACCACGAGAGCCCCCGCCGCGGCGAGTCGTTCGTGACCCGCAAGATCACCCTGGGCGCCACGCGTATCAAAGAGGGCCTCCAGCAGAAGCTGGTGATGGGCAACCTGGACGCCAAGCGTGACTGGGGCTTTGCCGGCGACTACGTCCGCGCCATGTGGCTCATGCTCCAGCAGGACAAGCCCGATGACTACATCGTGGCCACAGGAGAGACCTACTCGGTCCGCGAGTTCCTCGAGTGGACCTTCGGCATGCTCGACCTCGACTATCACGATCACGTGGTCTTCGACCCCAAGTATATGCGCCCCTCCGAGGTGGACGTCCTGCTGGGCGACCCGACCAAGGCGGTCGAGAAGCTGGGATGGAAGCCCGAGGTCGACATCCACGGCCTGGTCCGCATGATGGTCGAGCACGACCTGGAGCTGGCCCGCCGAGAGAAGTACGCGCAGGGCTACCAGACCGCTTGACCCCGATGCCCCGAACCGGGACCTAGGTGCGGGCGCAACCACGCCCACATTTAGGTCCTCTGTCTTCACCGCGCGCCCTGATCCCGCGATCGACGGCCACGAGGAACCCCGCACCATGACCCGTCCTCACGCCGCGAAAGTGGTCGTCATCGGCCTCGACTGCGCCGAGCCCACCCTGGTCTTCGAGCGCTTCGCCGCCAAGCTCCCCAACCTCTCACGACTCCGCGAGCAGGGCGCCTGGGGGACCCTGCGCAGCTGCGACCCGCCGATCACCGTGCCGGCGTGGATGTCGATGATGACGAGCAAGGACCCCGGCACGCTGGGCTACTACGGATTTCGCAACCGCGCGGATCGTTCGTACGACAAGATGATCACGGCCACCTCGCTGGCCGTGCGCGAGCCCTTGCTCTGGGACCATCTGGGCCGCGCCGGCAAGAAGGTCATCCTCATCGGCGTGCCCCAAACCTATCCGCCACGGGCCGTGAACGGGCTGATGGTCACGGACTTCCTCACGCCCTCGATTGAGTCCCAGTACACATTTCCTCCCGAGCTCAAGGCCGAGATCAGCACTCTCCCTGACGTGCACCCTTACGAATTCGACGTGAGCGACTTCCGCACCCCGGACAAGTCGAAGATCCGCGACTCGATCGTGAGAATGACCGACAAGCGGTTCGCGCTCGCCCAGCACTTGCTGAAGACGAAGCCCTGGGACTTCTTCATGATGGTCGAGATGGGCACCGACCGTGTCCATCACGCCTTCTGGCAGTATATGGACCCCGCCCACCATCGCTACGAGCCCGGAAACGCGTTCGAGTCAGTCATCGAAGACTATTATGTCCACGTCGATCAGAAGATCGGCGAATTGCTGTCGATCCTGCCCTCGGATACGCGCATCCTGATCGTCTCGGACCACGGCGGACAATGCATGGACGGCGGCGTGGCGCTCAACGAGTGGCTCGTCCAGCAGGGCTATCTCGTTCTCCACGAGTACCCCAAGACGCCATCCCGCCTCGAAAGTCTCAAGGTCGACTGGTCGCGCACCACGGCCTGGGGATCGGGCGGCTACTATGGCCGACTCTTCCTGAATGTGAAGGGGCGCGAGGCCCAGGGCCTGGTCGAGCCCCAGGACTACGAGGCGACCCGCGACCGCTTGATCCGCGAACTCGAGGCCCTGGGCGACCCTTCGGGCACGCCGATCGGGACGCGTGTCCTCAAGCCGGAATCCCTCTACCGGACGACCAAGGGGATCGCCCCGCCCGACCTTTTCGTCTACTTCGGCGACCTCCGTTGGCGATCGGTGGGCACGATCGGCTCGGGTCAGATCCACACCTACGAGAACGATACCGGGCCCGACGACGCCAACCATGCCCCTTACGGGATGCTCATCGCGAATGGGCCTGGCATCGGTGCCCGAGGGCCGATCGACGGGATGCAATTGATGGATGTTTCACCCACGATCCTGAGCTTCTTCGGCCTGGAAGTCCCGGCCGACATGCAAGGACACACCATCGCGGCGATCGCCTCGTCCACGACCTGAGCTCGCCGCAACCTTGACAGGACCGACGGCCGCACACTAGGATCACGCCCGACGGATCGGGATTCGCAACCAAGATCAAGGACGATCGCGTGGCCCCCTCCCTTGCGCCGCTTCATGCCAGGCCCTCCGGCGACCTTCGCGTCGCCTCTCGTGGCTCACGGGTCATGGTCGCCTGCCCGGACTCTCGTCCGCCCGCCTATCAGGCGGCGATCGGATTCGCGAGGGAATCTCGGCTACAATCCCTGGTGACCGGCTTCTACGATCGCGGGGGCGTGCTCAGCCTGGCTCGGTCGATTGGCTCGATCGATCACCGACTCGCCCGCCGCCGTATCGACGGCCTTGACCCCGGGCTCGTGCGGTCTCTGCCGTCGTTTGACCTGTTCCTGGGTCTAGAGAACCGCCTTTCAAGCCCGGCGCGTGGTCGCGTTGCCCGCCTTCGGACCTCGATGTTTGATCGCGACCTGAGACGCGTCATTCGTCGCGACCGCCCCGATGTGGCCCTCATGTTCAGCGACGTGGCGTCCGAGTTCAGCCTTCCGGAGTGCCGCAAATCCGGTCTGCCCACCCTGTTGAGTATGGTCCACGGAGATGTTCGCGAGGAAGTCGAGGTCCTCGCTCGCGAGCGTGAAATTTCCCCCGATTTCTTCGGGATGTATCTTTCGGACGGCCCCATCGCGACCGACGATTTGCGCTGGCTGCATGAACGCCGTCTCCAGGACATCCAGATCGCCGACCACGTGATGGTGCCTTCCGATCATATCGCCTCCCGCCTTGCGAACCACGGCCTACCCAGACGCAAGATCCACGTGATTCCTTACGCGGCCGATACCCGTCGGTTCGTGCCCCGGCCCGGCAAGGTGCATCGTGAAACCTGCAACTTCCTGTTCGCCGGCGGAATCAGCCAGCGAAAAGGTCTCAAGTACCTGCTCGAGGCCTGGAGACGTATCCGCAGGCCCGGCTGGACGCTGAGCCTCCTCGGGGCGTTGCCACGCGACCGCTCTGCGCTCGAGCCCTATCGAGACGAGGTGGAGTTCCTCGGTCGAGTGGGGCATTCGGACATGCCCGCCCAGATGGCGGAGGCCGACGTGTTTGTCTTCCCCTCCTTGTTCGAAGGTTCGGCCGTGGTCACTTACGAGGCCCTAGCCTGCGGCTTGCCATCGATTGTCACGGCGGAGGCCGGCTCGGTCGTTCGCGATGGGCTCGATGGCTACCTCGTCCCGAGCGCGAACATTGAGAGCCTTGCGAATCAGATGGAGCGACTCGGGAACGACCCGTCGCTGCGAGCCAGCATGGCTCGATCGGCCCGACAGCGTGCCGAGGAGTTCGACTGGCCGCGTTATCACCGCTCGCTGCTGGACCTCGCCGACCGCGTGGCCTGAGCTGGGGACTCCTCCGGGAGGGATGAGATGGACCTCGTTTACACCGGCATGACGGCCACCCTGATCGTGGGATTGATCCTCTCGCAGGTCTTCCGTCGCTCGTTCGATCCGTTCGCCCCGATCTGGCTGTTCCTGGCCGGCTACTCGCAAATCTACGTGGTGCAAGCCTACTCCTATCGCGACTACGCCTATCACGCCCGTGGCGAGGCCATCGCCACGGCGGCCGCCTTCCGGGCTCTCTGGTCGCTGGCCCTGTTTATGGCCGTCTACTACAGCGGACTCGGCAAGAAGATCGCTGCGAAACTGCCGCGGGCTCCGATGAACTGGTCGCCCACGATGGTCGTCGCCCTCACCCCGCCGATGATCTTCTGGGGCCTGGTTTGCTCGGTTTTGACACTCCGCGCGGGGACGGTG
Source organism: Planctomycetales bacterium (assembly GCA_031411935.1). Classification (GTDB taxonomy): domain Bacteria; phylum Planctomycetota; class Planctomycetia; order Isosphaerales; family Isosphaeraceae; genus JAQGHR01. Next base: position 13,556 of record JANOBY010000015.1, on the reverse strand, counting down.
GGGGTGGAAGATGCCATCTACACTCAATTCCCCATGCTCCTCCTCGTGGGGGGCGTGATGATCCTGATCACGGGGCGGCACCCGTCCCGGCCTAACGCCTTCCTCACGATCCTCGGCGTGATGACCTGCGCGAGCTACAGCGGGATCTGGATGTTCAATGCCAAGCGGTCGCACGCCCTTTTTGGTGTGCTGGCCGGGGTCTGCGCTTTCTATCTGCCACGATGCCGACGCCCCTCTATGCCCGTCATGGCTGCCACAGGGGTCGCTTGCGTGATGGCCGTGACCATCGCGATCGGATGGCGAGGCACCACGCGGTACGATCAGGATCTCTCGGGCTTCGTCCAGTACCTGAGCGAGCTCGACCCGTCCTCCGTGCTGGTCAACCTGAACCTCAAGGAACGTGACGGCGAGTCGCAAGCCCTCTCCCTGGATCCCGTAGACAAGGAGACTGAGGAGCACGGCGGATTCCTGCTCATGATGGACACCGTGCCCGAGAAATCGCCCTACGACTACGGCTGGTCGTACATGCGGATCTTCTCGACCTTCATCCCCCGCGCGATCTGGCCCAACAAGCCGCTTTATGGCCGGGAAGAGTGGGTTGGAGCCTGGATGGCCGGATCCAAATCCGCGCGAGACGAGTATTTTACCGGGCCAGCCATCGGCCTGCTCGGGGCCACACAGCTGAATGGAGGGGCGGTCGCCACGGCGATCGTGCTGTCCTTGCTCGCACTGCTTCTGCGGACTGCCTACGACTACTATCGCTATCACGCCGCGAGCCCTTGGGCCCAGGTGTGGTGGTCTCTCACGTATTTCAACAGCTGGCTCATGACGGCGAACGACGACCCGTTCGTCTGGTTTTATTATGTTTATGGCTACACGACGTTTCCCGTGGTCGTGGCGCTATGGGTCGGCCTGAAGCTGTCGGGACCCGGGACTCATCCCGTGGGGGAGTCGCCACAAGTGGCGGTCTCGTCCTGATCGTCCCCGCAAAGAGATGACACCATGAAGCTTGCGATCGCGTTCACCAACTTCGGCCCGTACCACCTCGCCCGCCTGCGTGCGCTGGGCGAGTCGCTGGCGAGCGACAATCACAGATTGGTGGCGCACGAGATTGCGGGCGCTGAGCGCAAGTACCCGTGGGACATCACCACCGGCCCCCAATCCTTTCACCGGGTCACGCTCTTCCCGGATCGGCCTCTCGAAGATCTCTCGACGTGGGAGTGCCGCGCCGCGATGATCGAGGCGCTCGATCACGACCAGCCCGACGTCGTGGCGATCTGCGGCTATGCCCGTCCCGAATCGATGGCGGCCCTCGGCTGGGCCGAGGCCAACGGGAAGCCGACCATCCTCATGTCCGAAAGTCAGCGGATCGACCGGCCTCGTAGCTGGTGGAGAGAGACGATCAAGAAGCGCAGGGTCCGTCGATTCTCGTCAGCGCTCGTCGGTGGAGTCTCGCATCGCGAGTACCTCATCGAGCTCGGGATGCCCGCGAGCCGGATCTCGCTCGGATACAACGCCGTAGATAACGGAGCCTTCGCAGCACTTGCGGCAAAGGCAAGGAGCGATCCGTCCGCGAGGAGGCCCCCGGTCGAGGGCCCTTACTTCCTTTCGGTGTCGCGGTTCGTGGCCGAAAAGAATCTCCCGGCGCTCATCCGGGCTTATGCATCCTATCGCGTCCAGGGTGGCGAGCGCCCCTGGCCCCTCGTCCTCTGCGGAGGAGGGCCGGGAGAGTCGGAAGTGAAAGACGCGATCCGGCTCTCGGGCATGTCCGAGCACATCCATACGCCAGGATTCCTCCAGGGCCTCGAACTGGCGACCCTTTATGCGCATGCCGGGGCCTTTGTCCTTCCGAGCCTCTCCGAGCCGTGGGGGCTCGTGGCGAACGAAGCGGCCGCGTGCGGACTTCCGCTCTTGATCTCCGAACGAGCCGGATGTGCCGCCTCCCTCGTGCCCGCCCAGACGAAGACCGGTTACCGTTTCGCCCCGCAGGATGAGTCGCAGCTAGCCACGCTCCTGCTCCGACTGGCTCGCCTCCCCGTGACGGATCGCGAAACTATGGGCCAGAACGCTGCGGCGACCGCGGCCCAATGGGGGCCGTCACGATTCGCGAGCGGTATGCGCGAGGCCATCGAACTCAGCCTGTGTGAGCCGAGGTCGCGCAGAAGTCCATCCACACCACGATCCATCACCGGACACGGAGGCTGAACATGAGCGAATCGGATTCGCGGCGATCCCGGATGTCGTCCGGATTGTGGATGGCCGCGCTGGTGGTGTGGGTCGTCGGATCGCGGCTTCCTTATGTGAACGATTTCGCGATGCTGGGCAAGGACGGCGACTTCTACATCAATGCCCTGAAGCTCGACCGTACCTACAACGTCCCCCCGCCGGGGAACCTGGGATACGTGTTGCTGGGCAAGGCCGCCAACGGGATCTGGTCGAGCCCGGTTCACGCCTTCGCAGCCGCGAACATCGGCCTCACCGCGATCGCGGCCTGTTCCTGCTTCCTGCTCGCGAGGCGAAGCTTGCCCCGGCCGCTCGCCGCGGCGACGGTCTTCGCGCTCACCGCCAATCCCCTGGTCTGGTGGTACGGTCCCGTGGTCGCGAGCTACCTGGTCTGGCTCGCGATCCTACCCACGATCGCCCTGTTCGGCCTCCGTTTCGCGGATCACGGCCGATGGTCGGACCTGATCGCGTCGAGTCTGGTCCTGGGCGTCGGGACGATCCTGAGGCAGGACCTCGTGGCGTTCGGGAGTCCGCTCTGGGCGGGCTGCCTGCTCCTGGGCCGGGCCTCGATCCGTCAGTGGTTCGCGGGCGTGGCGATCATCGCGGCGTGCTGCTTTGGCTGGTTCCTCGGGACCTCGGCCATCCTCGGCGGGACCGACGCCTATCTGGCCAAGTTGGCGGACAAGCATGCCCACGACCGGGGCTATTCTCCGGCCCAGCGAGGCCTGTTTGAAGGCCTCCTGCGGAACGGCTCGAAGTACGTTCTGTTCCTCGGATGGACCGCGCATTTGGTCCTCATCCCTTTCGTGGTCGGTCTGTACCGGGCCCTAGGTTCGGCCGCGACTCGTTGGCGGATGCTCCTGCTCTCTCTGCTCTGGGTGCTCCCGTCGTGGTACTTCGCTTTCTTCGTCTTCGCAGGAACGGGCGGGCTGATCTTCCCGTTCCTGCCCTTGCTTTACCTGGGTGCGGCCCGTGGTCTCCAGAGCCTGTTCGTCCAGTCGAGGCGTCCCACCATTGCGATGGCCTCGGTCGGCCTTCTGAGCTTCGCCCAGTTCACGCTCACGCCGTTGCCCGACGCCGTGGAGCAACGGGGGGCGATCCTCAACGTGATGTTCCTCCGCTACGGGGCGGCCGGACTGAAGACGGGCTACAACTTCGACCTCGCCGACTTCGGGATCGACCAGTCCTTGAAGTCGGTGCTCAAGCAGTTGCGGCATCCCGAACCCCTGCCTCGCAACCCTCGCCCGTCGTGATTGGCAGAGCCGAACCGGAGTACCCTTCATGACGATTTCTTCCTTGAACCTTCCGCGATCGAGCGACCGACGCGACGCCCAGCCCACTTCGGCGAATGTCCTCCACCTGTGCAACGGCCTGGATCCGGAGCGCGACGGTGGGATGGTGCCGAGCATCCTCGGCATGACCGGGGCATTCGCCTCGCTCGGCAGTCACGTTCAGATCGTCACGCCCACGCCCTCCCGGCTCGACACCTTCCGAGTGCCTCAGGGCGTGTCGCTTCGTGGTCCAGAAGCCTCGCTCGAAGAAGCGGTCGCCCAGAGCGACGTGGTCCATATGCACGGCCTCTGGCAGCAGCACACCCGTCGCGGCGCCCGCGCCTGCCAGGTTGCGAGGGTTCCCTACCTGGTGGCCGCCCACGGGATGGCCGACCCCTGGGCCCTGCGACAGAAGCGCTGGAAGAAGGCAGTCTACTCGACTCTGATAGAGGGCCCCACCCTCCGCGGGGCCTCCTGCCTGCACGCGTTGACCCGGCCCGAGATCCAGCATCTACGGGCCTTCGCGCCGAAGGCCTCGGTGGCCCTGATCCCGAATGGGGTGGATCTGGACCCTTTCCAGGCGCTTCCCGATCGTGCGAGCTACGAGGTCCAGCATCCCGAACTGCGCGGCAAGTTTGTGCTTCTGTTCTTCGGACGAGTGCACAAGAAGAAAGGGCTGGACCTGCTGGCCCCCGCCATCGCCGGCCTCACCGCCGACCATCCGGACGTACACCTGCTGGTCGCCGGGCTCGACGATGGGGCGCTGCTGCCCTTCCTCAAACATGCCGAAGAACTCGCGATCCACGACCGCATCACCTATGTGGGGCATGTCTCTGGTGAGGAGTCGCGAAGGGTCTGGGGCGCGGCTGATGCCTTCGTCCTGCCGAGTCATAGCGAAGGGTTCAGCATGTCGGTGCTCGAAGCCCTGGCCAGCCGCCTGCCTGTGCTGGTCACGCATGCCTGCCACTTCGCGGAACTTGACGCCCACGACGCCGGCCTTTGCGTCGATGCGACGGTTGCGGGCGTAACGACAGGACTCCGGGGTCTTCTCGAACGTTCCGACGACCAGCGCGAGGCCATGGCACTCCGAGGTCGGAGGCTCGTTGAGGAACGATACACGTGGGCCCAGCAGGCCCGACGTCTGGACGAAGTTTACGCCTGGCTCACCGGCGGGGGCGAACGCCCCGAGGCCGTCAGGGATGCTGACGAGAGGGACGCCCGATGACGATCACCGTGAATTCGCCGAACCTCGCCGAGGCCGCTCGTCCCCGAAGAGAAAAAGCCCGGGTGAGCGTGATCGTCCCCGTGAAGAACGAGGCCGAGAACCTCCGCCGATGCCTGCCGGCTTTGCAGTGGGCCGATGAGATCTTCGTGATCGACAGCGGCAGCAGCGACGAGACGGCCGAGGTGGCCGCCGAACACGGTGCGCAAGTCGTGCAATTCCGCTTCAACGGGGTCTATCCGAAGAAGAAAAACTGGGCACTCGATCACGTGAGCTTCGCTAACGAGTGGGTCCTGATCGTCGATGCGGATGAGGTCGTTCCGCCCGAGCTTGCCGAGGAGATCGCCCGCCGAACCGAGGCGGACGAGGCGGACGGCTTCTATCTGAACATGAAATACTTCTTCCTGGGCCAGCGCATCCGGCACTGCGGTTACGCGGAAGCCTGGAATCTCCGCCTCTTCAAGCATCGCCTCGGCCGTTACGAGCGTATGCCGGTGTCGCCCGGTTCATCCACCGGGGATAACGAGGCCCACGAGCATGTGGAGCTGGTCGGTCGGGTTGCCCGCCTGAAGCATGAGCTCGACCATTACGCCTATCCGTCCATCTCGGTCTGGGTCGAGAAGCATAATCGCTACGCCTCGTGGGAGGCCGAGATGTACGATCGCTTCCTCAGCGAGACCCCTCCCAGGGGCATCGGTGCGGGGAAGCGATGGAAGAGGCGGCTGAAGAAGATCTATCTTCGGCTCCCGATGCGTCCGGTCGTCCGATTCCTGTACGCCTACGTTTTCCGGTTGGGTTTTCTCGACGGCCTGCCCGGCCTGGCCTTCTGCACTCTGCTGGGATTCTACGACTTCCTTTGCTGGGCCAAGGTCTATGAGCGACGCATCGTCACCGACGCCCGGGCCCGATCCGCCCTGTGAGGGGTGGTGAATTCGGCGTCAGGGGCCACGGCCTGGTGATAAAGCCGGGCCACGGCATCGGCCTCCAGATCGAGCGATCGGTGCTTGACGATCCACTGACGGGCCGCCCGACCGAGATCCTGGGCCCCCTGGAGATCCTGGAGCAGCTCGGTCATGGTTGCCGCAAGCGCGAACGGGTCGCCCGGTGGGACGAGCTTGCCGGCCCGACCGTTGTCGCTTAGAGCCCGGAGCACCGGCAGATCGGATGCGATCGTGGGCAGGCCGCGGGCCATGGCCTCGGCCAGCCTCTGACTGGGGCAGGGCCATCGCAGAGGATGGCAATAAAGATCAAGGACCGGCCAGAACGTATGCTCAAGGTCCGATGCCTCGGTGATGGTGACCTGGCCAACCACCCCCAGGCCCTCCGCCAGACGTCTGGCGAAGGCCGAGCTCCCGTCGAGGTCGGCCAGCACGAACTCGACGTCGAGCCCGGTTCGGACCACCCTCTGTGCCGCCTCGAGGAAGGTCGCAAGGCCCGAGCCGAACGACGTCCCCACGGCGGTCCCGATCACGGCCACACGCGATCCGGTGCGAGGCATCCAGGGCGCCGCGACCTCGATCCCCGGAGGGATGACCGAGACCCAACGTTCGGGAATTCCCAGTCCCTTGACAAGATCGATCGCCAGTTCGTCCTCGCTCGCGATCACCCCGCGGATCCATCGTCTCGATATCCGGACGGATTGTCCGGGCAGGAGGAAACGGTCCGCGGTCAGCACATAGGGCCTGGACCATTGCTCGGCAATCTCGACCGCAAGATCCGCGGAGGCGAACCCGTGAGCGTGGACGAGGTGCGGGTCGAAATCGTTCCGAAAACCCACCATCCGCCTCGCGGCCAGGTAGGATCGCCAGCGAGACCCACCCTCGCGAGCGATGGACGGGGACGCATGGACGACCTCGACTCCGCGCTCGAGAAGCCGGGCCGTGATGGACTCGGGACGAACACCGGCGGCCTCGCCCGACAAGGAAAGCACGCGGATCAAGGTTTCCCCTCCTCGCCATCGCCTGGGGAGGCTCCTTATGCGAATGAGGCGGAACATAACAGAGAACGCCTGGAGCCGGAATAACACTTGTGACTCGAGTTTGGTTGTCGTGCGGGGATTGGGGGCTATTGACGTCGGTTCCGCCTCACTATACTGAGAGCGTCCGCTCCCCTCGAAGTCGCGGAATGACGGGCGGCGAGCCTCTGAGCCAGAGCTAAGGAACGCGCATGAATCTCTCTCAGTTCGCTGACAACTCCCCCTCGACCACCTCGTCTCCGCAGGCGTCTCTTCAGAAGCTCCTCGACAACATCGGCCTGGTTGTTCTGGGCAAGCCCGAAGTGATCCGCCTCGCGGTCGTGGCCCTGCTTGCCGAGGGGCACGTGCTCGTCGAGGACGTGCCGGGCGTGGGCAAAACTCTGCTCGCGCGTGCCATCGCGGCCAGCATCGATTGCTCATTCCGCCGCCTCCAGTTCACACCCGACCTGCTACCGTCCGACATCCTGGGATCCAGCGTCTATAATGCTGCAAACGGCGAGTTCGTCTTCAAGCCGGGCCCCATCTTCGCCAACGTGATCCTGGCCGACGAGATCAATCGCACGACCCCGCGGACCCAGAGCGCCCTGCTCGAGGCCATGAGCGAGGGCCAGGTCTCGGTGGAGGGCAATACCCACGCCCTCCAACCGCCGTTCCTCGTTCTGGCCACCCAGAACCCGTTCGAGTTCGAAGGCACTTATGTCTTGCCGGAAAGTCAGCTCGACCGATTCATGATCCGCATCCGCATGGGATATCCCTTGCGTTCCGAGGAGCGCCACATCCTCAGCAGTCATCGCCGCGGAGAACCCGTCGAGAAGCTGCAATCCGTCCTTTCGGCCGAAGAGGTGATCTCGCTCCAGAAGTCCGTCCGTATGGTGCGTGTGGATGACTCGATCGCCGAGTATCTGCTGGACCTCGTGCATGCGTCCCGCGACAGCGAGGATCTCCATGTAGGGGTCAGCACGCGAGGAGCCTTGACCCTTTATCGCGCCTCGCAGAGCCTGGCCTTCGTTTCCGGTCGCGACTATGTGGTGCCCGACGATATCAAGGCCCTGGCCGTTCCTGTCCTGGCCCATCGCGTGGTCGGCAAGTCCTTCCTCCAGGCGGGGGAGTTCGGTGCGGCCGAAGCGATCATCCGCGACCTTGTCGATGCCATCCGCGTCCCGTCCTGATTGAGCCAGGGACACTAGGTAGGGAAGGTCGGTCATGTCAAAAAGGGCCTGGTTCCGCCGCCGAGAAATGCCCACAGTCCGAAATCAGCACAAGCTGCGATGGACCAAGGCCGGCCTGATCTATGCCGCGGTGTGGATCGGCCTGCTCGCCGCCGGTCTCCATCAGCAGGGCAACCTGATCCTGCTGGTGGCGGGGATGGCCGCAGGCCCGCTCGTGGCCTCGTACTTCGTCAGCTCGGCAATGGTAAGCAAGGTCCGCGTGAACCGCAGGACGCCCGCCAACCTGTTCGCCAGCGATCCCCTGGTCATCGACTACACGATCACGAACAATCGCCGCACTACCGCGGTTCTCGCGCTGACGATCGAGGAGAAACTCACCCCGGTCGACAGCACCATCCCAGGCGCTTCCCCGGTCACCCCCCGGGTCAGCTTTGGTCGTGTGAGGGCGGGGCATTCGCAAAGGATCCGATGGCAGGGCCGCTCTCCCGTTCGCGGGAAGTATGCATTCGCGGCCCTGGAACTTGTCACAGGCTCGCCTTTCGGGCTGATCGAGCGGAGGCTGATCCTCTCCGAACCCGCGTCGATCATCGTGTACCCGCGCATCGGAAAGCTCTCTCGTCGATGGCAGCAATACCATCGCGAATCGACGCAGACCAAGAAGGGGCGTCGACACGACCGGACCGCGCAGCAGCAGGAATATCACGGCCTGCGCGAGTATCGTGCCGGTGATAGCCCTCGCTGGATTCACTGGCGGACCTCCGCGCGGATCGGCAAGCCGATGGTCAAGGAGTTTGAGCAGCAGAACGACCAGGACCTGACCATCCTGCTCGACCCCTGGCTCCCTCGGACGAAAGTCACCCCCGAGCAGCGCGAGGCCCTGGAAGCCGCGATCCGCTTCGTGGCGACCGTCTGCCTGGAGGCTTGCCGCGAGCTTGGCAAACGGCTTGTCCTGGGCTGGACCGGCCCCACCCCGGGCGTGCGGCAGGGCCCCGCCTCGGTCAAACTCCTCCACGAGCTGATGGAGCACCTTGCGGTGATGAGGCCCGCCACCGAGGGCAGCCTCTCCACGCTCTTCGACGCCTTGCCGGCATCCGTCCTGCGCGAGTCGATCATCGTGATCGTGTCGACGAGGCCGGTCAACCTGCTGGACGAGGCCGAGCGGTCGGAACGTCTGGCCGGGGGGACGTCTCGGGGGCTCGTCGGCCGCGTCCTCTTGCTCGATGCCTCGAAGGGCGACCTCGCCGATCTCATCCAGTTCGATGATTCGAGCCCCTCCCGAACCTCCGGCCGACTGGAGGCCAACCCGTGAAGTTTGACCGGCTTTACCGTGCGAGCCTGTACGTCACGCTCTTCCTCGCAAGCCTTCTGTTGAGCGTGGATGCGTCTCACGATAACAGGTTTGCCCTGGCTTACCCGCTGGGCGTGGCCGTCGCCTCCTTCCTCTGCTTCCTCACTGTCGATCGCGACTCAAAGCTGGGCTTGCCCCGCGACGTGGCCAACTTCCTGGCGTTGCTGTCGTTCGGCCTGGGGCTGATGGAGTATCTGAACGATCAGAACCTGCTCATGCTGTCGATCGGCCACACGCTCATCTACCTCCAGGTCATCAAGTATGCCCTTCCCAAGACGGTGGAGGACGACTGGTACCTCTTCCTTTTGGGGCTGGTCCAGGTGGTCATCGGGGTCCACATCAGCCAGAGCGACGAGGTGGGGATCCTCCTGTTCCTCTGGGCGATCGCGTCCATCTGGACCTTCGGCCTGTTCTACCTCCGGCGCGAGGCGATCGCCGGCAAGGTTCCCGCCGGGGTGATCGTGCTGCCTCGGCCGAACCGCGATGAGCCCTACCCGGGGTTGCTGGATCTGGGGTTCATCCTTGCGACGGTGAGGGTGGCCGCGACCACGTTGCTGCTGGGTGCTCTGATCTTCTTCCTCATGCCCCGTTGGTCGGCACGGGGCCCGAGCCGAACCGGGAAGGTGACCGCGGCGAAGCATATCACAGGCTTCAGCGACAGCGTGAAGCTCGGCGCCATGGGCGAGATCCTGGAGAACGACTCCATCGTCCTGAGCCTGGAAGTCTCCGACGAGAACGACCAGGTTCAGACCTCTCCGCCCGACATGCTCCTGCGGGGCGTGACCCTGACCGACTACAACAACGGCCAGTGGGACCGGGAGGAGACCCTCACCTCCGACGTTCAGGCCCTCCAGCGCCCGATCCGTGGGGGAGTTCGCGAGATCCGCCAGCGGATCAAGATGGAGGCCACCGACAACGACATCCTCTTCTCGCTCCGGCCCGTGCTCCAGGTGCGTGCCTCCGCGGCCAGCGAGGTCCGGCTGAACTCCGCCGATGGGACCATCTACCGCGGCGACATCCGGGAGAATCCCAACGAGGCGTCCCCGTCGCGTGCGGGCAAGTTCGACTACGTGGCAATCTCCAACGCCGACGCCTCGGCCCCCCAGCGCTTCGAGCAGATCCCCAGTCGGGGACGGCGGGCGACCCTGCTCTCGACCAGCACGCTCGAAGAACCGTTGAAGGCCATCGTGGAGCCGATCCTCGCGCAGATCTCGGGCGATGACCCGAATTCCGATCTCGCGCGTGTGAGGGCGTTGGAGAGCTATCTCAGGGATGGCGAGTTCACCTACAGCTTGAAGATGGATGCCCCGCCCAGGGGAGTGGACCCCGTCCTTCACTTCCTGGTCACTCGCAAGGAAGGGCATTGCGAGTACTTCGCCAGCGCCTTGACGCTCATGTGCCGCGCCGCGGGCATCCCCGCCCGGATGGTCAACGGATTCAAGGGGGGCGATTGGAACGAACTGAGCCGAGTGACCCTGGTCCGCGAGAAGCACGCCCACAGCTGGGTCGAGGCCATGGTGGGCACCCCCAACGATACGCCTCGCTGGGTCACGCTCGACCCCACTCCGGCCCGTCAACGCGAGGAAGTGGTCGCCCAGGTCGGCTCGGGCGCCTTCAAGTTCCGATTCCTCAGCGACTCGATCCGGACCCTCTGGACCTTCAACGTGGTGGGGTTCGACAGCGACCGGCAGGAGAGGGGGATCTACGGCCCGATCCGCCAGTTCGCGGCCCTCCTCGCGAGGGGATTCCGCATCATCTTCGGCACGCTCAGGGCCCTGCTTTCGTTGCTGTACTTCGAGGACATCCAGCACTTCTTCAGCGTCCGCGGGTTCGTGGTCTCCACCATGGCCATGCTGGGTCTGCTGGGGCTGGGACTGGCCGCTCGGAGGACCTGGAGATGGATCACGGGGAAGGGAACCGCCCGCGAGGGAGACGCCGAAGGGCGCGACCCCGGGGTGGCGTTCTACTATCGCCTGGTGAAGATCCTCGCGGCCCACGGCTTTGTGAGGCCGGCGGCGGAGACCCCCCGCGAGTTCGCCCGACGCGCCACCGAGGCGATGGCCCTGAAATGGCCGGGCGGCGATCTCACCCCTGTCCCCGGCATGGTCGTCGATGCGTTCTACTCCAAGCGCTTCGGGAACAATGAGCTCTCGCCGACAATCCTCTCGGAGCTTGAGCGGTGCCTCGAATCCCTGGAACTCGGCCTGGAGCGTCGCGCCTCGGGCGGCTCCAACCCGGAGGCGGACACTCTCCGCTTGTGAGGCCCCGCTCCCAGGCGGACGGTTGCAGATCGGCCCAGCATGGCAGGATGACGAGTTCTCGCATGACGGCTCCTGGAATGGGTTCGTTTCCTGCCTGGGACCCCGGAATTGGCTTCGTTTTGGCTTCGTTTTGGGTTCGTTTTCCTGTTTATACACCTCGTCATCCCGACGCGATTGGCCCCGGTTTTTCCTCTAAAGGGTTTCTTGTCTTAGACTTCCGAACAACCATTGTCCGCAGTTCGGGCGGCCTGATTGGGTTCGTTATGCAAAATCACGTTTTCACGCGGAGGGGACCCTCCGGGCTGTGGGGTGCCTCAACGGGATTGCGGTCCGGAACGAATCGGAACGTAACGGACGCACCTGGATCTTCATGCCGGGACAAAATTAGGGAGTTCCCATGGTTTCGAGGAATGGTCCCCGAAGGTCGCACCGTTCCCATTTCGACGGTCCCGATTGTCAACGAGCCTGGGTGGTGCGAAACAGCCACATGCCCTCCGAGAGTATCGGGACTTCCCCGGCCTCCGATCGGCGGGGAAGCGGGCCGCTCCCCGGAATCCGTGAACCCGGCCTACAGGGCAGGGGTCCGCAACATCATCCCGGTCCGTAGAGGGGTCTCGACGGTAGCCAGTTGATCTCGGTTGAAGCTCCAGAATTTCTGGAGATCGGCCCCGGACCCGTACACGCGAGCGGCGACATCGGCGAGAGTCTCGCCCGCTGCGGCCCGCGTGGTCTCTCCCCGAGGCGGCCTGGCCGCGGCCGGCAGGCGAGGAGGTGCCGAGGATACCGGCTTGACCACCCTCTCCGCCCCGATCGAGGCGGGTTCCCATGCGACGGCGGGTGTGGGCAGGGGGGGATGCCTGGGCGCCGGATTCACGTCTCGGGTGCTGCCGGGAGGAAGACTTCGAGAGAGAACGGCGGGGTCGGGTCGGTGCAGGGCCACGGCCGCCACTCCCGCGATCCCGAAGCTCAGCGCTACGCTGGTTGTCGAACGCGCAATCATCGGATTCGACCCTGGATGCCAGATCATGAAGCGAACTCATCGTGCGTTTCATTCTCATCGGGCCAATCTTCCCGCGAGTTGAATGAAAATCCTCGGGGCGGGCACTAACCCACGAACGGATCGCTGCACCGACGCGTACAACGTTGATAGACGAGAGACGGTCCCGTTCTCCGCGGTCGCCGAGCCGGCCTTGTGGGACTTTTCCGACAAGGCTAGTATTCAACATGGCTCGGCGCGGCCAGGACTTGCCCTTCAACCTTCCCCTCACGGAAGCAAACACATGGCCCGATTCGGTTTGCGAGGTCCCAGGGTCGTCTTCGCCCTGGTGGCAATCGGTGGAGCGGCCGCGACGGTCGCCGCGCAGGTCCCGGCCATCGATCCGGGGCCGATCGACCAGGCGACGGTCCAGATCGTCGCCACCCTGCTCGAACGCCTCCACCTGACGAAGCCCACGATCAACGACGAGATCTCCACCCGCTGGGTGAAGAATTACATCAAGTCGCTCGACCCGCGCAAGAATTACTTCTTGAAGGCCGACATCGACGAGTTTCACAAGTACGACACCAAGCTCGATGACTCCCGCGAGTCGGGCGACCTGACCTTCGCCAAGCTCGTGATGGAACGGTTCCAGAAGCGCGCCGCCGAACGCCAGGTTGACGTGGTCGAGCTGCTCAAGGAGAAGCCCGACTTCTCCATCGACGAGGTGATCGTCGACGCCGATAAGGCCGAGTACCCCGCCGACGCCGCGGAGGCCCGCGACCGGATCCGCAAGCAGATCAAGCTCAGCCTGCTGGCGAAGAAGGTCTCGAAGGTCAGCGACGAGGAGGCCCTGAAGCAGGTCACCGTCGAGTTCCGCGACCTGCACCGGATCTTCTCGCAGTACGACAAGGTCGAGATGCTGGAGAAGTATCTGACCGCTCTGACCATGTCGGTCGATCCCCACTCGTCATACATGGGGGCCAAGGAGTACGAGGACCAGTTCAAGCAGCGAATCGGCCTCACGCTCGATGGGATCGGTGCCCAGCTCCAGTCCATTGACGGCTACCCGACGATCCAGGAAGTGGTCCCCGGAGGCGCCGCCGACAAG
>JANOBY010000014.1:0-3748 GCA_031411935.1 Planctomycetales bacterium | reverse complement strand
GCGGCCGACGGACCACTTCGGGTGAAGGCCCCGGGAACGGGCACAGATGGACACGATGGTGAGGGGGCGGATCGGCCCCGTCAGGGTCGCCCAGCGTCCGGCTCAGTCCGCGAGGAGCTTGACCTCGATGGGGATTTCTCGCCCGGACTTGTGCGTGAACTTTCCCTGCCAGGTGCGTGGGTTGGGCTTCACGAGGACGACCTCGACCGTCCCGTGATATTTCGGGTCGGGGGTTCCGGTGACCGTCATCTTGGTGTTCTCCACATCCCCCTTCCAGGTCCCGATCACACGGGGCACCCCTGTGTCGCCGGGCTTGACGAAGGACCAGATTTTCCCGTCGGGCGTGGCGCGGAACAGACGGGTGTCTCCCGTTTTGGGGTTCTTGATCTCCCAGACGGCGCCGATCACGCGATCCTGAGAGTAGGCGACGGACGTCAGGACGACGAACACGCAGGGCAGGACGCACTCACGTCGGGTCATCATGCCGATTCCTCATGAATCCAGGGGGGGGTGGCGGTTGAGGGGGTGGGCCCTCGGGGATCGTATCAGGTTCTAGGCTCATCTCGTAGTGGATTCGACCCTGGCCACGTTCTCACGCGGGCGGTCCGCCGCGAGGCCTCCCTCCTGCGTTCGCGGCCGGTCGTGTAGCATGGAGGGAGGGGCTGACGAGGGACGGGGCGTCTGGATTGGGTCTCGCGGTTGACCCGAACGGCAAGGAGCCGATCATGTCTTCGAGGGGTGGCCCATCGCCCGATTTCGACCCTTATTTCGTGCCCGAGGATCTCGATCCGAAGGGGAAGGCCGGCAAGGCCGGGCCACCGGGCGATGAGTTGATCCGCCTCGACCTGCTCCCCGCCGAGGTCGCGTTCCATGTGGCCGGGACATTCGCCCTGGTGGCGGGAGCCTCGGTCTTCGTCCTCTTCGCCGTCCCCGTGTCGTCCATGCTGCACGTGACGACCGAGCCCGGGGGGCTCTGGGCCGACCCGGCGGAAGATTGGCTCTGGCGGCGGTGGGTCGCGCGGATGGCGACCGATCTCGGGCTCTCCTTGCTGGCCACGGCCCTGGGGCTGTTGCTTCGGAGGCGAAGCCCGTGGAGCCGCTGGGGCCTGATCGCGCTGGGCACCGTGCCGCTCTGCGCGCTTGCGGGGAGCGTGTGGATTCGCTATCGCGGCGGGGCGCCTCCTTCGTTGCGGGAGTTCAGCGACCTCATGACCCATCCCTGCTTTGGGGTGTTCGTCTATCCGGCCGGGCTCGTGGCGATCTGGGCGGCGTGCTCACGTCCAGGGCGGACGGTCCTGAGTCCGTCTTACCAGGAACTGGTCCAGCGAACGCCCAAGATCGCCCCGTCCTCCTCCGCAGGCTTTCGGTACGGCGTGGCCCTGAGCCTGGCCCTTCTCCTGCTCTTCTGGATGCTCATGCTGCTGATTCTGGGCGTGCTCGCAGCCCGGGGGGTGATCCATTCGATTTGAGGGGGAGGTCGCGGGATGCGAACGAGGGGCGGCCGCGCCAATTTTGGGCCTCCCGGCGCGCGTCGTGGAACGGACTGCTCCACCGGGAGAATGAGAAGATGGGCCGTCCCCGTCCCTCGCGGTCACGAGGATGCCCCTGCCCTCCGTCCTGGGAAAAATCCCCGTGACGATCCCCTGCCCGCTCCCTCTTGATAAGGTGAGAAGTCATCGTCACGACGGGAGGATTGCAGAATGGCCAGTCTGAGAGTGGGCGGAGCCCTGTCACAGCTTCAAGACCTCTTCGCCTCGGGCACGGTGGCCCACGTTCCGGATGCCCGGTTGCTCGAGCGGTTCGCGTCCCGTCGCGATGAGCGGGCGTTCCGGACCCTGGTGGAGCGTCACGGGGCGATGGTCCTGGGCGTGTGCCGCGCGGTGGCCCGCGACGAGCACGATGCGCAGGACGCGTTCCAGGCCACCTTCCTCGTGCTCGCGAGGAAGGCCGCCACGATTCGCACCGGCGACACGCTCGCGGGGTGGCTCGGCCGCGTGGGGTTCCGCCTGGCGGTCCAGGCCCATCGCCAGGCCCGGCGTCGCAAATGGAGGGAGTCCCGGGCGGTCCAGGGGACCGATCACGGGCGGAATGCCACGGACCCCGACGTCCTGCTCGCCCTTCACGAGGAGATCGACCGCCTGCCCGAACCCCTCCGGCTGCCCGTGGTCCTCTGCCACCTCGAAGGCCGGACCTACGACGAGGCCGCAAGCCTCCTGAGCGTCCCTCCCGCCACCATCCGAGGGCGACTGGTCCGCGCCCGCCATCGCCTGGCCTCTCGGCTGACTCGTCGAGGGATTTGCGGCGCCGGTGCGGCGATCGCGCTGGGCCTTGAGGCAAGGGCCGCGGTCCCGGCCTCGCTCGCGCAGTCTGCTCTGGGAGCGGCCATTCAGGGGACGGCGAACGCCTCGGTGCTGGCCCTGGCCTCGGCCCCGATTTCGCGGATGGTTTTGGCCAAAAGCGTGGGGATTGTGGCCGCGTTCGCCCTCTCGACGGGCCTGCTCATGGCGGCCTCGACCATGCGGGGCTCGAAGAGCGCCGAGCCTTTCGAAATCCCCTTGCCTCTGCCGCGCGTGGAGCCTCTCGCGATGGTGCCCGAGGCGGGCGAACCGCTCCGGATCTCGGGCCGCGTGGTGGGGCCCGACGGCAAGGCGGTCGCGGGGGCCTCGGTGAAGATCGCGCTGCGGCCTCAGGTGCAGGAATCTTCGCCCGAGACCTTCAGCGGGGACGATGGCCGGTTCGCGATCGTCCTGCCCTACGCGCTTCGGGGCGAGGTCTGGAGGTACGAGACGGAGCATCGCCCGAACGTGATCGCCCGGGCCCCGGGCTTCGGGATCGGGACGGGCTATTTGGACACCGAGACGCCCGAGGAGGTCACCGTCCGGCTCGTCGAACCCGGCCCCGCGATCGAGGGCCGCATTCTCGACGCGGAGGGCAAACCGCTGCCGGGGATCCGCGTGGCGACGAGCTTTCTGTGGTCCCCGCAAGCGGGCGGCGACCTGGCCCCCTGGATCGAGAGCGTGAAGGGGGCCACCGGCCGCGACACGCGCAAGGGGCTTGCGATCTTCCCGGCGGTGATCGCGACCACAGCCGACGCGGAGGGCCGGTTCCGCCTCGAAGGGATCGGGCCAGAACGCCTCGCCAATCTCCGGGTCACCGGCCCGGGGATCGTCGGCGAGGAGATCCTGGCCATGACGAGGGCAGGGGAGCCCTTCACGTATCAGACCCAGGATTTCCGGGGACCGAAGACCGTCCTCGTCCGCCCGTCACGCTTCGAGTTCACGACCTCGCCAAGCCAGCCGATCGAGGGTGTGATCCGCGATCAGGAGACCGGGAAGCCCGTCTCCGGGGTCCAGATCTCGGCCGAACTTCTGGACGACGACCGATTCGTCCCCACCGCCGAAACGCCAACGGTCACCGACGCGCAGGGCCGATTTCGCCTGGACGGGATGCCCAAGGCCGGCCGCTATCGCGTGGACCTCAAGCCCGGCCCGGGCGTCCCCTACGTCCCCGCCTCGCATCGCGTGAAGCCGAAGGGGCCGGTCGATCTGGCGATCCGGCGCGGGGTGGTCCTGCGAGGCAAGGTCACCGATCAGGTCACCGGCGAGCCCGTCGCGATCTCGTTCGTGACGGCCGCGACCTTCGCCGACAATCCCCGAGTGGCCGACTATCCGGGCTACGAGGACACCAATGCCCACCAGAGCGCCCGCGAGGTCGGGCAGTACGAGGTGGTGGTCGTGCCCGGTCGAGG
>JANOBY010000013.1:0-6959 GCA_031411935.1 Planctomycetales bacterium | reverse complement strand
CAACGCAGGCATCTTCGTCCCCAAGGAGACCGTCGAGGCCTGCATCCGATACGTCAAGCAGGCACAGAACCCCGACGGTGGGTTCCGATACATGCTCTCGGGCGGGGCCAGCGCCTTCCCCCGATCGGCCGCGGGCGTGGTTGCCCTCTACTCGGCCGCCGTGTACGACGCCAAGGAGGTGGATTCCGGCATCCGCTACCTCAAGAACTACATGCCCGAGATCCGCTTCGGCAGCCGCTACAGCCACTACTTCTACGGCCACTACTACGCGGCGCAGGCCATGTGGATCCGGGGCGGAGAGGACTGGAACGCCTGGTACCCTCCGATCCGCGACGAGCTGCTCCGCCGGCAGTCGCGTCAGGGGGCCTGGTCCGACAGCTTCGGCAACGAATATGGCTCGGCCATGGCACTGATCGTGCTGCAAATGCCAAATAACTACCTCCCGATCTTCCAACGATGACCCACACCCCGAAACCGAATCCGATCTCGCCCCCGACCACGCAATCGCGAGGCCTCATCCCGATGGCGATCCCCCGAGAGTGCTGGAGAACCGGCCGAGGCGCGGCCCTCGCGATCCTGGCCGCTGTCGCCTTGCTGCCCCCCTCGCGCGGGGCCGACGACCCGCCGGCCGGATCGCCGGTGCCCTCCGACCCGGTCTTCCAGGCCCTGAGGACCGACGGATCGACCGTCTCGGGCCGGATCCGCCAGCTGGGCGCGGGCAATGAGGTGGTGCTCGAAGGCGCCTCGGGGCCGGTCACCGTCCCGTTCGACCGCCTGGTCAAGCTCACCCGCGAGGGGGACCTGCCCGCCAGCCCGCCCGAGGGCAGCCTGGTTTTGTTCCCCGAGGGGGACCGCCTCCAGGCCGTGATCGGCGTCTCGAACGAGAAGACCCTGGAGGTCCTGCCCCCGATCCTGGGCGACGCCCCCATCGCCGTGACGATCGACGCCCCCCTGGCCCTGATCCTCGCCCCTCCCGCCGATTCGCAGGCCCAGGAAGACCTCATCGCCCGCGTGCGCGACGAGCCACGCGAGTCCGAGGTCCTCTGGCTCGCCAACGGCGACCGCCTGACCGGCGGATTCCTCGGCCTCACGGCCCAGAAGGTCCTGCTCCAGCGCGACGGGGCCGAGACCTCGGTGGACCGCTCGGGCGTGGTGGCCATCGAATTCGACCCGGCCATCGTCGCCTACCCCGAGCCCGGTCGCCCGTTCCTTGAGCTCACCTTCCTCGACGGGTCGCGCCTGGGCGTGTCCGACTGCCGGATCGAGCAGGGCCAGATCGTGGCGCAGACCCGATTCGGGGCCGCGATCCGCCCCCCCCTGGCGAAACTGGCGAGGGTCCACGTCCGCGGAGATCACGTCCGCTATCTGGCCGACCGCAAGGAATCGCGGGCCGTGTTCGTTGGCTATTTAGGCGAAGGGACGCATCGCGAGAAATTTGGCCGTAACACAACGCTCGATGGCCGGGTCTTGAGAGTAGGTGGGGCCCCCCACGACCGCGGGCTCGGCACCCAGTCGCGGACCCTCCTGGCCTACCGCCTGGAGCCCGGCGACCGACGTTTCCAGGCGACCGTGGCCCTGGACGATCGCGCGGGCCCGCTGGGCAGCGTGGTCTTTCGGGTGCTCCTGGACGGCAAGGAGAAGTTCGCGACCCCCTCGATGACCGTCCGCGATGCACCCCGCGAAATCGACCTGGACCTCTCCGGGGCGAAGATCCTGATCCTCGCGGCGGAATTCGGGGACCGAGGAGACGTTCAGGATCAAGCCGACTGGATCGAAGCCCGACTGATTCGATAAGGGCCTCCTGGAACACGCAGGAGCCGGCGAAGACGACCCCCGGAGTTGCCCAGCTCCCCCCGACATGCGTTGCGTAAAGCTTAGGTAATTCTCGGTTTGATGATGGTCCCTCTCCCTAAACAACTGATAACTACCGATGACAAATCAACCCTCTCCTGCCGATCACATCCTGCCGAGCGTCCTCGTGCCCTCCGCCGATGCGGTGGGCCTGGGGGAGCGGCTGACGGACATGGCCCATCTGTCCTCGGCGGTGGGTCACCACGTGATCAATGCCTATAGCGCCATCGTGAGCAACGCCGAGATCCTCCGCCTGACCGCGTCGAGCCGGGTCCAGGCCGACCCGATCGCCGTGGCCGACCTGATCATCCGCACGGCGCTCGACGCCTCGTCCGTCGCCCGCCACCTGATCGACTACACCCGCCCGATCTGCCATCCCGGCGTGCGTACCGTCGAGCTCGACCGCCTGATCGCCGACGTGGTCGAGGAGAAGCGGGCCACCTGCCGGTCGCGGATCACCTGGTCGTCGCAGGTTGAGCCCGTCCCGCCCGTGATCGGCCACAGGGACCAATTGCGAGCCATGCTCGGGCACCTGATACGCAACTCGCAGGAGTCCATGGCGGGCGCGGCGGGCGCGATCGAGCTGACCACCTCGGTCGACAACCGCGGGTGGATCGCGCTCGAGGTGCGCGACAGCGGGCCCGGCATGACGCCCGAGATCGTGGAGCGGGCGGTCGAGCCGTTCTACAGCACCAAGAACGGCCACGTGGGCGTGGGGCTGTCCATCGCCAACGGGATCTGGAGGCGGCACAAGGGGACCCTGGCCATCCGCAGCCGCCCCGGCGAGGGTACCACCGTCCGCCTCTGCATCGACCCCAAGGAGATCGTCTTCTCCGTGCCGAGGTGACGAGGCCAGCCTAGGCCGCCGCCGGAAGACGATTTCCCGATCGCCAGGCCGCCCCTGCCAGTCGCCTCGGGGAGCGGCCTCCTCCGTCCCCGGGGCGAACCGTGCCCTGACGCACCCCCCTCCGGTTCGCGCCCGCGAGCCCCGTCGCCCCACCGCCCACACAGGAGGGAGCCTCGTGGCCTCCCGGTGGGGGATCGCCCCGGAGCACGGCCAAACCGGCGTGGCGATTGCCGTCCGGATCGGTTCCAATATCCCTGCCGGCCCCGGTCGGAAACGCAGCAGGGGGCCGAGGATCCGTCCGGGACCGGGGGCGATCGATTCTCTCCGGATCGGGGACCCGGGGCGGCCCATCCTCGCCGGAAACTCGCTGATACAGGTTTGCAGATCGTCGGCTCCTCTTTGCCTCTCGATTCCTCCTCTCCTGGGCCCGCAGCATGACGAATCCCGCCCGCCCCCTGATCGCCCTGATCGCCGTCGGCCTTGTGGCGTCTGCCTCCACGACGAGCAGGGCCGGGGACTTCGCCTTCTTCCACGAGAACGTGATGGGCACCTCGCTCGAGCTGCGGGTGAGGGCCGGGACCTCGGCCCAGGCCGAGGCCGCCGAGATTCGCGTCCTGCGCGAGATCGACCGGCTCTCGGCGATCCTCAGCAACCACGACGCCTCGAGCGAGTTCCGCCGCTGGCAGGGCGGGCCGCGAGGCCCGGTGAAGGTCTCGCCCGAGCTGTTCGCCCTTCTCGAGGCCAGCGACAGCTGGCGAACTTCCAGCCACGGGGCGTTCGACCCCCGCGTGCAGAGCTTCTCCCGCCTGTGGGCCTCCTGCGCGAAGCTCGGGCGCACGCCGACTGACGGGGAGATCGAGGCGGCAAAGCGAGCGATCGCCGAGCCCGCCTGGCGCCTGGACCGGTCGAACCTCACGGCCGAGCGGCTCCAGGACATCCCGCTCACGCTCGACGCCATCGCCAAGGGCCTGATCGTGGAGCGAGCCTGCGACGCGGCAATGGAGGGCGGCGCGGGCCTCCTCGGCGTCCTGCTGAACGTGGGGGGCGACCTCCGCGTTCGGGGCGACCTGGAGAGGACGATTGGCATCTCGCCTCCTTCGCGGGACTCCGAGGCCGCCGAGCCCATCGCGAGGATCCGCGTGAAGGACCGCGCCGTGGCCACCAGCGGCGGATACCTGCGCGGGGTCTCGATCGGAGGGCGCTGGTACTCGCACATCATCGACCCGCGCACGGGGCAGGCGTGCGCCAGCTTCCAGAGCGCCACGGTGATCGCCAGAAGCTCGGCCGACGCCGACGCCCTGGCCACGATCCTCAACGTGGTCCCGCCCGATGAGGGCCTGGGCCTGATCAGGACGGTCGCCGGGGCCGAATGCCTGATCGCGACCGCCGACGGCAAGACCTTCAAGAGCGAGGGCTGGGGCCGGTTCGACGTCCCGCTGCCCCTGACCCACGCCCAGGACCCCGCGAAGCTGGAGCCGGAGCCCGAGGCCGACTCCCCTTCGGCCGACGCGTTCGAGCTGGCCGTGGACTTCGAGATCAGGGCCCCCGAGGGCAACGCCAAGCGACGCTATCGCCGCCCCTACGTGGCCATCTGGCTCGACAACAAGGACGACAAGCCCGTGAGGAACCTGATCCTCTGGGTCTCCCTGGGCGGGTCGGGCCCCGACCGCTGGCTGCCCGACCTCAAGCGATGGTATCGCGGCGACAAGGAGCGCCGGGAGACCGACGACCTGGACCTGGTCTTCACCGCGGCCCGCGCCACCCGCGCCCCGGGCAAGTATTCCGTCGTGTGGGACGGCAAGGACAACCACGGCAAGCCCCTGCCCCCGGGCGAGTACACGCTGAACATCGAGACCGCGCGCGAGCACGGCCCCTACTCCATCATCCGCAGGCCCGTCACCGTCGCCGACAAGCCGTTTGCCGAGGAACTCAAGGGGAATGCCGAGATCCAATCCGCAGCCATCGCCTATCGTCGAAAAGCTGAGGCTCCAAAAGCAAAGTGACGAGCCCGCCCACGCGCACCCGTCGCGCAAGCGAAAATTCGGCATCCGGCTCGCCGGGATCATGCGATGGCTGCACATCTACCTGTCGATGTTCGGCCTCGCCGCGATCCTCTTCTTCGGGGCGACCGGCCTCACGCTCAACCACCCCGACTGGTTCTTCGCGGGCAAGGAGACCACGACCACGGCCGAAGGGGCGATCGACCCGAAGTGGCTCCGGGCCGCAGCCTCGTCGGGCGACCCCATGACGGTCTCTCGCTTCGAGATCGTCGAGCAGTTGCGGTCCCGCGACGGAGTCCGGGGCGCCGCCGAGTTCACCGTGGACGAGAGCCAGTGCCTCGTGACCTTCAAGGGGCCGGGCTACTCCGCCGACGCGACGATCGACCGCGAGACCGGCAAGTACGAGGTCAACCAGACCTCTCACGGGTTCCTCGCCGTGATCAACGACCTGCACAAGGGGCGCGACACCGGCGCGAGCTGGTCGGTCCTGATCGACGTGAGCGCCGTGCTCACCACGCTGGTCTCGCTCACCGGCCTGGTCCTGCTCTTCTATCTGAAGCTCAGGCGCAGGCCCGGCCTGGTCGTCGGAGCGGTTGGGACCGCCCTGGTCGCGCTGGTGTACTGGTTCGGGGTCCCCTGATCATAAGCGGGGCCGCCTCACCCCAGCATCCTGCTCGCCTTCACGATTGCGCGGAATGTTCGTGCCGGCTCAGTGCCGGGGCCGCGCCTCGCGAAGAGGGGCCCCCACCGTCCCGCCGAGCGATGACGTCTTGGGCGTGTCGAGCCTCTGCGACAGGTAGATCCCCCGGTGCCCCGACACGATGTAGCTGACGATGCACCCCAGCGCGATGGGCACCGCAAGCTCGGCCCCGAACAGCTCGATCCCCATGAAGATGCACGCCAGGGGGGTGTTCGCCGCGCTCGCGAACACCGCGACGAACCCAACCGCCGCGAACACGCCGACCGGAAGGCCCAGCATCGTCGCGAAGGCCGATCCCAGCGAGGCCCCGATCGCGAACAGGGGGGTGACCTCCCCCCCCTTGAACCCGCTGCCAAGCGTCACGGCCGTGAATACGATCTTCAGGAGGAACGCCCACGCCACCACCCCGCCCGGCGTGAAGCTCCGCTCGATCATCGGCAGGCTCAGGCCCAGGTAGTCGCGATTCCCGACAAGGGCCGTCAGCGCAATCACAAGCGCTCCGCCCACGATCGGCCTGCCCCAGGCCGGCTTCACCAGCTCCTTCACGGCGTGGGCGACCGCATGTGTGAGCTCCGAGAAGATCAGGCTCGCCGCCCCGAACGCCACGCCGGCCAGCCCCACCCACATCAGGAGCCCCGGCGTGATCGCCACGCCCCGGGCCGCCGGATAGAGGTGGTGATGGATCCCCAGGGCGCGACAAACGAGGTCCCCCACCACACTCGCCGTGAAGCACGGCACGATGGCGTCGTGGCGGATCCGGCCCACCGAGAGGACCTCGAGGCCGAAGACCATCCCGGCCAGAGGGGTCCCGAAGACCGCGCCGAACCCTCCGCTCACGCCGCTCATGAGCACCATCCGGCGGTCCTCGGCCCTCAAACGAAGGGGCTTCGAGATCAGCCCCGCGAGGCTGCCCCCCATCTGGACCGCGGTCCCCTCGCGTCCGGCCGACCCTCCGAACAGGTGCGTGCCCACGGTGCTCAGGGCGATCAGCGGGGCCATCCGCCACGGGACCGCCTCGCCCGGGTCGTGGATCCGGTCGAGCAGCAGGTTGTTGCCCCCCTCCACGTCGCGCCCGAACCGCGAGTAGATCCAGCCGATTGCCGCACCGGCCAGGGGCAAGAAAAACAACAACCACGGCAACCGTTCACGAGTCGCCGTGGCCCAGTCCAAAGAGATCAAGAAAATCGCCGACGACGAGCCGGCAAGCACGCCGACCCAGGAACCCAGGACGATCCACTTCGCAAGGAACCAGGCAAGAAAAAGGTGTTCGCGAAGCCAGTATCGAGATGAAATCACGGTCATGCTACTCGAAGAATTGCCGCACGGGCACCGAGAAGCCGGGCAAGATCGCGGGCAAGGTCAGGACATCGCCGGGTCCAAGAACCCGGGTATCGTCATCCGCCTGGAAGGCCTGGGCACCTAGCCGATCGTCGTCAAGCACCACCACATCCACGCCCGCGTCAAGGAACTCGGAAACCTTCGCCAAGACACTCGGCCAGCGGTCGCTGGGCGTACACACCTCGATCACCAGCTCGGGCACCTCCGGACCATAGCTCGCGGG
>JANOBY010000012.1:0-8193 GCA_031411935.1 Planctomycetales bacterium | reverse complement strand
CGGCCGAGACCTTCGCGGTCGCGCAGGCCGGCCCCCTTGGCTCTCGGCCCCATCGCTTTCGGCAGGACGGCGAGTATCGCGTGCGGGTGCGTGTCGTGGCCGAGTCGGGCCTCTTCGGCGAGGCCCACACGTCCGTGATCGTGGCCAACCTGGCCCCCGCGATCACGCCCCCCGCCGACCAGACGGCGAGGATCGGGACCACCACCCGGATCGTCCTGGGCTCATTCGCCGACCCCGGCCCCGACGGCCCCTGGCTCGGCGAGGTGGACTGGGGCGACGGCTCGCCCCGGCACCGATTCACAATCGGGTCGCAGGGCACCCTGGGCAGGGTTGCGCATGCGTTTGCGCGTTACGGCGACTTCACGGTCACGGTCAGCGTGTCCGACCCGCGGGACACAGGCCGCCAGTCGTTCGTGGTGCGTGTGGAGAACCTCGCGCCCGTGATCGACTCGTTCCTCGTGACGAGCCCGGTGGCGGCGGGCTCGCCCGCGGCGATCGCCGTCATCGCGAGCGACCCCGACGGCGGAGGCGTCCCCCTGTCGTACGGGTTCGACCTCGACGGCGACGGCACCTTCGAGCTGGCCAGCGCCACGGGCCTCGCGTCGTTCCTCTCCCGCACCCCCGGCACCTACCCGATTCGCGTGCGAGTGGCCGACGCCGAAGGCGGATCGACCGAGGCCGCGGCCTCGGTGGTCGTGGTCGCCGCGCCCCCGGTGTTGACCCCCGGCGTCGGCGAGTCGTCGCGCGAGGGGGATCTCCTCCAGGTGGACCTGGGCACGTTCGCGGACCCCACGGCGGGCAGGTCGTGGACGGTGAGCGTGGACTGGGGCGACGGGTCGCCGGCCGAGACCTTCGCGGTCGCGCAGGCCGGCCCCCTGGGCTCCCGGCCCCACCGCTTTCGGCAGGACGGCGAGTACCAGGTGCGGGTGCGGGTCGCGGGCGAGTCGGGGCTGTTCGACGAGGCCCTCACGGCCGTAGGCGTGGCCAACGTCGCCCCGGTGGTCGATCCGGCAGGGTTCCAGACCGTCACGCGTGGGGTCACGAAACGTTTCGCGCTGGGTTCGTTCGCGGACCCCGGCCTCGATGCCCCGTGGGCCGCCTCGATCGACTGGGGGGACGGGTCGCCGGTCGAGACCTTCTCGGTCGGGTCGGCCGGCGACCTGGGCACGCGTGCGCATGCGTTCGCGCGTCATGGGCAATTCGCCGTGAAGATCCGGGTGGACGACGGCCAGGCCACGACTCTCCGGGCGTTCTCGGTCCGGGTGGCGAACCTCGCGCCGGTGATCGACGCGATCGAGGTCACGTCTCCGGTCGGCGCGGGGGAACTCGCCTCGGTCCGGGTCCTGGCCCGCGACCCGGACGGCAACGGCTCGCCGCTCCAGTTCCTGATCGACCTGGGCGACGGCAAGCCGGGCGGGGGGCTCAACGCGACCGGTCTCGCCTCGTCCGCGTTCTCCACACCCGGAGTGCATCCGGTGACGGTCCGCGTGTTCGACGACCAGGGCGGACAGGCCGAGGGCTCGGCGACCATCCTCGTGGTCGCGGTGCCCCCGGTGCTCGAGGCCGACCCATCCGCGGAAGAGCAGGCGGCCGTGCAGGGCGAGGTCGCGGACATCCTCCTGGGCCGGTTCTCGGCCGCCACCGCGGGCACCTTGTGGACGATCGAGGTGGACTGGGGCGACGGCTCGCCCCTGGAGATCTTCACGCGCAACTCGCCGGGCGACCTGGGCTCTCGGCCCCACGTGTTCGCGACCGCGGGCCGCCGCGAGGTCCGGGTTTACGTGGCCGATGAGCGGGGGCTCGGCGACGGGCAAACGCTCTCGGTGCTCGTCCTCGCCGCGACTCCTCGCACGCCGGTCGTGCCGCCGACCGTCACGCCCGTCGGGCCCGTCCCCCGGCCCGTACCCGCCCCCGGCCCGGTGATCGTCGTGGAGGTCCCGCGGATCCGCCGGCCGCCCTTGTTCGCGAGCGTGCCGGTGGTCGGATTCGATGGCCTGTTCACGCCCTCGGGGGCGTTCCGGATCGCCAGGCCGGGCTCGCGCTTCTCGCCCACGAGCGGCCTCTCCGGCGTCGGGTTCCCGAAGGATTCGGACCTGGGCACGCGGATCGAGCTCCCGGGCCTGGGGTCGCTGGCCCCGACCGCGAGCATGAACCTTCCCGCCCCCATGCCCCCGCCCGAGGAGCCCGCTGCCCCGACCGACGAGACCGAGCCCGAGGCCGCCACGGCCAATGCCTCGCCGAAGCCGACCGAGGGGGCCAGGGGCGACGGGGCGCCCGCGGGCGAGTCCCAGGCGCCGGTGCTCGTGACGGCCTCGGCCCCGGCCGCCAGCGCCGAGGTCTCGCCCACGTCGGCCACTCAGAACGGTGCGGCCGAGGCCGTGACCCTGGTCTCGTCGGTCACGCCCGACGAGAAGCCCGCCCCCGTGAAGCGCGGGGCCTTCGGCGCCACCATCACCATGCTCGCCGCGATCCACTGCCGCAAGCAATGGGGCCGGACCCGCAAGCTCAACCCGAACCAGTCGCGCAAGCGCTGGCGATAACCCCCTTCAGCGAACCGACCCACCCCGCCCCGCCTCGCCTCGCCGGAGCGATCGCAGACCGATCGGCCGGCCCCCGGAGTCCTCCGAGTCATGTCCGAAGCGACCCCCCCAGCCGAGCCCCCGAAGCCGTCACCGGGGGAGGCCCTCCCGCCCGAGGGCGTGGGGTTCGACCTGCTCATGTACGGCAACGAGCAGATCCTCCAGGGCAGCGACACGGGGACGCTCGTGGCGTTCGCGGCCCTGGCGTACCAGCAGATCCGCGGCAAGGGAGAGCCCCACCACAGCCTGGGCTGCGGCATCCTCCTGCTGAGCGTGCTGCTCTGCGCGATCGTCCACTTCTCGGTGGGCCAGGCCTACATCGGCCGCGCCCGCAGCCTGCTCCGCCAGAAGGCCGAGAGCCGCCGGTCCCGGCTCCTGAGGCGCACGTCGTACGGGTTCGCCTGGTTCGCGGCCAGCACCCAGTTCCTCTTCGTGATCGCCGGCACCCTGCTGATCATCACCGAGAAGCCCCCGGCCTTCGTCCAGAAATACGTCATGCCCTGGTTCGGAGGACTCTGATCTAAAAAGGGGTCAGGTCGAATAACGCCAGGCTCCGCGTTCCTTACATATTGATGAGACGATTTCGAAAGAGAGTCCCGACCCCTTTGGGGATCAACGAGGTTGTGCCGATGGGATCGCTCCAGCTGCGGCCGAGCTTGCGAGAGTTGATGGTGATGGTGGCGGTGATCGGGGTGAACTTCGCAGCCCTGTCCCTGGCCTGGAGGTCAGGTCCCACCTCCAAACCGACCAAAAGCGCGTCTGAAGACCTCGCCGGCCGATACGTCGAGGTTCAAGTCTGGGAGGAGCCTGACGGATCGTCCGAACCGGGATTCCCGCGCGGGCCGGGCACCAGGACCCCGCGCCTCGTCCTGGTCCCCGGCCCTCTCGACGACTGGATCGTGCGCTGGGCCCCTCCGTTGATGGTCTCGATCGGTACGATCTGGCTCGGCGTGTACTGGGTGCAATCCCTGCTCAGGCGGCGGCCGAAACGCAGGCCCGACCCCCTTGTCCGCTTTCTTTACGAATACAGGTCCCGTCCGGGCCGATAGGCCAAAAGCTTCTGGGGAGCAACGATCTGCCCGCCGAGGCCATCGTGATCGCTCCCCCGATTGAGGACCCGACCCGTCAATGGCGGGGTGGTTATCGCGTGTTCTCGATGAGGGTTTCGGGGGCGAGGGCGACCTCCTCGCCCTCGGCGAGGCCCTCGGCGACCTCGACGAACTTGTGGTTGCTGGCCCCCAGGCGGACCGGCTTCAGGGCGGGGCCTTCGGGGGTGGCGACCACCACGCAGTCCCTGTCCAGCGAGCGGACGATCGACCGGATCGGCACGGCCAGCGCGTTGTCGGCGCGGCCCACGAGGATCTCCACCTGCGCCGTCATGCCCGGCATGAGCCCGGGCCTGGAGTAGTCGATCGCGACCCTCGCCGTGTAGACCTTCACGCCCGTGTCCATGTTGCCGTTGGAGTCGGGAAGGAGCTGGACCAGGGTCACGGTCCCCATCATCGACGCGCCCTGGAGGCCGTCGATCCTCACGCGGGCCCTCTGGCCGATGCCCACCTTGGCGATGTCGGCCTCGCTGACCTTGGCGTCGACCCTCATGCGCGAGACGTCGGGCAGGGTGAAGATCTTCTGCCGCTCGCGGACGGTCGCCCCTTCGAAGATCGTGGGCCCCGACGCCTCGGCCCTCCGGTTGGCATCCTTGGCGTAGACGACCATCCCGTCGTCGGGGGCCTCCATGCGGCACTTGGCGATCTGGTCCTCGAGCTTCTTCTGTTTGGCGCGTTCGCGCTCGTAGATGGCCTCCTTGGCGAGCTCGCCGACCTGGGCCATCCGGACCTGGGCCTCCAGCGAGATGGTGGTCTTGCGGCCCGTGTAGTTGGTGAGGACCTTCATGCTGGTCTCGGCCCGGTCGATGGCCATCTCGGCCTTCATGGCCGTCTGGGCGTCGGTCAGCTTCTGCGAATCCGACACGTACTTGATGGCCACCATCCGCTCGGTCCACTGGTAGCGGTCCCGGGCGCGGGACAGCTCGGACTCGGCCAAAATCATGTCGCTCTGGGCCGACTGGATGCTCTGGAGATAGGTCCCTTCGAGATACTCCCTCACGGCGATCTCGGCGACCTCGCGGCTCGTGATGGCGCTGTCCAGCTCGGCCTTCGCGGACCGGGTGGTGATGATCTGGTTGGTCAGGCGGTCGTTCAGGAGCGAGCTGTCGATCTCGCAGACCAGGTCCCCCTTCTTCACGCGGGTCCCCTCGGGCAGGATGCGGATGATGGTCGACTGCCCCTCGACCCCGTTGGTGACCTCGACGTTCTTGGAGCTGGCAAGCTCGCCGCGAGAGACCACCGTCGTGGCCAGCGAGATCCTCGCGGCCTTCGTGCGGGGGAACACGGGAACCTTCGGGCCGAACAGGCCCTGGGCCCGACCCATTTGGCCCGTCCCCCACAGCCCCCCGAGCGCCACCGACATGACCACGCCCAACGTCACAAGGCGGCGAACGAAGGGCCTGCGCCGAGGGCGGGTCGCGCGGCTCGGGGCCCGGCTCGGAATCGAGATCGTCACCGGCGGGCTCCCCCCCTGGGTCGCCGATCCGGTGTCGAGTTGGGTCGCCATTCCACGGGCCGTTTCCGCATCCATCGTGATCGCCCCGGTTAAGAGACCTCGATCCGAGAGAGGAACGCCGTCCAGGAGCCCCTGGACACGCCATTCCTTATCGAGGCCTTCTTCCTAGGAAGCGATTTTGCAAGCGTGAGCGGCCAGGAATCCTTCGACATTCGGCGCAAAGTCCCGATCCGAGGATCCACGCCAAAGTTCGGCGGAGCCTCCCGGCGTCCATCGCTTGCGGGGGATTTGTCGGGGAGGGCCCTCCGCCGGCCGGTTAGACTGAGGCACACGCCTCCCCGCCGACCCGGCACCTGTCAGGAGTCCCGCCCTTGTTCTCCCCCCAGCAACAACTCGCATTGCGGCTCTTCCTCGTCGTGACCTTCCTCCTCGGGGCCGCCACGCACGAGGCCGACGGTCAACAACCCCCCGCGGCACGGGGCGAACGCGTTGCGGAGCTGAGCAAGAGCCTCTGGGTGGTCTTCCAGGCCAGGAACAACGACTTCTGGTTAGGCAGCGATGGGCAGGGCGTATACCGCCACGACGGGGCGTCGATCGTCCGGTTCACGACGAAGGACGGGCTGAGCGGCGATCGGGTCAGGGAGATCAAGGAGGACGCCTCCGGGAATATCTTTGTCGGGACCCTGGACGGCATCAGCAAGTTCGACGGCAAAAGCTTTGTGACCTTGACCCCGGTCCAGAACCAGGGCCTCGAAGGCTGGAGGCTTCACGCCGACGACCTGTGGTTCAAGGGCGATTCGATGGTGGACGGCCCGTATCGCTACGACGGCAAGACGCTCCACCACCTGAAGTTCCCGAAGAGCGACCGCGAGGACGCATTCTTCAAGGACAACGCGAAGCGGCCCTGGAGCCCCTACGGCGTGTACACGATCCACAAGGACAGCAGGGGGCACCTCTGGTTCGGAACGGTCGCCCTCGGCCTCTGCCGGTACGACGGGAAGTCCTTCAGCTGGATGTACGAGCGCGAGCTCTCGGAGACTCCGGGAGGCGGATCGTTCGGCATCCGCTCGATCATGGAGGACAGGCACGGGAAGTTCTGGATCAACAACACCGCCCAGCGCTACACCATCTCGCCCGAGCCGGGGGAGGTCCGGTACAAGAAGGAACCCGGCGTCGAACTCCCGAAGAGGCCGGGAGGGGAAGATCCGGCCTATTACAACGGCATCGCCAGGGACAACAATCGGAACCTATGGATGTCGACCTACGGCGGAGGCGTCTGGCGCTACGACGGAAAGGCGCTGACGCACTACCCCGTCAAAGACGGCAACAAGGACGCCCTCGGAGTATCCATCTACGCGGACAACCGCGGCGACGTTTGGCTCGGCACGCAGGACTCGGGAGCCTACCGGTTCGACGGAGAGACCTTCCAGAGGTTTCGACCCTGACGCAAGAACCGCCGCCTCGAACCCTGAATCAGGTGCAATCCTTACGCAGATTTGGCCTATGTCTCGGCAAAAAGGGACCCACCACCTTTGGGGCCTCCTGCGCAACGCCGACGTGGATCTCGGTCCTCGACTGACATTCGAATTATCAGTAATATGTGCAGTTGAACAATAAAACCGAACCTCGAAGACGGTGCCCCGAATCATGATGTCCGCCCCACGCTCCTGCGTACTGTTCGTGCTCATCTTGGTTGGCGCCTCCGGCCCCGCTCGAGCCGGGATCGCTTACAGGTTCCAGACCATCGACGTGCCCGGCTCGGAATTCACGCAGGCGTCCGGGATCAACGATGCAGGCCAGATCGTCGGGGATGCCCACGATCCAGTCACTGGCAAGAGCGTCGGATTCCTTCTCAGTGACGGGGTTTACACGACGGTCGATTATCCGGGATCGAACTTCTCATCAGCTCCGGGGATCAACAACTTCGGCACCGTCGTGGGTGGCTACAGCAAGGGTTCGAGTCTCCCCGGCTTTGTCCTGTCCGGCGGCTCCTATTCTTCCTTCAACATCCCCGGAGCCACTGGCTTGGTCGCATGGGGGATCAACGATCACGATCAGGTCAGCGGAACGTATTTCACCGCCGACGGACACCGCGCAGGGTTTATCCTCTCGGGCTCTGCCCTGATTACAATCAACTTCGACGCTTACTCCTACGCCTATAACTACGGAATTAACAACCAAGGACAGACGGTCGGTGCGGTGGCCTCCGCAGGCCATCAATCCTCCTACATCCACGACAGCTCCGGCCTGCACCTATTCGACTACCCTAGCGGGACCGACTCGGGTGCGAACGGAATCAATGATGCAGGCGACATTGTCGGATTCTTCAGGAGTGTCGACAACGGCGGATCCGTGACGACTCACGGTTATGTCCGGTCAGGTGGCATGTTCACCGCTCTCGATATGCCTGGGGCCGTCGGAGAGACTCAAGCCCTCGGCATCAACAATCACGGCGTCATCGTGGGACGTTATTTCGACGGAGTTCGATACCGCGGGTTCATCGCCACGGCCGTGCCCGAGCCTGGGAGTCTGATCATGTGTCTCTCGGCGGCGACATGCATAGTGGGCTACCGGCGCCTGTCAAGTCTCGATAACCGGGGATCAGCACACTAGCTTGTATTCGCCGCAATTACGGGTTGTTCCGGTCTTCAGAAAAGCACCTCCGACAGTGCCATTGTTCGCGAATCGCATCCATGCACGCCCGTTCCACGATTAGGTCTCGCCGAAGATCATCCCGCTCGATTTCGACGAGCCTTAACCTCTCCTCAGAGGCATGCCTAAATTCGATCTCTCGCTCTAATGCTACTCCGTTAGCTTTGAAGTGAGTGCGGCGTCGCGTCCCCGGCAGTAGGGGCAGTCGTGACGGCAGATCGGGGCGAGGAGCCGCTGCAGGCCTCGGCGGATCGACGGCTCCGTGATCACTGGCTGCGGCTCCCCTTTTTTACCGGCCGGGCCGGCTTGCTCTTCTCCCTCAGCCGCTCCAGGGCCAGGAACCCGTAGGCCAGCATCACCAAGTAGGCGTGGTGGTGGAACCCTCGCCAGGAGCGGCCCT
>JANOBY010000011.1:0-2583 GCA_031411935.1 Planctomycetales bacterium | reverse complement strand
ACCTCGGCCACCCCGAGACCGTGACCCGCATCGCCCAGTACGAATTAGCCTTTCGCATGCAGATGTCCGTTCCCGAGGTCATGGACATCGGTAAGGAACCGAAGCACATCATCGACGACTACGGGGCGCAGCCCGGGGCGTCGAGCTTCGCGAACAACTGCCTGCTCGCTCGCCGGCTGGTCGAGCAGGGCGTGCGGTTCGTGCAGCTGTTCGACTGGGGCTGGGACTACCACGGGACCAACCCCGCCGAGGACCTGCGCGACGGGCTCACGCGCAAGTGCGCCACGATGGACAAACCCGTGGCCGCGCTGATCAAGGACCTCAAGTCTCGCGGCCTCTTCGAGGAGACGCTGATCATCTGCGGAGGCGAGTTCGGCCGCACCCCGTTCCGCGAAGGCAGGACCGCCGCGAGCCAGACCCTGGGCCGCGACCACTTCCCCGACTGCTACTCCATGTTCCTCGCCGGAGGGGGCGTGAAGGGCGGGATCATGCACGGCGAGTCCGACGAGCTGGGCTTCAGCGTGGCCAGGGACCCGGTCCACGTGCACGACCTCCAGGCCACGATCCTCCACCTCCTGGGCATGGACCACAAGCGGCTCACCTACCGCACCCAGGGCCGAGACTTCCGCCTGACCGACGTGAGCGGATCGGTCGTGAAGCCGATCCTGACCTGATGACGTTCCACGCAGAGACGCCGAGGGGACCCAGAGTTCGCGGAGAAGACAGAATCGGGAATCGGGAATGGTTCCTTCTTCTCTGCGTCCCCTCGGCGTGAAACGCATCCCATTCAATAGGCGTCGGCGCTCACGATCTCATTGCCCGCGACCGTGCCCAGGGCCCTCCAGGTTGATCCGCTGATCGACGACCTGAGGAACCTGACCGAGCCGTCGCCGAACAGGCAGTTCACGCCCCCCGGGTGGTAGCTGCGCGAGGTCACGGCGGCGAAGGTCGGGCCTCCGACCTTCTCCCTCTGGCCGGTGATGTCCACGTCGGGCTTGGGGCCGTTGGACAGGCCCGGCGTGGTGCGGTTCGGCGTCCAGGCGAACGTCACGCCCGACTGGTGCGAGGCCCCGTCGCTCCACTCCGCGTGGCCGATGTTCGGCGAGCATTTGCCGCTGGTGTACTCAGGCACCTCGACCTGGGGATCGGCCTCGGGGGAGGGGATCACGTTGAAATCGTTGATCCGCGAGAGCCCCCCGCAATCCCTCAAAAGCGGCTGCTTCGCCTTGACCTCGGCGCCCACGATCGTCTGACTCAGGCCGTCGGTGAACTCGCTCAGGCGGCGGCTCCGATTCGGCCCGAACGCCGCGCGGTTGGGCTGCGCGTTGAACCCGCCCCACACATACCAGTCGCCCGCCACGAATCCATAGTTGGTGATGTGCCCCGAGCCCGTGGCGATCCTCGTCGGGTCAACCTCGCTCGGGCAGATGAAGAGGCCCACGCCGACGATCGAGATCGTGGAATTGATCGGCGTGTCGCCCGAGAAGTCGAAGTTGATCCCGTTGAACAGCGGCCCCTGTTCCAGCAGGGGCAGGAGCCGGCCTTGGACGCTCCAGCCCATCCACCGGCTGATCGTGTTGCCGGTCCCCTTCAGGATGCACGACGGCGGAAACGCCCCGGCGATCGACTCGTAATTGTGCAGGCCGAGGCCAAGCTGCTTGAGGTTGTTCGTGCACTGGATGCGGCGCGCCGCCTCGCGCGCCGCCTGCACGGCGGGCAGCAAGAGGGCGATCAACACGCCAATGATCGCGATCACGACCAGGAGCTCGATCAGGGTGAAGCCGCGTCGTCGGGTCATGGGCATGGAGGCGATCTCGGAGAGGTCGGGGACGCGAAGGCTCGTGTCCCCAGACTCTCGCATCGCGACCACAACTTCCGGTGAAGCTCCCGAGGAGAATCCGTGAGGATCCGACCCCGGCTCCGCCCCTGCGTCAGTCAGGCCCCGGATCGGTCGGGGCCCTGCGCAGAGGGGGAGGCTGCGAGACATGGCCGGGCGGGGTGGTGGACGGCGCGTCGCTGGCCGGGAAGGTCTCCAAAAGCGACTCCACGAGCTTCTTCCGCGGCTCGTCGATCTCGATCGCCCCGCCCCTCCCGTTCAGGTCGCCGCCGGGCTCTCCGGGCGGTGGCGTGTCGGTCGTGCTGGGGTCTCCCCTGATTCCTCCCCATGGCCCAAGTCCTTCGCATCGCTCCGAGCTCAAAAGCAACTCACGAGCCGGCCCACGGCGAGGGGCGAACCCGCGGCTTCCCCTGAGGCCCCCGCATACGCTAAAGTATACAAACGAACAACCCACCCGGAGCCTCGCGCATGCTCGACCCGAACCACCCGCTCGCGAAGGGCCGAGGCTCGCAGATCTCGCCGCCGAACCGGTTCGAGACGCAGCACCACGAGCTCGACCTCGAGCACCTCGAACACGACGAGGATTACCTCGAAAGCCTCCGCAATCGACGCACCGAGTACCTGCCCGACAGCGCCCGCACCATCGTGGCCGAGAACGACAGCCCCGACGTGGGGTTCCGCTACAGCATCAACCCTTACCGGGGATGCTCGCACGGGTGTAGCTATTGTTATGCGAGGCCGACCCA
>JANOBY010000010.1:0-3841 GCA_031411935.1 Planctomycetales bacterium | reverse complement strand
TTTAATTTCAAACGCATTCCGGTGCAGGAAATTGCGGCCAAGCTGAAGGACATCGCAAAGAAGGAAAAACTCCAGGTGGAACCGCAGGTGCGAGTGCCCCAGGTGCGAGTGCGGATCGACCGCGAGGCGGCGGCGCGTCAGGGTCTCACGCCGGCAGAGGTGGCCGAGGCCCTCGAGACCGCGTTCCAGGGGCGGACCGTGTCCCAGGTCCTCGAAGGTCAGCGCACGTTCGACCTGGTCGTCTGGTTCGACCCGGCCTCCCGGAACGACACCGATTCGATCCGCTCGACGCGTATCAGCACGCCGTCGGGCGCCCGGGTGGCGCTCGGGAGCGTCGCGGAGGTCGTCGAGACCGACGGCCCCAACACCATCAATCGCGAGAACATCCTGCGACGCATCGTGGTCCAGGCCAACGTCGCGGATCGGGACCTCGAAGGAGTCGTCGCGGACATCCGCCGCACCCTCGCCCGCGCGGTCACCCCGCGCCTGCCCACCGGCTACTTCGTCGACCTCGGCGGGCAGTTCGAGGCCCAGCAGAGGGCCAATCAACGGCTCCTGGTGCTGGGCCCCCTGGCCCTCTTCGGGGTGTTCCTCGTGCTCTCCAAGGGCCTCGGCTCCTGGAGGGCCTCGCTCCAGGTGCTGGTCAACATCCCGCTCGCCGCGGTCGGGTCGATCGTCGCCCTGCTCATCGTCGAATGGCCGGGGGTCGCGGCCTTCCGCGGCGTGACCTGGTGGGAATGGCCGCGCGTCTGGACCGGCGCCGTGACGCTCTCGGTCGCCCACTGGGTCGGCTTCATCACCCTCACGGGCATCGTCGCCCGCAACGGCATCATGATGATCTCGCACTACCAGCACCTCATGCGCGAGGAGGGCGAGGAGTTGGGCCCCGAGATGATCGTCCGCGGGAGCCTGGAACGCCTGGCGCCGGTCCTCATGACCGCCCTGACCGCGGCCATCGGCCTGATCCCGCTGGCCCTCGGCGCGGGCCAGACCGGCAAGGAGCTCCTCCACCCGCTGGCGATCGTCGTCATCGGCGGGCTCGTGAGCTCGACGCTGCTCGACCAGGTGGTCACCCCCGCCCTGTTCCTGAGGTTCGGGAGGCCGAGGGCCGACGCCGACATGACCGACATTTTTGAGGGCACCGGCACCCCGGCCGCGCCCCGCGTGGGCGACGATTGCGTCACGCCCGGCGGAGAAGCGAACGGTACCGCGAGCCCTCAGCCCCGGGAGGAGGGCTGAACTGTCAGGTCGAGCCCTCCTTCGCCAGCGATTTCCACGGGCGCGATCCCCGATTCCGCCGCGGCGCAGGCGCGGGGCCGGCACGATTCGGGTGGAATGGGAGCCCGCGGGGGCTCACGTCCGCCCGTCCGGGAGCAGCCCCTCGCGCTCGTATCGCAGGAGCTCGTCGTGCGAGATGGCCCACGAGCAGAACGCCCCGCGGCCGCTCTTCCTCTTCTCGGCGCGGACGCGGCCGTGGCGGCACCACTCGCGCACCGTGAACTCGGCCTTGCCGACCCGCCCGGCGAACTCCTCGGTGGTGTACCAGTGGCGGGCCGTCCTCTGGTCCATGATCAGCCGCTCGATCCGGTCGAGGCGCCGGATAAGCAGTTCGAGGATCTCGTCGCCCATCGCTTCCTCCTTCTCCGGCGCGGGGCCTCCGTGCCCGCGCCCTAACAGAACCTTGGGTGTTTATGCCCCTTGGCGGGGCGGATCCGCGTGGGGACGGCGGGGATGCCCGGCGGCGGCCTGGGGGTCCGGGCGGGCGGACCTCTTGACGATTCGGCGGACTCGGCCCGGCGGGGTTAGGCCGGCCCCGGCCCCAGGCGGATCGTCCCGCGCAGGGTGGGGGTCTCCCACCGCCCCGAGAACGACTCGCCGGCCCCTTCCAAGTCGTAGCGGATCGCCTCGGGCGAGACGTTCCCGTCGAACCACTCGGCCCAGATCGTGACGAGGCGCCCGTCGGCGGAGACCCGGCCGCGGACCCCGCGGCGGCCGTAGGCCCCGTTCGTCCCGTACTCCATCACCCCCGAGAAGCCGTCTCCGGCCCGCTCACGCACGGTCAGCGTGACGGGGAGCCGCAGGCCGCGGGCGGGGGTGGCCGATTCGCCGGAGAGGACGATCCCGGCCGCGAGGGGATGGTCGCCCGCTGCCGCGGAGGGTGCGCCCTCGACGGCGATCCGGACACGCGGGCCGGGAAACCCGACGGGCAACATCGTGGCGTTGGCCCGCGTGTCCGCAGATCGATCCGGCGCCGCCCGTTGGTCGTCGTCCCCCGCACCCCACCAGACCCTATGCCCGGTGATGGTCTCGATGACGCCATCCAGTGGGGAGGGGTCGGGCGGATTGGGCGCCCCGGCAGCCAACTCCGATCCGGCGGCGGTCGCCGCCTGCATGGCCCCGGTTGCGGCCGGCGGAGTCGGCCTCGCCGTGCCGGCCGAGGGGGCCCCGGAGAGCAGCTTCCCGTGGTACTCGGCCACCACGGCGATGAACTGCTCGAGCCTCCGCTTGAAGGTGCGCCCGTCCGCCGAGACGTCCGGCTCGTGACGGCCGGCCGAGAAGACGGCGAGCGCCGTGGCGGTGTCGCGCAGGCACCGGTCCGTGTCGGAGAGGAAGACCTGGGCCTCCTCCAGCTGCTTGATGAAGGCGTCGGTCAACGCGAGGCGCCGGGGGATGTCCTGGCCTTCCCGCTCGAACCGCTCGGCGATCCTGATCGTGACCTCCCTCAGGGCGGGGTCGCGGTAGCCCTCCGCCCGCATGCGGTACGAGGCCGCGGCGGAGGCATACCCCGCCTGTGCGTAGGGCAACTGGGCGCGGAGGTCCTTCGTGGCGCGGAGGATCGCGTCGCAGTCCGCCCGGGCCGCGGCCAGGAGCGGATGCATCCGCCGGGTCACGGCGGCGAGGTCCTCCTCGGTCCGGGCCTTGGTGTCGTAGGCCTTCTCGAGTTCCCGGAGGCGCTTGTGGATGACGGCCAGCGACTGGGCCACCGCGTCGCCGGCCGAGGCCGCCTCGGCGACCCTGGGATCGTCCCCCGCCTGGCGCGGGGCCGGGGTCCGGAAGACGTCGGCCTTGGAGACCGGGTTCGCGACCCCGTCCTCGGGCTTCGGCTCGCAGCCCGGGGCGGCGAGGGCGGCGAATGGGATCGCCCGGAGCAGATACCGGAGCGGCAACCTCGGGCTCTTCACAGGGCACCTCCCATTTCGTCGTAGGTGGTCTTCATGGCATCGATGAGGTCCGGATCGGGCTTCAGCTTGAGCCTGTCGAAGTCCTCCCTGGTCCAGGGCATGAGCCGCTGGTCGCGGTCGGGGCGGAGCGGCATCGGGCCGAGGCGAGGGGGGGGCAGGCCGCGAAAGTGCGAGAGGAACGGGGCGTCGAATTCGAAGGCGCCGACCTCCGGGTTGAAGGCGAAGCCGCAGATGTTGTCGTTCTGCTCGCTCGCGTACGGCAGCCCCGTCAGCTCGCTCGGCAGGATGGCCTTCTTGGTCACGAGCGAGAAGTTCTCGGAGTAGGTCTGGCTCGACGAGGTGGTCCGGGAAGAAGAACCTCCCGAGCTCCAGCCCGACGAC
Source organism: Planctomycetales bacterium (assembly GCA_031411935.1). Classification (GTDB taxonomy): domain Bacteria; phylum Planctomycetota; class Planctomycetia; order Isosphaerales; family Isosphaeraceae; genus JAQGHR01. The sequence goes on along the minus strand of JANOBY010000010.1, from coordinate 278 downwards.
GAGCCGCCCTTGTAGGAGTGGGATCCGCTCTTCCCCCAGCTCGTGCTGTGGGTCTCGCTGTAGCCGTTGGTGTAGGAGTAGCCGTAGGACTTCTGGAGGCCCTCCACCTCGCCCACGGCTCGGCAGAAGGCTTCGGCGGTGTCGGGCCCCGAGGAGAGCGCGACCCACGTCGAGACCAGGTCCAGGAGCTCTTTCACGCGGCCCTCGCCCCACTTGTTGATGAGGCCCGGCGTGCCTTGCGCGGCATAAATGGCCCCGAACCCGGCACCGCGGCCGCG
>JANOBY010000009.1:0-3674 GCA_031411935.1 Planctomycetales bacterium | reverse complement strand
GGCCACCGGTCGGGTCGGGGGACGGCCCGGTCGGCGTGGCCCTTGCCTACTCGTTCACCGTCACGAACAACGGGCCGAATCCCGCGCCCAACGTCCGGTTCACGCACGTCCTGCCGGCCAGCTTCGGGTACCAGTCGGTCGTCCCCTCGGCCGGCACCGCGAGCTTCGACGCGGCCTCCATGACCATCACGGCGAGCCTGGGCACCCTGGCCGCGGGCAGCACGGCGGTCGTGGTCATCACCGCCACCCCCACGCTCGTGGGCGCGTTCCCCGGCGTGGGGTCGGCCGTGGCCGACGCCGTGGACCCCAACCCCGCCAATGGGTCGGTCTCGCGGACCTTCACGATCACCACCAACACCACCGACCTGCTCCGTCTCTCGCAGACCGCCTCGCCCAGCCCGGTGGTCGTGGGGGGCGTCCTGACCTACACCGTCACGGTGACCAACAGCGGCACGTCCGCGGCGCAGGACGTCCGGGTGGTCGACACCCTGCCCCTGGGCCTGATCTTCGACGGCGCCAGCGCCAGCCAGGGGCAGACGGCCTTCGGGGCCTCCACGGTCACGGCGATCTTCGGCACCCTGCCCGCGGGCGGGACGGCCACGCTCACGATCATGGTCCGCCCCACGGCGCCGGGCCTCCTCGTGAACGTGGCGACCGTCACGACGACCTCGTTCGAGGGCGACCCCTCGAACAACACCTCGACGCTGAGCACCGTGGTCGAGCGCGACGGCCCCCGGGTCACGTCCCTCCAGCGCCTGGGCTTCCACAGCCGGTCGACCCGCCTGGTCCTCACCTTCAATCAGGCGCTCGACCCGGCGAGGGCCCAGAACCTGGCCAACTACACGCTCCAGGCCCTCGCCCCGAGCGGGCAGGGCTTCAAGCCGATCGCCCGCTTCAAGATCCGCTCGGCCGTGTACGACCCGGTCCTCAACACCGTCACGCTCACGACCGTCAAGACCCTGCCCCTGAGGCGGGCCTTCCGCCTGACGGCCCTGGGGGCGTCGACCTCGGGAATCACCGGCGCCGACGGGATCCCGCTCGACGGGGCGGGCAACAGCTCCCGAGGGACCAACTACGTGGCAACCCTGCTGGGCTACAACGTGATCGACATCCGCACGCCGGCCACGCCCGCCAGCCTCGCCACGCCCCGCGCGATCCGCCGTCGCTGAGCCGCCCGTGGCCGGCCTCTAGCCCCCGTTGGTCTGGGCCATCGCGTTCTCGCGGAGCTTGGGCCGGGGGGCCGGCCGGGGGTCGCGCCTGGGCACCTTCATCGGCCATCCGCAGCGGTGGCAGCTCAGCACGGTGCCCGACATCTGCCGAGGTGCGCTGTACTTCTGCCCGCAGTCGTAACAAGAGAATTCGACGTTCATGATCCCTCTCGCCATGTCCTGGGACTGTCCGGACGGACGGCGACATAGCCCCCTTCGGGATACGCCGTCCGGCGCCCGGTGGTGCGAACTCACCTCGTGACGCCCGACGCCGGAGCCCGCCGCGACGATCGAGGCCGAGGCCCGAATGCCCCGCCCCGCGCCGACGAGATCCATGCAGACTCCATAGGTCGGCCCTTCGTCCACGGGTGTTGATTCGCGTGAATGCCGCGTAGAATGCCGGAATTCCTCAGGGTTTTCGCATCAAAACTCGTCTTCCTCTTCCCGAGATTGCCCCCCTTGCCAGGCCGGGAGGGAGCTGGCTCGATCATTCCGCTGAGCCCTTCTGGCCCCCGGGAGATCCGCCTATGGCCGAGACCTTCCTCCAGACCGTCCCGATTTTGAGGATCTTCGACCACGCCAAGGCCCTCGAGTTCTACGAGGGCTTCCTGGGGTTCACCGTGGAGTGGGAGCATCACTTCGAGCCTGGCATGCCCGTGGACATGCAGGTGCATCGGGGCAGCCTCACGCTCCACCTCTCCGAGCATCACGGCGACGCCTGCCCGGGCTCGACCGGCTTCGTCCGCATGACGGGCGTGGACGACTTCCACCGCGAGATCCTGGCCAAAAACTACGGGTGCAACCGGCCCGGGATCGAGGACGCCTTCTACGGGGCCCGAACCTTCCAGGTCCACGACCCCTTCGGCAACCGGATCCGGTTCAACGAATACCCGGACACCGAACCGCCCGCCTGACCTCCGCCCAGGACGTCCCGGGATCAACCGAGCCGCCGGCAACCTCCCCGGATGGCCCGGCAAGGCGATCCCCGGCCTCCAGGTTCGCGCTCCCTCCGGAGGCCCAAAATTGGCTTCGTTTTGGCTTCGTTTTGGCTTCGTGTTCCCGTCCGCCCCCCTCGGATCAGCACCTCGACGGAGACCTAAACCCTTCTCCACAAACCACATCCCTGCGATCTCGCCACGCGACCCGGGGGCGAAATTGGGTTCGTTCTGCAAATTCACGTTTTCGCGCTACTACGCCTTCCGGGCCGTCGGGCCGTGCCCCTCGCGATCGTTTGGATTGTCAAAGAGCAAGACGCGTGGTGGGAGGTCCCACGCCCTCCGATACTATCGCGAGGAAGCTGACCCTCGATCTCCGGGGACGACACGCGCCGACCCAGGTCGGGCGAGCCTGTGACGAAGCCCGGCAACGTCCCCGACGAGGCCCTCGCAGCCTCCTCGCCGACCCGCCGCACGCCGCTCGACCTGGTCGCCCTGTCTCACCGCGTGCCACCTCGTTCCGTCAGCAAAACGCCTCATGAGCTCGACACGCCCCCATTCCCGATAACGATCAGAACCTCAGCCGCCCAGGTGCCCACCAGACGGAGGGCCGCCACGAACGTCCCGGAAGGTGCGACGGCCCGGCAACGCTGGCCAAAAGCCTGACCCAAAACAGTCCGGCCATCGTCGAGGATCGCCCGGACGATTGGTCTCGAATTCCCCGTCCCCCAATGTTGTCTCACCTGCAAACGGCGGTTACCCTTTCCAGCAGGCTGCGATTCGACGGAGGCGGGGCGTCCTTGATTACGCCTTTTCTCCATCCAAATTCTTGTTGGGCGGCTAGGTCTTGAGGTTCACAACGCGACGAGCAATGATCGCGGTGGCAGTGTGCGGGGCGCTGCTGGGCCTCGCCGCGTTCGTCGATCGCGAACTGAGGCGCATGTTCCCCCGGACGCCCGCCGAGTGGGCCTGGAAGGAGGCCGCCACGTTCGAACAACCGGCGTTTGCCTCATCCGAGCTCGCCCGGAAATGTCGCGAGTTGGCGAACCACTTCGAACGCTCGGGGGAAAGTTGGGCCGAATCGACACTCAGAGGGCCCTTCACGGATCGATTCGCCAGCGGCGAATCGGTGGTCATCCATCACGCCACGCGAACGGAAGCCACGGACCTTGAAGGCCGCCAACTCCGGGATAGTCAGGGGTGGCCTGTCGCTGAGGGGGTGGGCGTGGTGGTCATGAGGGACTGGGCCGGCGACGATGACGACTGCGATGCATTCAGAGGGATTCTGGTGAGGTTCGTCGATGGTCCTCATAGGGGTGAGGTGGCCTGCATCGAACGCGTATACTTACGACGTCGGTGACCGGCAACCGTTGATCGTAGGAGAAAAAGACGAGAAAAGGGGAGGAGAGGAGAAGGGGACATTCTAGAATGGCATTAAGCTAAGCACTAACTCCTTGATTCATCAAGTGGTTGCGCAATTCTGATCGCGGTTTCTTCATCAACGGGTACTGCTTCGGCCGCCGCTTCCGAA
>JANOBY010000008.1:0-10030 GCA_031411935.1 Planctomycetales bacterium | reverse complement strand
CCGAGCGAACAAGGCCAGCCGCGGCTATCCGCAAAAGAAGCGAGGCCGCGCGATCGGCGAACCCGAAGTCGTCGCCGCCACGAAGGATCAGATCAAAACAGCTCGAAGAATCAGAAATCAACTCGCGTTACGATTAACGGCGTAGGGCGGCGGTGGTCGTGGTTGGCATCCTCACGAGCCTACGAAAATCCCTTCGACCGGGCCACTACCGGATATTCTATACCCGAGATCGTTCGATATTTTACCGACCTGCAAATTCCGGCAAAGGCTGTGCCGAGGGCTATCCGGGGTGCGGTCCCTAGTCTGGACTCAGACACCCTTCTCCACATGAAAACCCTTCCACGCTTCCGAGCCTCCGAGTCTCTCGATCGGGTCGGTCTCCTTTACTTCGCCTCTGTAGCCGTTTATCTTTGCAGAGAGGGCTTGGTGATCCGGTCGATAGCGAACCGTGAGGATGGATAATGTCACAGGCTAATGTCGATCCGGGCGAGCTTCGTCGATTTGCCCAGAATCTCCGACAGTTCAACACCGAGCTCCAGGAGCAACTCACCTCCCTGAACGGACAGCTTCAAGGGTTAAGTCAAAGCTGGCGGGATCGCGAGCACGACAAGTTCACCGAGGAATTCGCCCAAACCATGCAGGTTCTCTCGCGGTTTATCGAGGTAACGGATGAGCACGTGCCGTTCCTGATCAGGAAGGCTGATCGGGCCGAAGAATATCTCCGCCAGAGGTAGGCCCTGGGAGGATAGGCTATGGTATTGCCCATTGATGTCAGCTCGCTCGACGCTCTGCGGCTAGCCCGCGAGTCGCTCATTCTCTTCACAGTGGACGCCGAGGGGTCGCTCGGCGCGATGGAGTCCGAGATTCGTCACTGCCTCGACTGGCTCGCCCACGACCAACGGATGTACTGGCAGACCGAGGTTAATCGCCGAGAGCAGAGGTTGGCCGAGGCGAAGGCGGAGTTGCATCGTAAGCAGCTCTCTCAAATGTTTGGCGGCGAGGCTCATGACTCCGAACAACGCGAGATGATCCGCAATTCCAAGCGTCGACTCGAGGAGGCCGAAGACAAGGTCGAACTCGTTCAGAGATCTCTCCCGATTCTTGAACGGGCGGTGTTGGAATATCAGACCCAGGCCAGGCCCTTCGCCGATCTGCTCGAATTCGATGCCAGGCGGTCGACTGAGATGATTGACCGCATGATCGAAGCGCTCGAGGATTACATCCGAGAGACAGCCCCGTCGACTCAGTTCCTGCAGGCTTCGTCCTCTTTGCCCCTCCCGTCGAGGTCCGTCTCAGTCCCGCCTTCTACTCCTCTCGATAGGTCAACCGAACCGACTCGCGAGGAACCCATCATCTCAACCGAGGCTGAATAATGTATTTGGGCGCCGGCACGAGCAAACTGCGGCATGCGACCAAGACTCTCCGATCGAAATGGGATGAGACCGAGGACTCCTGGTGTGACAGCGTCCGTCACGAATTCGAACGCAAACGCCTGGAGCCGATTGAGGGTCAGGCATACGCAACGCTTCGAGCTATGCAGACACTTTGCGACGTGATGTCGCGGATCTATCGGGATTGCTCCTGAAAAATGTCCCCTATCCACACCGCCGGAAGACACGACTCGCATCCCTCAGCCCCATCGGGTGCGGATGGAGGCTGCTCGCGTCCTTCGCTCGCTCAGAGGACCCTTGCGATCCCTGGACAGCTTCTCGAGCTGATCGCGACCCGTCGCCAGGCCGAGGGGGAGTTGTCGGAACTCTTTGCCGCGAGACTTCGGAGAGCCGAGGAACTTCGCAGTCGGGCTATCGCCGAGACGGAGGATCGCCGACTTACGGAGACTGCGGACCTGGAAGCCTCGCTAGGCTCGATTCGAACCCGCGCCGAAACCGATTTTGCGGCAGAATCCGGGAAGATCGAGATCGACCGGCTCACCCTGCGCAAAACCGCCGAACTCCGCTTCCGAAGGACGAAGGACGAGCTCGATTCGTCCTTCGAGGCTTCCAAGTGGGAAATTGGGACGATCTTCGAAACCGCCGAGAAGGGGGCGAATGAGTGGAAGGCGGATCACGTCGCAAGGCTGAACTCCCAGACCCTGGACCTCGACGAGTTGAAGGACGCCGAGTCCAGAATCCTTCAGGCTTTCGGCCCCCTACTGAGGCCTTCTAAACCAAGGTTGTTAGCTCTCAATGCAATCAAATTGCCCGAGGGGAGCGACCCACTCACTTCGCTAGAGCAGTTGATCGAGGAGGGGTTCGGACTGCATGACGAACTCGTCAGGCTGAAACTGCCGCGAACGTTCCAGGGCGCCCGCATCCTCGGGCTCATTGCTCTGCCCCTGCTAGCGACGGGATATCCCGCGTACCTGGTCTGGGGACCGACGACCGGTCTGATTGGCGCCGTACTTGTGTCATTCGTACTCGGATCGGCACTGATTACGTGGGTTGTCAAGGTCTCCCGCAGGCAGATCTCCTCGATGGAGGAACCACTCGAGGAGACCATAAGCAGAGCGGATTCACTCATGACCCTGGCTGGCCCGTTCGTCAAAAAAACCCACGAATCGCGAGTCTCGATAGCCTCCACCAACCGAGATGAGGACCTCGCCCGGAATGCCAGGTTTTACGCTGAGAAGGAGGCTCAGGCCAGAGCTGCCCGCGAGGAGAAGGTCAAGGAGGCCGAGTCGATCGCGCGAGAGAAGCAGAATGAAGTCCTCCGCCGCCAAGAAAAGACGCTGCGCGAAACGGTGCTGACTGAGGAACTTCGTCGCCAGGAGATCGCCAGACAACGAAATTACGATCTTCAATCGGCTGAGGAGATCGCCGCCAGGGCTCGGGGACTTGCCAATTCCCAAAAGGCCGCGGACCAGGCCTCCTTAGCGAACGAATGGACGATGGGCCTTCGGAACATCGAGGCCAAGCGAGAGAGTATCCAAACCGCGATGGACTCCCAGTTGTTCGAATGGAGCGTGGCGCCTGAGACTTCTTGGACGCCGCCGCGAGCCTTGCCCCCGGCAATCCCTTTGGGAAGATTTGTGCTACAGCTTGGCGAGATTCCTGGTGGCATGCCCGAGGACGAAGCCTTGCGAGCCATGACCCCGGACCAGATTGTTCTCCCCGCTCTGCTCGATTTTCCGGAACGATCGTCTGTGATGTTTGAGGCCGCAAGTGAGGAAACACGTCGCCTTGCCGTCGCGGCCATGCAAAGCGTGATGCTCCGATACTTGACTGGACTTCCCGCTGGCAAGGTCCGGTTCACAATCATGGATCCGGTGGGTCTGGGCCGCAATTTCGCGGCGTTCATGCACCTGGCCGACTTCTCGGGCACGCTGGTCAACGACCGCATCTGGACCGAGCCTCAGCAGATCGAGCAGCGTTTGGGAGAGTTGAACCTCCACATTGAGACGGTGATTCAGAACTACCTTCGCAACGAGTTCGCCACGATCGAGCAGTATAACGAGCAGGCCGCCGAGGTCGCCGAACCGTACCGAATTCTCGTGGTGGCCGATTTCCCGACTGGGTTCAGCGAGACAATGGCGAAGCGTCTCGTGGCGATCGCCAAGAGCGGCCCGCGGTGTGGCGTTTATTTGATCCTGGGGCTGGACACGAGTCAGCCTCTTCCACCTGGAATCACGCGTGCGGATCTCGCCGCGAACGCGGTTCGTGTCCATTGGAAGGACGGTCGGCCTGTTTTACGCCAGGTCGAGCTTGAACCTTTTCCGCTTGTACTCGACGAACCTCCGAGCAACGAGGTGATGACACTCTGGCTCCATCGTGTTGGGGAGGAGGCACGTGACGCGAACCGCGTGGAGGTTCCCTTCGAGGTCATTGCCCCTCGCCCCGAGGATTACTGGACAAGCCAAAGCACAAATTCCGTGTCCATCCCTCTGGGACGATCCGGGGCCACCAAGCTGCAGCCGCTTTCGCTCGGCAGGGGCACGGCTCAGCACACCCTCATCGCGGGACGCACCGGCTCGGGCAAGTCAACCCTTCTGCATGCACTGATCACGAATGCAGCCCTGATGTATCACCCTGATCAGCTCGAGATGTATTTGATCGACTTCAAAAAGGGTGTCGAGTTCAAGACCTATGCGACACATCGTCTGCCCCATGCACGGGTGGTTGCGATCGAAAGTGAACGCGAATTCGGGCTGAGCGTTCTTCAACGACTGGACCAAGAACTTCGTACGCGAGGCGACCAGTTCCGGGATCTGGGCGTGCAGGACCTCGCGGGATTTCGCGAATTGAAGCCTGAGCTCCCCATGCCCCGCACGCTTTTCATCGTCGACGAGTTTCAGGAATTCTTCGTCGAGGACGACAAACTTGCACAGGAGGCATCGCTACTGCTTGACCGGTTGGTCCGCCAGGGTCGAGCCTTCGGCATTCACGTGATTCTGGGGTCCCAAACCCTGAGCGGGGCATATTCCCTTGCGCGGAGCACTCTGGGTCAGATGGCAGTCAGGATAGCCCTCCAATGCAGCGAGGCTGACGCACAATTGATTTTGAACGAAGACAACGCGGCGGCCAGGTTGCTCTCTCGTCCTGGAGAGGCCATCTACAACGATGCGAACGGACAGTCCGAGGGGAACCACGTCTTCCAGGTCGTCTGGCTGCCCGATGCCAGGCGGGAGGTCTACCTGAGGACGCTCTCCGAAATGTGCATGGAGCAATCGATCAAAACTCGTCCGACCATCGTGTTCGAGGGCAACGTCCCCTCGGATCTCACGAAGAATCCGAGCTTCGCGGACCTGAAGTCTCGAACGAAGGGGCCCCCTCAGGCGAACCTGGGCGAGGCCGTTGCCATCAAGGAACCGACTGCTGCCATCTTCCGGGCTCAGGGAGTTAGCAACTTGCTCGTCCTGGGGCAGAACGAGGAGATGGCGACCGGCCTTATGTCAGCCGCGCTCTTGGGGCTCGCTGCCGAGTGTGGAGATTCGACCCGCATTTTCGTTCTCGACGGGTCGCCCGAGGACTCTCCGTTCTCGGGGCGCCTGGAGTCGCTCGGAGCCTCAATCCCTCTTCCGATCACATTTGGCTGCACGCGAGACTCGTCGAGAATGTTGAGTGATGTCGCGGCCGAGGTCGAACGTCGCCAGGCGAGTAGCAGCGACCTCTCGCCCTGGTTCCTCTTCGTCCACGATCTTTCACGGTTTCGGGATCTTCGTAAGGCCGACGACGACTTCGGCTTCGGTCGCCGGGGCGAAGAGAAGATCCTGAGCCCGGCGAAGTTGCTCGGAAACATCCTTCGCGATGGGCCTCCGGTGGGAGTCCATGTGCTTGCGTGGTGTGACTCGCTGAACAACGCAAATCGATCGTTCGACCGCCAAGCTCTGCGCGAGTTTGAAATGCGGGTCCTTTTCCAAATGAGTCCGACCGATTCGAGCAACGTCATTGATTCGCCGATCGCAAATCGCCTGGGGGCAAATCGCGCTCTCTTTTCGAGTGAAGAGGAGGGCAAGCTGGAAAAGTTCCGCCCCTATGGCCTGCCCTCACCGGAATTGCTTGAGGATCTTGGCCGGCGATGGAGGGGAGATCGCCCCATCGCCGACCCGAGCTTAGAAGCATGAGGTTCAGGGCTGGAAGACTTGCAGGGTCAAGTTCTTGTAGCGGACCTCAGTGGGTCCTCCCGAGTGGAGCTGAAGACCGAAGATACCTCGACGCGCCCCCGGCCCGTCATCGAGGTCAACGCTGACCCTGCCATTGATTTTGGTCATGATCTTTGAACCGTGGGCGAGAATCTCGTAGTGATTCCAGTCGCCCGGCTTGACGAATTCCTCGCCGGACTTGTCCCAGAGCAAGGCGCGGCCATTTTCCTCGTAGAGCTTTCCCCACCATCCGGGGCCGATGTCAGCCTGATAGCCCTTCATCTCGCCGTCAGGTAGATCCTGACTTCGAAATTGAACGCCGCTATTCCCCTCGTTCTTTGAGAGTCTCACATCGAAGCTGAGGTGGAAGTTTTCGGCCGCCAGATCGCTGCGAAGAAACTCGTTGCGGGAGAGTCCGTCGGTTCTTCCCACGATTTCACCGTTGTCCACAGTCCAGAGTGTTTTCTCGCCATTCCAGCCGGTCAGATCCTTGCCGTTGAAGAACGTTGCAGCGGTCTCGGCCGTCGCGAGCAACGGGACCTGTGCCGGGCTTGCGAGGTAGGTCACCAGAGACCGGACCTCGTGATCTGAGAGCGGAGCCCAAAGGTCATCGGGCATCATCGACGTGTCACTGGGCTTCCTCTCGTCAATCTCGTTTCTGGGAATCGTCAGGGTCTCATTCGCCGTTAGGAGCGTGATAGCATCCTTGTCCTCGGCGCGGATGATCCCGGTCAGGGTTCGTCCGTCGGTCGTGGCAATCACGTGCGCGGTGTAGTCCTTGCCGATCAAGGAATTCGGGTCGAGTACGTTGCTCAGAACGTAGTCGAGATCCGCTCGATTTGAGCCGGTTAGCTCAGGCCCAACCTTGCCGCCAATCCCGAATAGAGTGTGACATTGCGAGCAGGTCTTGGCGAAGACCGCCCGCCCGAGCATAGGGTCTGGGGCCTGCGTGTAGCCGGTACGGACAATCTTGCGATACTTCTCGATCGTCTTCACCTTGTCCACATCCGAGTCGCGGACCGTTCCCCAAACCTCGGTGATCAAGCTGATCACTTCGTCGTTCTTCAAGTTACGGAGCTGGCGGATCAGGTCCGCCGAAAGGTCGCCTGGGGGGATCGCCTTGGTCTTGACCGAATTCAGCAGCAGACGTGCATACAGAACACGAGAGGCAAGGGTGTTCAGGGCATCTCGCTTCTCTCCCGTCGAGAGGGAACCGTAGAGCCGGAGCAGTGTCGTCGCCGTGTCGGGATGGTCGTAGGCGGCAAGGCCCCTGAGGCTAGGAGCGACGAGGTCCCTCGTGGGATTTGCGGCATTTCCTCCCTTCGCTAAGCTTTCGTCGAAGGTTGAGCTCACAATCGATTGCAACACGGGGGGGAGCTTTTCGTCGTGAACCCTGAGGAGCGATTCAAGAGCCGCGAGGCGACTCACTTTGTCAGCAGCGGAGTCGGTGAGCACGGTACGCATCTCGACGAGCGCGGCTTCATCACCGAATGTTACGCCCAGGGCCTTGGCCCGCGCACATACTTTGCCATCGGTGTCTGCCGAGAGGACCTTGAAGGTACCCGGCCAGGCATCGGGCATGTCCACGCGTCGCCGACCCTTCAGGCCTTCAGCCAAACCATCGAGGATGGCAAGCCTTCGGGTCGCATCCGTGAAGCCCTCCAGCCCCTTTACCAGAACGGCAATGGACTGATTCGATCCGATTGCCGCGATCCGCCTACTCATGAACGGTAGCAACAGGGGGACCTTCGCCGATCCGGCAAGGGCCAGAGCACGGTCTGCGTCCACCTCGGCGAGTGGCTCGGCAGCGTACCAGTACATCAATGGCAGATTAACATCCTTCGCATCGTTATCATGCGAGACCAGCCCGGCAAGGATGTCCCATCGAGCTCTATTAGGCAAACGCTGCAGCGCTGAGGCCAGATAAAGGCGGACAACTGGAGAGATATCGGTCCTCGCCATTTCGGCGAATCTGTCCAGGGTTTCTGAGGACGGCGTCCTATCTTCCATCGCGAACTGGATCGTGAAGGCCCGCACGTAAGGGTCTGCTTCCACGAGCCCTTTCTGGATGTCCTCCTCAGTCAGTCCACCCGCGCCGTGAAGTGCCCAGAGCGCGGCTAGCTTTGGAGAAACCGACGAGGCCGAGGCCTGAACGGCATCGTTCTTCTTGGGAATGCTGAACAAAGCAGTTCGGAGCAGTGCGCTCGACTCCCTCAAATCGCCACGCTCCGCGAGAATTCGACGTGCGTGCCGAGCTTCCCATTGGTCGGCGCTGAAGACCTTATTCACAAGGTCAGGAACGGGGAGCTTCGAGAGATCGCCTGGCGGCTTCGTGGATTCTCCATAAGTCACCTTGAACAGCCGCCCATTTGTTCGGTCGTGTGCACCATCCTCGACCCGGTGACATTGATTCTTGTCATACCAATCGACCAGGAACATGGATTCACCGGGGCCGTGCTTGAGACTCACTATTTGAGACCAGGAATCGTTAGCAAACAGGAAGTCGGACTCATGCGAGCCGATGTATCCCGAGCCCGAAGCCTTGAAGACATCCCGATTAAGGCGCGCCCCGTGGATGTTGTTCATGAAAATCGACCCGCGATACTCCTCGGGCCAACGGGTCCCGTTGTAGATCATGGCCCCCGCATGGGCATGTCCTCCGCCCATGGAATCAGAGCGGCCGTTGCCACGGTGAGGATTGTCCCCCACGTAATGTCGATGGTCGGCAATGCTCTTAATGTCGTCATACGTGTAATTGTTGAAGTGAGACCCTGCCTGACGCTCGAACCGTCCCGCCTGAATCACATGATAAAGGTGCGGAATCACGCACGAGGTCAAGAACGCCTGGCCATTCGCGTTCCAGTCAATTCCCCAGGGGTTGCTGGTCCCGTTGGCAAAGACCTCGAACACCTTCTTCCTTGGGTGATAGCGCCAGATGCCAGCATTGATCGGTGTGCGATCGGTGGCCGGTGCTCCGGGCTTACCTACGTTGGAGTGCGTGAACACACCGTGACAGCCATAGAGCCACCCATCAGGCCCCCAGGCGAAAGAGTTCAGGGTTTCGTGCGTGTCGTGCTGTCCCCAACCGTCGAGCACGACTTGGGGAGGACCATCGGGTCGGTCGTCCTGATCCTTGTCAGGGATGAAGAGAAGCTCGGGGGCGGCCCCCACCCACACGCCGCCGTAGCCAACTTCGAGACCGCTGACCAGGTTGAGCTTCTCGGCGAAGACCGATCGCGTCTCGAACCTGCCGTCGTTGTCCGCGTCCTCGAATATCAAAATTCGGTCTTTGGCCTCATCGGGCGACACACGATGAGGGTACGAGTAAGCTTCGGCGACCCACACGCGACCGCGAGCATCGATCGCCATCGCGATCGGTTGAACCACGTCGGGCTCTCCAGCGAAGAGTTGGACCTTGAAGCCCTCGGGGACGGTCATGGCCTTCGCCGCCTCGATTGGAGGGAGGCCCGCATTCTTGTAGCGATCCACAACGCTCGACGTCTGGGCGATCGCCGTCCTGGGGCGTTCGTCGGAGAGACGGAGGTCGTCAAAATTGACATGCCCCCAACCAGTTGAGTTCTGGTCAACCAGACGAACAAAGATCTCCGAGCCCTGATACTTTGCAAGGTTCACCGTCACACGTTTCAGATTCTCCGATTCATCCCCACGAGCCTGGAACAAGATCTCGCCAGACTTCGCCATCACCAGTTCGGCCCGGGTATCGTCATGAGCCCCGCCGCCGACGAGGAAACTCACCCAGGGGTGGGTGAGTTTAAATGGCGAGGATGAGAGCGTGCCCTTTACGACATCGCCCCCTTTTTCATACGAGCCGACCCAGTATTCTCCTTGATGATCGCTCCACATGTCTCGTCGACGTTTCGCCACGGTGTCACCCTTGACCAGGGCCCCGATAAAGGCTTCGCCTTCTACGTGCCAGTCGGCGAGTGAGCCGGTCTCGAAATCCAGGTTCAATAATTTGCCGGAAGCACCACTGGGCAACTCCCCCACAGATGGGGCAGGATCTTCAGCCCCGATCGCAAGGGGAAGCGTGCCTAAAACCAGGGTCGTCAGGACGGATCGAATTATGGACTTCATGAGATGTCCTCGAGAGAGGGTAAGCGATGGAAACGCTTGGGGCTTCGCTTTGCGAGCGGCAAAGTCTCGACTCCGGTCCGCCCACACGGGGCGGAGACCTCCATCCCAGGGAGATTGGGAGCCAAGGCCGCCGACACGAAGCCGTTGTGTGCTACTCGGGAACGATGGAACGGGTAAATTTATTTTGACCGAGCCAGTCACGGGAGAAAAGGTTCCGTAAGCGTTCACGCCCCCTCTGGGAGGAGCGACGGCGCCTTTGCACCTGAGCGTTGGGCTTCGAGGGCCTGGACGAGGAAATCGAGCAGGTCGCGACCCTGACGGCGGCAGGTCTCGATCGTCGTCAGGAGGCACTCGACC
>JANOBY010000007.1:0-23027 GCA_031411935.1 Planctomycetales bacterium | reverse complement strand
CATGGAACGCATGCCGCCGCCCATCCCGCCGCCGCCCATGCCGCCGCCCCCCATGCCACCACCGCCACCGCCCATGAGCGAGAACGGGATGATCGCCAGGTCCGCCACCGGATACACGCGGATCTCGGTCGGCTGGTCCTTCGAGGTCGCCGAGGTGATGGTCATGAGCCCATCCTTGACCGTGAAGGTCAGGTCGAGCTGACGCAGGAGCAGCCGAAGAGACTGGTTCAGCTTCACCCCCTCAAGGCTCAGAGTGATCGGCGAGGCCATGGTCTTCTCGGCCTCAGTCAGGCCCACCGGGTCCACGTAGATGGGGATGCCCGAGGGCAGGTCCGTGCCCGAGGTCGCCGTCTGGATGTATTTGATCACATCCTCAAGCGGAGTCTCGTTGGCGAACGGCATGGAGACCACGTCGTTGAGCTTGTTGAGGATCTTCGTCGTCTGCTCGTCGCGGGTGTCCAGCGAAACGCTCTCGTACCTCTTGATCCGCTTCTCCGAAATATCCCGCCAGTGCTTGGCGTCGGGATACTCGATGGTGATGGTGTCGGGGAACGGAACCGCGGCGCGGGTCACGTCGTTCATGGTCTGGAGGTAGCGATACTCCTTCAACTCTTCGTTAGCCAGTTCCGTAGCCAAGGAGCCTTCGAAGGCCGAGACCAGCAGTCCGGCCCGAGGCGCGGTTGCACCGGGGATGATGGCCCGGGCCTGCTGGGCGTACATGTGGGCCTCGGCGAAGGGGGCGATCGCCTCGGCGATGTTGCCCGTCCCGCCGTTGAAAAGGACGTTGTACTGGCCCTGGGCCATGAGCGTGTCGAAGCGGATCATCAACGCGTTGACGGTCGCTTGATTGGTCTCGAACTGCTCGAGGATGCGGGACTGCTGCTCGGCCGAGGCCGTGAGCCGCTCCCGCTCCGCTCGCGAGGCCTGGATCTGCTCTTCGCGGCGAACCGTGGCCTGGATCTGGGCGTTGAGCCGGGATCGCAGAGCCCGTTTCGCGTTCTCGGGCACGCTCGGGTCGGTGTCCAGCGCCGTCAGGCCCAGGCGCAGGACATTGAGCGCAGCCTCGGGATTCTCGCGATTGAGCTCGGTGCGGGCCTGCTCGATGCGGTCGTTGACCGCGGCGTTCAGCTGCTGCACCGCCACACGCTCAAGCTCGGAGGCCTGCTCGATGGTGGCCGTGGGAGCGGGGGCCGGGTTCTCGGCCGGGGCCGGCTGGTCACCGGGGGGCGGGGGCAGCGGATCCTGGCGGACGGTCAACAGCGACCGGGCCTGGTCATTCCTGGGATCCAGCTTCAACGCCTGGGCGAAGAACCGCTGGGCATCAGCCGCCTCGCCCTGAGCTTTCGCCAGCTTGCCGAGCTTCACGAGCTGGTCGGCCAGGGGAGGAACGACCGGGTCGTCCGCCCTCGCCACCGAACCGCAAAGAATCAGGCCCCCCATCGTCAGGGACCCGGCGCCTTTCCACCGTCGCGAGAACCGAGACATGTTTGAAATCTCCGGGAAAGGGAGGGCCTGGACAGGGTGAAGGCGTCCGGGCCTCTCGAGGCGCTTGACGTACTATTGACTCTACCGGCCCGCCCGACGGGCGACAAGGTAAGCGAGAGCGCATGGGTGTAGTCGGGTATTCGGGGCGACATTTCCATTATGCCACACGGTCGACGACTTGGCGGTTTTGACAGGAACCTGACCGCGTCCTAGAAGTCTTTTGAGATTCAATTTTTTTGGCAAGTCGTTTGATGGCATGGGAGAGACCCGGGATATGGCCGCTCAAGATGAGACGCCTCGCGACGAGGTGAAATTCGATTTTTCCGCCTTTCCTCCCGACACGCTCTTCTACGACCGTCGCGAAGGCCAGCTACGACGAGGTGACGGCCCCCACCAGCCGTCCCCGGTTGTCACCCCGGAGGCCGCTCGGGAGGCGGCCCCTGAACGCGCCGCACGCAAGGAACGACGCAGGCGGGTGGACCCCACCACCTTCGAGAAGCAGTACAGCGACGACGAGATCGAGTTCATGAACGCCATGCAGAACTTCAAGGTTCAGAGCGGGAAGACCTTCCCCAGCCATGGAGATGTCCTGCGGGTGGCCATGGGCATGGGATACCGCCAGTTCATTTATGATGACGAGCCGGAAAGCCCGGACGAGGCCGCGCGCCTCTGAGCCGGCCGTGACGCCCATCCCCGAAACGCAAACCGCCCGTCGCCCCCTTCGACACGAGGAGGCGACGGGCCGAGCCCGTTCGATGATCGGGAATGAGTCCGCGACGAGATCCTACCGATGAACCGAGATGACCGCAGGCCGCTGAACGAGGAGGCTCGCCCAGGCCTGCACAGCCTGGCCCGTGAGGGAAACGGCATGAGCCAGCCGGTGTTCGCGGGTCTCCGGGGCCTGCGGGGCGACGGGTTCCGGAGAAACCTCGGCGACCGCCACGGGGTCGGGCAAGGGGATCGGCTCGAGACCTTCAGCCTCGCGATTCAAAATGTCCGCGAGCGAAGGCGAGTCCTCGGGCGCATCGGCGGGCTCGTCGGCCGCGACAATCAGCTCGGCTTCCGGAGCCGGGGGTGCGGGGATCGGCTGCGACGCGATTAGCGGGGCGTTCTCCATCCGAGCGGGAACGTCAGCGGCGAAGGTGCGGGCCATCTCGCCTACAACCGACTGGAACGTGGCGTCGGGGTCGAGGGGCTTACTCTCAGAAGCGATCACCACGACCGGCTCGACGATGGTCACCGGCGCAATGTCCGCGAGGATCCCAACGGAAGGGGTCGTCCCCTGCTGGTCGCTAAAGACGGGAGGCGAGGGCTCGGCGACCGTCGCGACCGTGGGGCTGGACTCGGCAAGGGCCCGGGCGATGGCGTCGATGGAGATCAGGTCGGGGGCATTGGTGGGGGCCGCTTCCACCTCAGGGGCGAACGGCTCGACGCTGGCGACGAACGCGGCCTCGATCCGGCCCGGAAGGGTCAGGACGGCGGGCGCCCCCGTCTCGGCCGCGATCGTCACTTCCACCGGCGCGACCGGGACGGACGTTTCAACCGTCTCAGGCATCAAATCGACGACGACCGGAGAAAGCGGCAGGGCAGGAATCTCCGGCTCCGAGACCACGGGCGGGGCGATCGCCACGAACCCTTCGGCCGCGGTCCGGGGCTGAACGGGCACATCCAGCCAGGTCTTGCCCGGCCGGTCAGTCGGTTTCGATGCCCCACGGTCGGGCAATTCCAGGGCGAGGCAGGCCACCACGCCCACCAGTATGAGACGAAGAGCCATCGGCGCAACTCCGGTCGCTTGACTTGGAAACCGCATGGGGAAGGTCATCCATCCTCTTGGGGCACGCTCCGTCCGGAACGCGAAACCACGGCAGCGGACCATGATCCGTGTTAAACATTATCGGCGACGGAGAATGGTCTCTTTAGGTTAGATGAGGGGTTCAGGGGTTTGGCATCGAGATTTTTTTGTGGGCACTCTGTCCCGGCTCCGAAAGGAATCCGCGTTGTCGAAGCTGGTGAAATCCGTAGGATGACGGCCTTTGATCGTGTTGGATGGATCGCGAGGGCGGCTCGATGGGTAAGCGTGTGCTGGTCACGGGGGCAGGCGGGTTCATTGGCAGCCACCTGGTCGAGCGCCTGGTTCGCGAAGGGCACGAGGTCCGCGCGTTGGTCCGTTACAACGGGCGAGACGATCGCGGGCACCTGGATCGGCTCTCGCCCGAAGTGCAGTCCCAGGTCGAAACCCACCGCGGAGATCTCAAGGACCCGGAAGCCGTGCGGTCGGCGGTCGCCGGTCGCGAGTGGATCTTCCACCTCGGGGCCCTGATCGCGATCCCGTACTCCTATCAAAACCCGCTCGACGTGGTGCAAACCAACGTCGTGGGGACCGCCCACGTGCTCGACGCCTGCCGAAGCTCCGCGACGCTGGAGAGGGTGGTCCTGACTTCCACCAGCGAGGTTTACGGCACGGCGCGTTACGTGCCGATCGACGAGCTTCACCCGCTCCAGGGTCAGTCCCCCTATGCCGCCACGAAGATCGGCTCCGACGCCCTGGGCCTGAGCTACCACGCCGCGTTCGGGATGCCGGTGGCGGTCCTGAGGCCATTCAACACGTTCGGGCCGCGGCAATCGGCCCGCGCGATCATCCCGACGATCATCAGCCAGGCCCTGGCCAGGTCGAAGGTCAAGCTCGGGAGCCTCGACCCCCGTCGCGACCTGACCTATGTGGAAGACACCGCGGCGGGCTTTGCCGCGATCGCGGCCTGCGACGCCGCAATCGGGCGGGTCGTGAACATCGGGCGAGGAAGCGACCTCACGATCGGCGAATTGGCCGAGCGGGTCGCCGCCCTCCTGGGCAAGCCGATCACCATCGAGTCCGACTCCGTCCGGGTCCGACCCGCGAAGAGCGAGGTCGGCCGCCTGCTTGCGGGAACCGCCCTGGCGAAGGAGCTTTTCGGCTGGGAGCCCCAGTTCTCGCTCGACGAGGGGCTCCAGCTCACGATCGACTGGGTGCGCGAGAATCTGGCCCAATTCCGGGTCGACCAGTACACCACGTGAGATCGCCGCGTGATCCCGCGCTCAGCATGGCTTCGTCGCGGACGACCCCAGGATTTCGGCGGCCCAATCGCTCGATCCTCGGGCCGGGGCGGGGCGGGGTCATTCCCCGCGAACCGTGACCGCGTTACGGGTTCTCGCTTCACGAAAAATCCACAAAGTCTTCCGGCCCGTTGCTTGCGGGTTTCGGACGTGCTAGGTTGACGGCACTCGTCATCTTTTGTTTTCAATCGATGACGACGGCTCGGCGACGCTTCGGGCGATCGACGTGGCCACGCGAGGACTCGGGTCGTGCTCCTCTGCCGTGTTCACTCTCGCCCCAAGCGTTGTCGATGCGGCCGCTGAGTCTGCATTGCGACGCCCTGCACCCGCCGGTTGCGACCGCCCTGCGCTCCCGCCTATAATACTCTCTCCGCCTGCGAGCCTTCCGCACGAATTCTGAGACTCTCCATGATCGTTGACTGGACCGCGCTGTCCGAGTTCATCGCCGCACACGACCGATTTCTGGTTACGAGCCATGTGCGTCCCGATGGCGATGCCCTGGGTTCGGAGCTTGGCGTGCTTGGCATCCTCAAGCACTTCGGCAAGGACGTGAGGATCGTCAACGCCAGCCTGACCCCGCCCCGATACGACTTCCTCGACCCCACCGGCTCGCTAATCGAGCATCTGGGAACTCAAATCCGGCCCGACGATCTCGGCGACCGCGAGGCAGCGATCATCGTGGACCTCTCGAGCTGGGGCCAGCTTGGCGACATGGCCCCAGTCATCCGCGATTTCCCGGGGCCGAGGCTGGTGATCGACCATCATGTGAGCCAGGACGACCTGGGCGCGATTTATCTCAAGGACACGAACGCCGAGTCTTGCGGGACTCTGGTCCTCCAGGCCGCAAAGGCGGTCGGGGCCGCGATCACGTCGCCGATGGCCACGGCCCTGCTTACAGCGATCGCGATGGATACGGGCTGGTTCCGGCACCCGTCCACCAACGCCGGAACCCTCCGCGCCGCGGCGGACTTGATGGACGCCGGAGCGGCGATTGATTCCACGTACAAGCTGCTGTTCGAGCGCAACACGCTTGGGCGGCTCAAGATGATGGGCGAGACCCTGGCGTCTCTCCAGACCGACCTCGACGGCCGAGTGGCCTACGCGATCGT
The DNA here is from genome assembly GCA_031411935.1 of Planctomycetales bacterium. Lineage (GTDB taxonomy): Bacteria > Planctomycetota > Planctomycetia > Isosphaerales > Isosphaeraceae > JAQGHR01. The sequence continues at coordinate 17,343 of JANOBY010000007.1, read as the reverse complement.
CACCCGCGACGACTTTGACCGCACCGGCGCGGTCCCGCCCGATACCGAGGACCTGGTCGACTTCACCGTCTCCGTCCGGGGCGTTGAGGTTGGCATCCTCTTCATCGAGCTGAAGCAGGGCGGGATCAAGCTGAGCATGAGGGCTCGCAACGGGTTCGACTGCTCGAAGTTGACGGGCCTCTACGGGGGAGGCGGCCACCGCGCCGCGGCCGGTGCCACGCTGCCCGACCCCATGTCCGAGGCCGTTCCGATGGTTCTCGCCGCCGTCCGTGCCGCGATTAACAATCCGTGAAGACGTTTCACGCCGAGGTCGCAGAAAAGGAATTAGTCTTTGGGAATTCCTGGCTCCGCTGATTCCCCTCCGCATCCTCGGCCAGAAACAAATTCGCCCAGGAGGCCTGAATGAATCGCCGTGATCTGTACCGGTTCGGGACGACCCTGCTGGGCGGGATGCTGACCCTGGGCCTGGCTGTGCCCGGCGTCGCCTACCTGCTCGATCCGCTGGGCAAGAAGCGGGGCACCGCGAGGGTGTACCCTCTGGCCAAGCTCGATGACCTCGAAGTGGGCGTCCCCCGGTCGTTCCCGATCGTGGACGAACGCCAGGACGCCAGGGTCAAGTACCCGAAGGAACCGATCGGCCTCGTGTGGCTAGTCCGACAGCCCGAGGGCTCGAAGTCGCAGGTCGAGGCGTTCCAGGCCGAGTGCCCGCACCTCGGCTGCGCGATCAACCTGTCGGGCGACAAGAAGTCATTCCGCTGCCCCTGCCACGACAGCGCGTTCACCTTCGCGGGAAAGCCCGAGAACAAGATTCCGCCCCGCCCGATGGACCGTCTGGAAGTCGAGCCGATCGGCCCCGACCAGATGGTCAGCGTCAAGTTTGAGAGATTCCGATCCCAGAGTGAGGAGAAGATCCCCCTTGCTTAAGAACCTCGCCGCGTGGTTCGACACCCGCACCGGATACAAGCACCTCGTCCACGAGGCGCTCGAGGAACCGATCCCCGGAGGCGCCCGATGGCGATACGTGTTCGGTTCGGCCCTCTCGATCGCCTTCATGATCCAGCTGGTCACGGGCATCCTGCTCATGACGAGCTACAGCCCTTCCAGTTCCACGGCCTGGGGCAGCGTCTGGTACATCAGCACCCAGATGAACCTCGGCTGGTTCATCCGAGGGCTGCACCATTTCGGCTCGCAGACCATGGTCGTGGTGATGCTCCTGCACCTGTTACAGGTGGTGATCGCCGGGGCCTACCGCTCGCCTCGCGAGGTCAACTGGTGGTTCGGTATGCTGCTCATGTTCGTGACCCTTGGCTTTAGCCTCACGGGGTATCTCCTGCCGTGGGACCAGAAGGGGTTCTGGGCGACGAAGGTCGCCACCAAGATCGCGAGCGGCACTCCCCTGATCGGCCCGGCGATCGAGAAGGTGGTCGTCGGCGGCGACAACTACGGCAACCAGACGCTCACCCGCTTCTACGGGCTGCATGTGGGCGTCCTGCCCGGCCTTCTCGTACTCTTTCTCGTCGGCCACATCGCCCTGTTCCGCAAGCACGGGGTCACGGCTCCGCCCAAAGCCACGGGGTCCGAGCCGTTCTTTCCGAAGCAGGTCTTCTACGACACGGTCGCCGGCCTGGCCGTCTTCGGCGTGCTGGCCTTCTTCACCTGGCAGCACCATGGGGCCCCGCTCGACGCCCCGGCGGACCCCGGCAGCCTGGAATACCCGGCGCGTCCCGAGTGGTACTTCCTTTCGCTGTTCCAGATGCTCAAGAAGTTCCCCGGGAAGTACGAATTCGTCGGCACGCAGGTCGTGCCGGGCGCGATCGTGGCCGTCCTGTTCCTGCTCCCCCTGCTCGACAAGTTGTTCCCCCGGAAGTTCGCCCACTTCCTCGCCTGCATGTTCGTGTTCGCTCTCGTGGGAGGCGCCGGATACCTCACGGTCGAGGCCCTTCGTGCCGACGCCAACGATCCGAGCTTCGCCGCGAGCCGCAAGGTTGCCGACCAGGCGGCGGCACGGGCCCTGGAGCTTGCCGGAAACCCCAACGCGGGCATCCCCCCGTCGGGATCGAGCGACATCCTGAACCGCGATCCCCTCACCCGGGGCATGGCGATCCTCGAACAGAAGTGCCTGGGATGCCACGCCTACACCGGCAAGACCCAGGGCAAACCCGAGGACCCGTTCAAGGCGTTCGACCTCGCCCACTTCGCCACCCCGGGGTGGATCGGCGACCTCTTGGAGGATCCGGGCGCCCCGAAGTTCAAGGCCCATGTCCCGACCGCTCCGGGAGCGAAGACCTTCACCGAGAAGCCCCTGAACGGCATGGAGACCTGGAAGAAGACCTACGACTTCGACACCGACGCCGAGCGCACGCAGGTCGCCGAGTTCGTGGCCTCGTTCGCCAGGATCCCCTCCGACGTGACGGCCGAGGAGTGGGCCTCCGACCCGAAGGTCAAGGAGCATCCCGCGTTCGAGAATTTCGTCTCGTCCTGCCTGCCGTGCCACGCGGTCGCGGACCTGGGCCAGCCCGACAAGGACCAGAAGGCCCCCGGCCTCTTCGCGTACGGGTCGCCGCAATGGCTCAGCAAGATGATCCGCAAGCCGGGCGCGAAGGGCTTCTATGGCTACCTGAAGCCCCACGAGCAGATGCCCGGCTTTGAGGACCTCACGCCAGCGGACCTCGAGATGATCGTCCGTCTGCTCAGGGATGACTTCGTCGGATCCGAGCCGTCGTCTCACGAGAAGTCCCCCTCCGCCCCCCACTGATCGGTCAAGCGACCGCCTGACGACGACACGAGCACGGGCCTCCTTCGACCTCCGGGTTCGAGGGAGGCCCGTGCTTGTACGCGCCCCGACGGCCTGAGATCTGGCTGTCTTGGTGCATTGATCGGACGATTGGCCACCTCGGCGGCCGCTGAACCTTATGAGAGGATGCAACCACCATGACCCCGTCGCCTCGCCAGTTCCACGGGCCGGTAACGAACGCCGGACAGGCCGAACGCGCCGCGTGGCTCGTGCTGGGGGGATCCCTCCTCGTGCTCGGACTGGCCGGACGCTCGGTCGGAGGTGCGGCCGCCGCAATGGCGGGAGGGAGCCTCCCCTATCGAGGAATAACGGGACACTCTCGCTTTATCATGCATTCGACGTGAACACGGCCGACGCTCAAGAGCCGGGGGCGAGCCCCCAGGCCAGGGTGGTGATGGGCCTGGTCACGATTGGCAATCCGGTCGAGGAGGTCGCCCACCTCGGACGCGACCCTCTAACGACCGCTCGCCTCATGGGACACTTTGCCGAGGTCGAGCCCGCGGGCGAGAACCGCATGCGCTGGAGACTCCACGCCCCCCTGGGCCTGACCTATGCGTGGGAGACGGGAATCACCGAGGATCGCCCGGGCGAGCGACAGCCCTGGAGGTCGGTGGAACGCTCCGAGATCCCCAGCGAGGGGGAAGTGAGCTTCCGCCCGGCGCAGGCGAATCGCGGGACCGAGGTCGTTCTGCGCGTCCCGTTCGATCCGCCCGGCGGAGTGATCGGGGGCGCGGCGGCCAAACTCCTGCGAATGGTTTGTCTGCTGATGGCCCAGAAGACCTTGTACCTCTTCAAGAGCCTGGTCGAGACCGGCGAAATCCCCACAACCGAGCACCAGCCCGCCGCGCGATCCGACACGCGCTGAGCCCCACCACCAAGGACTTGCCGACTTCTGCCACATCAAGCCCGGGGACACCGTGGCGGTGTGGGGCTGCGGGGGCGTGGGCCTGATGGCCCGGTGCAGCGCCTTCATCCTCGGGGCCGAGCGGGTTATCGGCATGGACCGCCTGCCGGAGTGGCTCCGCATGGCCGAGGAGATCGTCGGCTCCGAGACGATCAACTAAGAACGGGCGGGCAGCGTGCTGGAGGTGCTGAAGGAGATGATCGGCGGCCAAGGCACCGACGCCTGCATCGACGCCGTGGGGATGGGGGCCCACGGGACCGGGATCGATTACGCCTACGACCGCGTGAAGCAGAGCCTGCACCTGGAGACCGACCGCGGGTCGGCCCTGCGAGAGGCGATCATGGCCTGCCGCAAGGGAGGCACGCTTTTCATCGTTGGCGTTTACATATTGATGGATGAATTTCCCATCGACACGATCATCAACAAGGGGCTCACCGTCCGCGCACCCAGCCGCACGGGCAGACGTACCCGCCCAGCCGTCTGGAGCTCGCGTCCCGCGGAGAGCTGGAGACCTCGTACCTGGCCACGCACCGGTTCTCGCTCGAGGACGGCCCGCGCGGCTACGAGATGTTTAAGACCAAGGAGGACGGAAGCGTCCGCGCGGTCTTCGTCCCGTGAACGGGGTACCGGGGGTGCAAAATGTGCCCTCGGCTTCCGATTTTTGGGGAAGCAAAATCCCGCGAAAAACGGCGAATTTCGCTGGTTTTTGCTTGAGATGCGACCGAGGGGTCGTTAGTATCCGTTGACCGCTCTGATGTCGCACCCGTTGAGAATGGAATCGCAAACGGACCCTTGATCGCGACAGTTTTCTCCGGCACTTGAATCTGCCTCAGTTCCCCGCAACGCGGCGACTGGCCTCGACGGCCGATCGCTGCCCACTGCCATTCCGCCCCTCCCTCGTGGATGAGGCGTCGATCGCTCTCGGCCCGAATGATTCGGGCACCACGAAGCGTTGGACGCGGGGCGGGCCTTGACGAGACGAACGGATTTCGCTCTACGCCAACGCAAGGAAGGGACGCCATGACGAAGGATCGCCCGCTGATCGGTATCAACGCCGATATCTTCACCCCCGCCAAGGGCCGCAGCCTCCACACCATCCTCCACTCCGGGTACTACGAGTGCCTGCTCACGGCCAATGCCCTGCCCGTGATCCTGCCCCCGTTGACCAAGGAGCAGGACCTCGGGCCGATCCTCGATCGGCTCGACGGCGTGATCCTGACCGAGGGAGATGACATGGACCCCATGAAGATGGGCCTGTCGCCGCACCCCTCGATCAAGACCATCAACAAGAACCGCGAGAACTCCGACCGTTTGCTCTGCAAGCTCGTCCAGCAGCGCAAGATCCCCGTGCTGGGCGTGGGCCTGGGCATGCAGGAGATGAACGTGGTCTACGGCGGTGGCATCTACCAGCACCTGCCCGAGGACATGCCTCGCAGCATCCCGCACCGCGACCCCCAGGGCGGGGCCCATCGCCACATCGTCATCATGGAGAAGGGCTCCACGATGGAAGATATCTACGGCGACGGCGAGATCTGCGTGAACAGCTACCACCACCAGGGCATCCGCAAGGTCGCCCCCGGGTTCCGCGCCGGGGCCCTCGCCCCCGACGGACTGGTCGAGGCCATCGAGTGGAAGGGTGAGGACTGGTTCGCGATCGGCGTGCAGTGGCACCCGCAGAACGAGGGGAACATCTCCCTCGACATGCAGCTGATCGAGGCCTTCGTCTCGGCCTCGGCCAAGGCGACCCCGGTCCGCGAGAACAGCCGCCCGATCAAGCTCGCGAAGGCCAGCTAAGCCCGACGAGAGGCGACGTTGCCGACTCACGATCCCTGGTCCGGGGTCCCCGGGCCTGGGATCGCTCTGCGCGCGGCTTGACCACGCGTCGATCGGATTCCTACAATCGGCCCTCGCGCTCGGACGGGCGACGGTGCAGTCGCTGCTCGATCGGACCGTTAGCCCCGTCCGATTTTTCTTTGGGATCGGATGAGCTTCTCCATGACGCGCCGCTATGTGAACCAACTCGCTAACGGCGAGTCCATCGACGATATCTTCCTCATTGCCGACAAGCAGCTTCGGGCCAATCGCCAGGGCAGCCTCTACCTCCACCTCGAACTCCGCGACAAGACCGGGGCCGTGGGCGCCAGGCTCTGGAACGCCACCGAGAACCTCGCGCGCCGGTTCGAGCCCGGCGACTACCTGCACGCCAAGGGCAAGGTCCAGGTCTTCCAGGGCGCCCTCCAGATCATCCTGGCGAATATCGACACGGTCTCGCCCGAGAATGTGGACCTGTCGGACTATCTCCCCCAGAGCGTCCGCGACTCCGGGAAGCTCCTCGCCCGGATGCGCGAGATCCTGCTCGGGCTCGGCAATCCCCACCTGAAGGCGCTGGTCGAGTGCTTCCTCATCGATGACGAGTTCGTCCGGAAGTTCACCTCCGCGCCGGCCGGGATCAAGAACCATCACGCCTATCCTGCGGGCCTGCTCGAGCATGTGGTCACCATGCTCAACGTGGCCTCGCGGATCATGGACCTGTACCCGGACGTGGACCGCGACCTCCTCTTGACGGGCATCTTCGTTCACGACCTCGGCAAGATCGACGAGCTGAGTTACGAGCGCACCTTCGGCTACACGGACGAGGGCCAGTTGATCGGCCACCTTGTGATGGGGGTGGGTCTGCTCCGCGAGAAGCTCCTCAAGACCGCCGACCTCACCGGCGAGCCGTTCCCCACCGAGCTTCGCCTTCGGCTCGAGCATATGATCGTAAGCCACCACGGCACTCACGAGTTCGGCAGCCCCAAGCTGCCCATGACCCCCGAGGCGATCGCGCTGAACTGCCTGGACAACCTCGACGCCAAGATCCACCTCTACACCCGCGAGATCCGCGACGACCCGAACCGCGAGTCGAACTGGACCCCGTTCCACCCCAACCTCGGCCGGAAGCTCTACAAGGGGGATCTGTCGGCGAACGGGGCCGTTGAGGACGAGCTGGACTGAACCGCATCAGGGCGGGGGCGGATTCGACCGGAGGAACCCCGATGCCATCGTTTCGCATCCCCGTTTCCATGGCATTGATCACGATCGCGATGACCGCGTTCGCCCTCGCGTCCATCCGATCGGCCTCGGCGCTCTGGTGCATCAGGATCTTCTCGGTTGAGCTCCTGGCCCTGGCCACGGTCATCCTGGGCGCGATCCTGAAGAAGGGACCGGCCCGGCCCCCCTGGCTCGGTGCCACGGTCTTCGGTCTGATCTCCCTGGCCGTCACCTCGCCGAACTTGATTCTGCCCGTTACGCCCGGTTACTTTGTGGAATCGATCGGCGAGGTCTTCGACACGCTCCATCCCCGCCCACCCTCGCCTTCGCTCGAGCCGACCCTCGAACCGGCGGAGCTTGACCGCCTCCAGGCCAACGCCGACCTCAGGGAAGTGCTACGAACGTCGGAAAGCTGGCGATTCAAGGGCGTGGTGACCTCGGTCATCGTGATCGCGTTTACCTTGATGGGTGCCGTCGCCGGACACCTGCTCAAATCCTCGTCTCGATTTTCGGCAACTCTGCCCCTCCGGGATTGAATGGTCACCTGGCCCGCTTTCGCCCCGACCTATCGATACCATCGCTATGGGAAAGACCTATGATCACGATCCCGCCAGAACTTCGTCGGGCGATCCGGGATGCCGGCGATGAGCCCATCCACCTGCTCGACCCCGAGACCCACACCGTCTATTTGCTCGTCCCCGTGCCTCATCACGAGATGGGCGAGGCGAAGCGGGAGATCGAGATCCAGCGCGAGGTGAGCCTGCTCGACCCCGACGATCAGGACGAGCCCATGCGGCTCGGCATGTGAAAGGGATCGCGGAATTGCGGCGAACCGGTCCGTCGGCGCGCCGTTCGCTGCGTGATATCCTTTCATCATGAGCCATTACGACGATAAAGTTCTGGGCCTCGTCGCGCGGAGCGACTATCGGCCCATCACCCTGAAGGCCATGTCCCGGCGGTTCGCGATCCCGCCCGAGGACTATCCCGACTTCCGGTCGGCGGTCAAATCCCTCGTGCGCGAGGGGAAGCTCGACCTGGCCAAGGACAAGACGCTCTCGAAGCCGACCGAGACATCCAAGGGGACGATCGTCGGCACTTTCCGACGCGCGTCCAAGGGCTTCGGGTTCGTCCGCCCCCACGAGTCAACCGGACGCGACAAGGACATCTTCATCCCGCCCGACGCCGGCCTCGACGCCTCCACGGGCGACATCGTGGCCGTGAAGATCATGAAGAGGGCCTCCACGCCGGGCTTCAACAACCAGGGCAAGATCATCCGCGTGGTCACCCGCGCCTCGGGCGTGTTCGTGGGGACCTACTTCGAGGAAGACCGCTCGCATTCCTATGTGAAGGTCGACGGGACCACCTTCACCGCCCCGATCTTCGTGGGCGACCCCGGCGCCAAGGGGGCCAAGCCCGGCGACAAGGTCGCCATCGAGATGGTCCGCTACCCCACGCCCGAGACCGAGGGCGAAGGGGTGATCACCGAGATCCTCGGCCAGCGCGGGCAGCCCGGCGTCGATACCCTGACCGTGATCCGCGCCTTCGGCATCCCCGACGTGTTCGACGACCCGACCCTGCAGGACGCCCGCGACCAGGCGAAGCGGTTCGACGAGACCAAGCTCGAGAGGCGCGAAGACCTGCGCGACATGCTCACGGTCACGATCGACCCGGCCACCGCCCGCGACTTCGACGATGCCATCTCCCTGTCTCGCGACGATCGCGGCTTCTGGACCCTGGTCGTCCACATCGCCGACGTGTCCCACTTCGTCCGGCCGAACACCGACCTCGACCAGACCGCCCGCAAGCGCGGGACCAGCGTGTATCTGCCCGACCGCGTGATCCCCATGCTGCCCGAGGTCATCTCCAACAGCCTCGCGAGCCTTCAGGAAGGGCACGTGAGGTTCACCATGAGCGTGTTCATGGAGTTCGACCCGTCCGGTGTGCGGACCAGCAGCCGGTTCACCCGGTCGGCCATCCGCGTGGATAAGCGGTTCAGCTATGAGCAGGCCTTCCACGTGATGATGCACCAGGACGAGGACGCCGAAGGGCTCAGGCCTGAGGTCCGCACGCTGCTGGGCTCAATGCTCGAACTCGCCCGCATCCTCCGCAAGCGCAGGTTCAAGCGCGGGGCCCTTGAGCTGACCATGCCCGAGGTCAAGGTGGACCTGGGCGATCACGGCGAGGTCGTGGGCGCGAGCCTGGCGAGCAACGACGAGAGCCACCAGGTCATCGAGGAGTTCATGCTCGCGGCCAACGAGGCCGTGTCCACCGCCCTGACCGAGAAGAGCGTCGGCTTCCTGCGACGGGCCCACGCCGACCCCGACGCAGGCAAGCTCAAGCAGTTCGCCGAGTTCGCCCGCAGCATGGGCTTCGAGATCGAGAACCCGCAGAGCCGATTCGACCTCCAGAAGGTGCTCGACGCCTCGGCCGAGGCCCCCGAGCGTTACGCCATCCACTATGGTTTCCTGCGGAGCCTGAAGCAGGCCGTGTACACACCCGAGATCGAGGGGCACTACGCGCTGGCGAGCGAGCATTACTGCCACTTCACCTCGCCGATCCGCCGCTACCCCGACTTGCAGGTCCATCGCCAGCTCGGCGCGATCCTCGACGGCAAGAAGCCCACGGCCGACATCGACGAGCTGGTGGCCCTGGCCGAGCATTGCAACCGCACCGAACGCCGCGCCGAGATGGCCGAGCGAGAGCTGATCAAGATCAAGCTCCTCACCCACCTGGAGAGCAAGATCGGCGAGGAGTTCCACGCGCTGATCATCGGCGTGGAGGACTTCGGCCTGTTCGCCCAGCTCGTCGAGCTGCCCGTCGACGGACTCATCCACGTGACCAGCCTAGGCGACGACTATTACTACAAGGAAGCCGAAACCCACACCATGATCGGCCGCCGCAGCGGCCAACGCTTCCGCCTCGGCGACCACATCGAAGTCCGCGTGGCGAGGGTGGACGTCGATCGGCGCGAGCTTGACCTCGTGCCCAAGGACCGGGCCCCCGATGCCCCTCCTCCGCCCTCCAGGCCCAAGGCCCGAGTCCCCCGCTCCATGGCCACCCCCTCGCGAGATCGCCCGGCGCCTCCCAAGCGAGGCAAGGCGAAGCCCAAGGGTAAGGGGAAGGGCAAGGCCAGGAAGAAGAAGCTCTGACCTGGACCGTCGGCCGGTCGAGTTTGCCCGAGGATCGGCGTCTCCTCGCAACCGATCGGTGCACAAATCATCGAAAAGGGAGCGGAGCTGACTCATTCCTCCGAAGCGAGCCCCTTTTCATGGGTTCGTTCTCCGTCCCGTGGCTTCGTTTTGGCTTCGTTTTGGGTTCGTTTTGGCTTCGTTTTCCCCTGATCGCACGGTGGGAACGCCCTTCCCGCCCTCCCCGCGAGGGGCTTAAGTCTTTGCCCGCGTTTCACATCCGCGACATCCGGCTTCTCGGGCTGGGCGACCGAATTGGGTTCGTTATGCAAAAAACATTTTTTCGCTGAATGGCATTTTGAGGCTTCGGGCGAGCCCATCCTGAGGGTCCGGATTGTCAACGAGCCGGGACGCTGCCCTCCGATACTATCGGTGAGAGCCCTCGTGCCGATCTCCGGGACTCGGGCGTGCTCCTTCACGACTTTGGGCGAGCCTTCAGATGCAGGTAGATCGGGGCTTCGCCGATCTCGATCGTGATCGTCTCGGGGGTCGTCGCGATCGGCCTGATGGGTTCCGCCTCGGTCCCCAGGGGCATGCGCTCACTGCGGAGCAGGTCCACCCCGAGCATGGGTAGTTCGAGCTTGCGCGTCTTTCCCGAGCCGGTGGGCGACCAGACGGCCCAGATCCGCCGGGCGGGGTCGTCTCCTCGCACGAACTCGTAAACGTAGACCTCGCCCGCGTCTTCCTTCACGACCCGCGCAAACCGGTAGTCGCCGAGCGTTTGCTGGAGGTGCGCCACGGCGTGGAAGGCCGGCTTGGGCTTGCCGTTGCGGGTGAGGCCCGACGAGCCGTGAAGTTGCGGCTCGTCCTTGTCGTCAAAGAAATAGATGTAGGCGCGGGCCACGTCGAGTTTGGAGAAGAGCAGGAACGAGCGGACGAGGTACTGGGCCTGTTCCGTCTCGGTCGAGCCGACCCATCGGGCGAAGTCGCCCGTGGGCGGGGCGGGCTTCGTCGAGGCGTCCCAGCCGAACTCCGTGATCCGCACCTCCTTGCCGGGGGCGTGTTTGTCCCTCCAGGCGATGAGGGCCTCGACATTCTTGAGGTAGGGGATCCCGGGATCTTCGGGATAGGAACGCCTCCAGGTGGGCCACGCCTCGGCCTCGGCGTAGGTGTGGATGTTCAGGAAGTCGTACAGACGTTCGAGTCCTTCGATGCACTTCACGCTCTTCGAGTAGCGGTCGCCCTTGCCCAGGGAGAGGGCGCAGGTCCCGATCTTGAGCCGGGGGTCCCCCTCGCGAAGTCCGGTGGCCATATTCTCGAAGATCGTGCGATACGAGGCATCATCGTAAAGGCCCGGCTCGTTGCCGATCTCGACCGCCGCGAGCAGAGGCTTCGGGGCCGACGGGCCGAACGCCTTCGCGAGGGATTTCCCGTAAGCGAAGGCATCGCGGCGAGGATCCTTCCACTTGTCGGGGGCCAGGTTGTCGAAGATCACGCACGCCTCGGTCTCGAACCCCGCGGCCTTCCACGACCCGTAGACCGCGTTCCAGTCCACGCCGTTGCGGGCCTTGGGGAACGGCGGAGAGGAACTCGTGTCGTCGCCGGTGTCCCAGTCGAGAGGGTGATAATCGCGCACCGAGCGGACCGCCGGGGCGTAGACCTCGGGCTTGAACAGGATCGTGTGGCCGTTGAGCCCCATGAAGTCGCGGAAGAGCGGCTTTTCGATCGGCTGGGGCGCAGGCACGGCGCCCATCCCGAGGAAGGCCGCGGCGACCATCCAGGGCCAGAGTTTTGTCGTTTTTGCCATCATGTGCGGCTCCAGGTGGTTTCGCCCATCGCGATCGAGGAAGTCCATCCTATCGGGGGGCCGCACGCCCGCACACCTGGCGCCGAAACGGCCTCGACTCCTCCATTCGGCCGATCCCGTGGGCCTGTATGGACTTGACGGAAGGGGGAGGGCTTCGGTCGGGTTTCCCGAGGCGGGGTGTATGCTTTCGATGGGCCCTCTTTCCCGAGGTCAGGGAGCAAGATCGGACAGCGATCGGGGCGGGTGGTTCGCGATTTTCACCGGGATTTTGACACGCCTGGATCTCGGATTCCGGAGAGAACGTGGCGGCGATTGGTCTTCTCAAAACGAGCCCGGGACCCGACAATCCCGCCCGCCGTCTCCGAAGGGTTTCGCCGTAGAATGGTTTGATGTTTTGATCGGCCGCGACGATCGGTCGCAGAGAGAAGGATTCACTCATGACGACGCGACAACTTCTCGGGAGCCTGGCTCTCGGCGTGCTGGGGCTGGCCCTGTGCAGCCCCGGCTCCGACGCCCAGGTCGTCCAGCGCGATAGCAAGGTCACCGGCCCGAAGGGCAAGTCGATCGAGCGGAGCGTCCGCACCGAGCGGACGCCGAACGGGGTCCAGCGGGACATCCGCATCCAGCGTCCGGGAGGGGCCACGTTCGACTCGTCCACCCGAGTGGCCCGAGGGGGCGGCGGACCTCGGCCCGGACCGCAGGGGCACGGCGGGCCGCGTCCGGGCGGCGGCGGTCCTCCCCGCGTGATCGAGCGTAACGTGGTGGTGGAGAACAATTACTACGGCCCGCCGCGTCCCCGGTTCGGCCCGTCGTTCGGCCTGTTCCTTGGGGGCCCGGTCCTGCCCCCCCCTCCCCCCCCGATCTATGTGGTGCCCGAGCCGATCTACGTGGCCCCGCAGCCGATCTTCGTGCCCGAGCCCCAGGTGGTCTATCAGCCCCCGGTCCGCTACGCCCCGGCTCCCGAGCCCGAGACGGTGATCGTCGATCCGGTGGCCGACGCCCTGGGGCGGTTGAAGAGCCGGCACGATAACTCGCGACGCGACGGGGCCCTCACGCTGGGCCGCCTGGGCGACGCCCGCGCCGTAGGGCCCCTGATGGAGCGCCTGGCGAAGGACGGCGAGGAAGAGGTCCGCGTGGCCTCGGCCTGGGCCCTGGGCGAGATCGGCGACCCCCGCGCGGCCATCGAGGTCCAGAAGGCGGCCCTCTACGACAAGAAGAAGGAAGTCCGCGAGGCCGCCCAAATTGCCTACCACAAGCTCGGGCGCGTGACGGCCGACGACCCCAACGTGCAGGTCGTGCCCGAGGGGGAACTGCGACGGCCCGGCGGGACCCCTCCTCCCCCCCTTCCCGAGTCGGAGCTTGAGCCCCTTCCCGACGCCCCCCGCTGATTCGCAAGTCGCTCCCTGATGGCGGATTGCCTCGGCTCACGGCATGATAGGGAGCCCTGCCCCGGGGCTCCAGCCCGCCGCCTGCCGAGGATCGACGCATGACCGATCGCGTTCGCGGCTTCTCTTTGCGGACGGCCACGTTTGTGGTCGTGTCGAGCACCGTGGGCGGGGGGGTCCTGAGCACCTCGGGCTACGTGGCCCTGGATGTCCGGAGCAACGGGCTCATGCTGGTGCTCTGGGTCGTGGGCGGGCTGATCGCGGCGTGCGGGGCGCTGGCCATGGCCGAGGTCTCGGCCGCGTTGCCGAGGTCGGGCGGGGAGTTCGTGATCCTGTCCGAGACCTACGGGCCGCTCGTGGGGTTTTTGGGCGGATGGGTCTCGCTGCTGTTCGGATTCATCGCCCCGATCGCGGCCACGGGCTCGGCGGCGGCGGCGTATCTGCTTTCCCCGTGGAGTCTTTCAACCTCGTGGACGAATAGCCTGGCCACGTTGGCCATCCTCGCCCTCGGAGGGGCGCACGCCGCGGGGCGGTCGCGGACGGAACGGGTCCAGTTCCTCGCCACGGCGGCAACGATCGCTGTCCTCGCGGCGTTCATCGTGCTGGGTCTCGTGAGGGGCTGGCCGAACCGCGGGGCTTTGCTGGACTTTCCGTCGCTCGCGAAGCTGCCCACGTCGTCGATGTTCGTCGGCCTGATCTTCGTGTCCTACTGCTACACGGGGTGGAACGGGGCCTCGTACGTGGCGGGGGATATCGAGGACCCCCAGCGATCTCTGCCGAGGGCGATCGTCTTCGGGACGGCGATCGTGATCGCCCTTTATTGCGGCCTGAACGCCGTGTTCGCGCTCGCCCTGCCCGTGAGCGACCTGGAGACCCTGGTCCGAGAACACGGGCGAGACGCCGTGAAGCCGATCGCGGCCCTCGCGGCCCGTCCGCTCTTCGGGGGGGCCTCGGTGGTCGCCGCGTCGCTGGGGGTCGTCCTGCTCGCGGCGCTCAGCGCCATGATCCTGACCGGGCCTCGGGTGGCCTTCGCCATGGCCCGCGAGGGGCGACTTCCCGCGATACTGGGAAGGCTCACGACGCACGGCCAGAGCCCGGCGATGGCCACGGGGTTCGTCTCGCTCGGGGCGATCGCCCTTCTGTGGTCGGGCCGATTCGAGCAGATCGTGTTCGCCTCGGGCGTGGGGCTGGCCCTGAACTCCCTTCTCACGGTCGGGGCGGTATACGTGCTCCGATGGAGGAAGCCGACGCTCCACCGCCCGTTCCGCGTGCCGGGGTATCCGCTGGTCCCGGCCGTTTACCTCGCCCTGACGGTGGCTTCGCTCGTTTTTGCGTTCCTTGACCCCGACCAGCAGGTGGCGTCGCTCGCCGGACTGGCGGGGGTCCTCTCGGCGATCCCCGTGTACGCGATCACGATCTTGAAACCGCATTGGTTTGGCCGATCGAGGGGAATGGCCGACCATCCTTCATGAAACGGGAGCGTCCGTGGGCCTCCGATCGGCCGCCCGCCGCTTTCGGTTGCTTGACGGCCCGCGGGGGTTCTCTAAACTGATGGGATGGCCTTTTCTCTCCACGCCCTCCTTGAATGACGCCGTAACCCCCATGAGCGAATCGACCAGGAATCCCGTGTCGCACGACCCGACGCTGCCCGAACTTCCGCCGGTCGAGCCGCCTTCGGCACGGTTCATCATCCAGTTGTTCGTGATCCCGGCCGTGATCGTGGTCGTTCTCGTGACGGCGTATCTGCTTCTCGTCCAGCTCCCGTTCGGACGCCTGGCGAACGGCGGTCGCGACGTGATGGACTACGTCCGCTCGATCAAGTCCGAGAACGAGCATCGCCGCTGGCGATCGGCCCAGGAACTCGCGAACCTGATCCATAATGACTCCAGCCTCTCCAAGGACGCCACGCTCCTGGGGGAGCTGACCGCACTGCTCGAACAGGAGCTGAAGCATCCGGACCCGGACAAGCCCGAGCTGTCCCGATACCTCGCGCAAAGCCTGGGCACGTTCCAGATCGACCGTGCCAAGCCCGTGGACGGTGTGGCGGTCGATCCGATCGCCACCCTGACCCGCGCCGTGGGGCGTGAACAGCCCACGGTGGTCCGCGTGGGGGCGGTGATCAGCCTGTCCCTGCACGCCGACCGCGCGGGCGGATCTCTCGGTGGGCCCGAGGCGCTCCGTGCCCTGATCGCGGCCTCGGCCGATGGCGAGGCCGAGGTCCGCCAGCACGCCTCGTACGCGCTCGGGTACTTCAAGGGCGAGGACGCGATCGCCGCGCTTCGCAAGCGAGTGAGCGAGGACGAGGACGCAAAGGTCCGCTACAACGCGGGGGCGGCCCTTGCCCGCCTGGGCGACCTCGAATCGGCCCAGGTCGTGAAGGAGATGCTCTCCCCGGCCGACCTGGCGCAGACCCTGAAGGGCTCGACCGCCTCGGAGACCGACACCGCGATCCAGGCCGTGGAACTTGAGGCCCTATGGGGGCTCCAGGCCTCAACCCCGACCAAACCCGCGCTCGCCGAGAAGCTTCGCCCCGAAATTCAGTCCCTCGCCCAGAAAGCCCCGGGGGCGGTTCGCATGGAAGCCCAGAATCTCTTGAAAAAATTACCAGCCAACCCATGAGGCATTCTCAGGGTTGTTGATCCGACTCCCCTGCGGGAAGTCGCATAATCTTCAAGACTTACAATCCATGCTGTTACACCAATCGGTCTCATTTGCAGGCTGAGGAACGGCGTTTGCCCTGAAGTCTCCTGGGCACTAGGTCGGCACATGGTCCGCCCCAACGTTCCTGTATCGACCGATTCGGGCTCGGGCATGAGGGGAAATCGTGGATTTCCCCCACCGCGCAAATTGCCCATGTTATACTGTAACGGATGCCCACATCGGGCCTGACAACCGGATTGAGATCTCAGTTTGGGTTGTCGGAAAAACCTGGGTTAAGCGGGAGAACTCTCAAGGACGAGGTTTTCGTTTTTTCCTACCCACACCCTTGGCTTGATCGACACCGTAGGCGGACGCACCAGGGACGCAAGCACTGCCGTAGGGGGAGCAACGATGACCGAGTTGAAACGAATGCTGAGGACGATGGCGACCGGGGCCTTGCTGGCCCTGGGCGTGACCTCGACGGCGAGCGCCACCTATTGCGGCGGGGCCTCGCTCCGCTGCGGTCCCGCGCCGGTGGTGCAGTCCGTCGCGCTGCGGCCCACGTACACCACGGTCATGCAGACCGTCTTCGAGACGGCTTACGAGGATCAAGCCTTCACGGCCTACGAGACTCGTTATCGTACGGTCATGCAGCAGCAGAACTACACGGTCAGGCGGCCCGTGTACCAGACGACCTACGTGCCCCGGACCTACACGGTCAGGCGGCCGGTCTATCAGACCGCGTACATCCCGCGCCGGTACACCGTCTGCCGCCCCGTGTACCAGACGCAGAAGATGGAACGCCGCTACACCGTGATGCGGCCCGTTTATCAGACCAGCTACGTCCAGCGCAACTACACGGTCTGCCGCCCCGTGTACCAGACTCAAAAGATGGAACGCCGCTACACGGTCTGCCGCCCCGTCTACCAGACGAGCTACGTGCAGAGGAAGTACACCGTGAGCCGCCCCGTGTACCAGACGCAGAAGATGGAGCGCCGCTACACCGTGATGCGGCCGGTCTACCAGACCAACTACGTCCAGCGCAACTACACGGTCTCGCGGCCGGTCATGCAGACGGCCATGGTCGCCCAGGAATACACCGTGAGGCGGCCCGTGACCACCATGCGTGAGGAGCAGGTCGAGGCCGGCTACTTCGAGACCCGCATGGTCCAGGTCCCCGGGCCGGTCGTCACGCGGATGTCGGTCGATTCGTGCGGCGGATGCGCCCCGGTCACCGTCCAGTGTGCCCCGACGACCGTTTGCCAGCGGGTCTTCGTGCCCCGCACGATCACCCGCCAGGTCGCCGAGACCAGCTTCGTCTGCGAGACGGCCACCCGACAGGTCCCCGTGACCACCTGCTCGTACGTGAACGAGACCAAGACCGAGAGCATCCCGGTCGTCTCCTGCCAGATGGTCGCCGAGGAGCGAGTGCAGCCGTACGAGGTCCGCACCTGCTCTTATATGAACGAGGAGAAGGTCGAGAACATCCCCGTGACCACCTGCAGCATGGTCCGCGAGGAGCGCGTCGAGCCCTACGAGTTCCGAACCTGCTCCATGGTCCGCGAGCAAAAGGTCGAGAACATCCCCGTGACCACCTGCAGGATCGTCAGCGAGCAGAGGTACGAGCACTACCCCGTGCAGACGTGCTCGATGGT
>JANOBY010000006.1:0-29442 GCA_031411935.1 Planctomycetales bacterium | reverse complement strand
CTTCAGGGCCGACATCGGGATGAACTGCACATCCGGAATGTCCAGCTTTGCGACAAAGCCGGCGTACTCCTGCTTGATCTCCTCGAAGCGCTCTTCCGAGAAGCCGGCGATGTCCATCTTGTTGATGGCCACGACGACGTGCTTGATCCCCAGCAGCGAGACAATGAACGAGTGCCGCCGTGTCTGCGGCATCACGCCGTGGCGGGCGTCGATCAGAATGATGGCAAGCTGGCAGGTGCTCGCGCCGGTGGCCATGTTGCGGGTGTACTGCTCGTGGCCGGGGGTGTCGGCGATGATGAACTTGCGCTTGTCCGTCGAGAAGTAGCGGTACGCCACGTCGATGGTGATGCCCTGCTCGCGCTCGGCCTTCAGGCCGTCGGTCAGCAAGGCCAGGTCGATCTCGCCCGCGCCGGTGGTGCCCACCTTCTCGCTGTCGCGCCTGACCGCGGCGAGCTGGTCCTCGTAGATCATCTTGGTGTCGTGCAGGAGCCGGCCGATGAGCGTGCTCTTGCCGTCGTCCACGCTGCCGCAGGTGAGGAACCGGAGGAGTTCCTTCTTCTGGTGGCGGGCGAGGTAGGTGTGGATGTCTTCCTGACTGAGGTCAACGGCTTGCATGTCAGAAGTACCCCTCGCGCTTCTTCTGCTCCATCGAACCCGTCTCGTCGTGGTCGATCACCCGGCCCTGCCGCTCGGAGTTCGTGGCCAGGAGCATCTCCTCGATGATCTCGGGCAGGGTCGTCGCGTTGCTCTCGACCGCCCCGGTGAGCGGGTAGCAGCCCAGGGTACGGAACCTCACGCGCTTCATCATCGGCTCCTCGCCGGGCCTTAGCCGCGCTCGCATGCGGTCGTCGTCCACCATGATGAGCGTCCCGTCGCGCTCGACGACCGGGCGGACGGCGGCGAAGTAGAGGGGCACCATGGGGATGTCTTCCAGGTGGATGTATTGCCACACGTCCAGCTCGGTCCAGTTGCTCAGCGGGAAGGCACGGATGCTCTCACCCTTGTTCACCCGGCCGTTGTACAGGCTCCAGAGTTCCGGACGCTGGTTCTTCGGGTCCCACTGATGGAGCCGGTCGCGGAAGCTGTACACTCGCTCCTTGGCCCGGCTCTTCTCCTCGTCGCGGCGGGCCCCGCCGAACGCGGCGTCGAACTGGTAGTGGTTGAGCGCCTGCTTCAACGCCACCGTCTTCATGACGTCGGTATGATGCTTCGAGCCGTGGTCGAACGGATTGACGTTCTGGGCCCGCCCCTCCGGGTTGACCCAGACCCTCAGGTCGAGTCCCTGTTCACGAGAGAGCCGATCGCGGAACTCGATCATCTCCCGGAACTTCCAGGTCGTATCGATGTGCAGCAGCGGGAAGGGCAGCCGACCGGGGTAGAACGCCTTCTGCGCCAGCCGCAGCATGACGGCGGAGTCCTTGCCGATCGAGTAGAGCATCACCGGCCGTTCGAACTCGGCGGCGACTTCGCGGATGATGTGGATGCTCTCCGCCTCGAGGACTTTCAGATGGGTCAGGTTGTAACTGGTGCTAATCATCGGCCCTCCTTTTCGGCTCGCGCGGTTTATCTTAAAGGATCGTCTTCTCCGCCGTACAGGGGTACCGCCCCGGCCAACTCGTCTGTACCTTCATCTTCGTAGGCGCCGGTGCGCCGCTTCGCCCTCGGCACGCGCCAGTGAAGCCGTCGGGCGATCCTTATCACCGAGAGGTTGTTGCTCGCGTCGGTGTCGTCGACCCATGGTCGACGATGGCCTGGGATCGCCTTCGGTTGAGCTCGATAAACGGGCCAAGGGCGGCGTTCAAGCCTATCTCCCGTGGGCCATCCCCCGACCGCACGCGACCCCGGCGAGCCTATCGAGTGCGGCCAGGTCGCGGCTGTAGGTCGCGGGCACCCGGTCGGCCGAGGCGATCGCGTCTTCGTCGAAGTGGACCTCAAATGACGAGCTACACATCCCGTCCGTGGTCATGGTCATCCAGCCCGAGTCGGTCGGCGACCGCCGGAGCATGGTGGTTAGGTAGGCCTGTCCGGCCGACCGGTCGAGGCAACCCTCCCGCAACGAGGCCGCGACCAGATCCCTCAGCCTCCCGGTCCGGAGCCCTGAGATCGTCCCCGAGACGGACTCCTCCGTTGCGTCCTGGAGGACCCATCCCACACGCTCCACCGCCTCGGGAAGGCGCTCGATGACGTTGGTGTCGCCGAACGGCCCGAACATTGCCGAGGTTTCCCCGTCACTCGGCCTGAGCGAGCCCTGGTTATCCCATGCTCACCAGCCCCCCTGAGAACTTCTGCGTCCGGATCGACAGATCCTCGTGGATCAAGGACTTGCCGCGATTCTCGAGCGGCCGTTGTGGTAGCCGGTCTCGGCCTTCTAACACCTCCGCAGTTCCGATTTTCCTGTCCTTGCGTACAGATCGTGGTCGTTGGAAGAGGTCGGCCCAGCGATCGATGGAACTGTCGGATCGTGAATTGATGATTCTAAAAAGATGCGCCAAGGGGTCGCTTCATGAGAACTGATGCCGTGGGAAGTCCGAGCTGTCCCTGGACTCGACCGATGCGGCGTCTATGTCGCTGACAGGCTTCTCGGCCTGCCTGATTCTCGCAGCTCGACAACGCTTCGATAGGGCGGACCGAAGCGTGCGAGCCGACGTCCCCGTGATTGCCTCCTTGTGCCCTCCCGCAACTTCGAGGCTGGCGCGTTGTCTCGCGCGTCACCCTGGCAGGGTCCGGTCGGCCCGGCCCGCTCAGGGCGTGGCCAGGGCGTCCAGCACGGCACGTAGAGCGGGTTTGGGCTTGAGGGACCGATCCCAGAGCAGAGGGTGGTTGGTGCGTCCCGCCACCGGGAAGAAGTTCAGCCACGAGGCTCCGTCGTGCGGGCCCCAGAAGGTCACGCGTGTCACCACGTTGGGGTGCTTCCGGATCACCCGGAAGAGTTCGCCGTAGAAGCGGGCCTGCGCCTCGGCCACCTCGGTCGGCAGGCCGTCCTTGTAGGGGTTGGCCCCGCCCTGCTCGCGGGCGGCGATGTCGGCGCCTCGGCCTCGACGCGGCAGGACGTCCACGTCCAGTTCGGTCAGCATGACCTTCACGCCCTCGGCTGCGTAAGCCGCGATCGCGCGATCGAGCCGGTCGAGGGCCTCGGCGTCGCCGAGCCGGAAGTGGCACTGCATGCCGACCCCGTCGATTTTCACGCCTTTGGCCTTGAGGTCGCGGATCAGGCGGATCGTCTTCTCGAGCTTCTCGGGCTGCTCGTTGCTGTAGTCGTTGTAATACAGCTCGGCCTCGGGGTCGGCCGTGTGCGCGAACTCGAACGCCTTCGCGATGTAGTCGTCGCCGATCGCCCGGAGGGCCGGCGTCTTGCGCGGGTCTTCGCCCTTCGCGTCGCTGATCGCCTCGTTGACCACATCCCAGCCGACCACCTTCCTCTTGAAGTGGCCCATCACGCCGTCGATGTGCTCCTTGAGGTTCTTCAAGGCCTCCTCGCGAGTCAAGGGCTTGCCATCCGCGCCCCGGAACAGGAAGGCGGGCGACTGGCTGTGCCAGCAGAGGGTGTGCCCCACGACCTTCATGTTGTGCTCTCGGGCGAAGTCGACGATCTTGTCCGCCGAGGTGAAGCGGAATTCGCCCGCCCTCGGGTGAAGCGACGTCGGCTTGAATTCGTTCTCCGCGGTCAGGCAGTCGTATTGTTCCCCGATGAGGTTCGCCAGGGACGGGTTGTCGAGTTGCCGCGCCCCGACCGCCGTGCCGATGAGGAAACGCCCCTTCGCGGCCTGTCGCAGGGACGGAGGCGCCGCGTCGTCCGCCGGGGTGGTCCGGACCTCTTCGCACACGAGATAGCCGCCCGGAGGCGAGCCCGAGAATCGGACCTGGGCGATCGCCGGCCCCTTCACCGTCATCTCGAAACTGGGGATCGGCTGCTCCGGGCCTGTCCGCTCGGGCACCCTGTCGCGGGAGGCCCGGTCCGCGAGCTTCCCCTCGGCGTCATAACCCTCGACGACCGCCTTGCTTCCGATCGAGCCCCAGAGAACGAGCGTGACCGCGGCAACCGGCTTCGGGAAGCGGATCTCGACGGGGATCGACTCGTCGGCCATCGCGTTGAGGATGCCCTTGCGAGTCGTCTTCAGGTGCGGGAAGAACATCACCCGCCCTGCGGCGCGGCTTCTGGATGGCGGGTGTGACAGGGCGAACTCGACGCCCTGGTCCTTGTAGCTCGGCATCGGCTTGCCGGTTTCGGCCGAGTCGAACGAGAGGGTCGTCGGGACGTCGTACGAGTCTCCGGCGTAACACAGGGCCGCCAGGACGATGATGGTGAGGTATGACATGGCTCAGACGGTCTCCAGGCCGGTCATGGTGCCCGTCGAGGGGCCGAAGCTTGTGTCCTCGATCCCCATCCTCTGGAGCATCGACACGAACAGGTTCGGCAGAGGATAGTTGCGGCCGCGGTCGAAGGCAAGGTGCTGGCCGTGTCGGAAGCCGCCCCCGGCGAGGAGCGTGGGCAGGTTCGTCGTCGAGTGCGCGTTCGCGTCGCCGAGGTTCGATCCGTACAGGACCATCGTGCGGTCCATCAGCGTCGCGTGGCCTTCCTGGGTGGACTCCAAGCCACGGAACAGGCCGGCGAGCAGCTTCATGTGCGATTCATCGATGGTCCTGAGCTGCGCCAGCTTGTCCTCGGCCATGCCGTGGTGCGACAGGTTGTGATAGCTGTCGGTGATCGTGGCCCCGCCGATCTGCACGACCGGCGTGCCCACGCTGTTGAGCATCAGCGTGATCGCCCGTGTGGAGTCGGTCTCGAAGGCCAGGCGAGCCAGGTCGTACATGACCTGAACCTTGGCCATGTACTGCGCCGGGCTGGTTGGGTCGACCGGCGGGCTGGCCTTGACCCTCGGCTTTGGCTTCTCCGCCCAGCTTCGCGATTCCTGGAGCCGGTGTTCGAGGTCGCGGACGCCGGTGTAGTACTGGTCGAGTCGGGCCCGGTCGCGGACCCCGACATTCCGCTCGAGCGTTCGGGTCTGCGCGGAGACCACGTCGAGGATGCTCCGCCCCGCGTCGATCTCGCGGACCTGCCGCTCGACCTCGGCGGGCGTCCCTTGCATGAACAGTTGCTTGAACACGTCGGACGCCCGGCCTTCCGGCGGGATCGCCACGCCCGTACGCGTCCACGACAGGCTTCGGCCTCCGTTGACGGCCAGGGTCAGCGACGGGAACCGTGTGAGCGTCCCGATCTTCTCGGCCACCAGCTGGTCGAGCGAGATGGAGTTGCGGAACGAGCTGCTGGCCGGGTGCGGGGCCGCCGTGAGGAAGCAGATGTCCGAGGGATGGCCGCCGTCGACGAACGGGTGCGACACGCCGCTGAGCACGCTGAAGTTTGCGCGATGCTCTTCGAGGTGCTTCAGATACGGCGAGGGCGTGTAGTCCCGGCCCGTGCCCTCGGGGAAGAACAACCTCGGCAGGACGCCCAGGTTGTTGCAGATGCAGAACATCCGCCTCGGTGTCGCCGGTTCGTCGGCCGATCGTGCGAACGGGGCCCTCATCGACTCGAGGAACGGCAGAGCCATCGCGACGGCCGACCCGCGGAGGAAGCGCCTCCGAGAGATGGCTCGTCGCCTCGAAGCGAACGGCGACGCGGAGTCGGACCCGGATTGCAGGCTCATCGCCGTTCCTCCTACTTGTTGCGGAAAAGGTCGCTCTGGATGATCGCGTGGACGAGGCCTCGCACGCCATAATGGCCGTCCTTCGTCGCATCGAGGATGGCCTCGATCGCCTCGCGATCCGAGAACCGCACCGGCGCACCGGTGGCGAAGACCGTCAACTGCCGGGCCAGGTTCCGCGCGATCGGTCGGTCGTCCAGGGCCAGCAACCGCTTCAAGTCGCGCACGTCGTTGAAGGCCCGGCCGTCGGGCAGCGAGCCGGCCGAGTCGACCGGAAGGGCCAGGTGGAACGCGAACGCCTGGCCGTTCATGCCGAACCCCCTGGCCGGGGTGACCTTCTCGGACACCGCGCGGTAGCGGTCGCGGTGGCCGCCCATCACGTCGAAGCTCTCCAGCGCGAAACCCGGCGGGTCCATCGTGCTGTGGCAGGAGGCGCAGCTCACGTTCGTGCGATGCTTCTCCAACTGCTGGCGGATCGTGACCGCGCCGCGGATGTCGGGCTCAACGGCCTCGACGGTCGGCGGGGGGGGCGGGGTCTCCAGCCCCAGGATCCGCTCGGTGATCCAGTGGCCGCGGATCACGGGCGAGGTCGTCGTGCCGTTGGCCGTGACCTTCAGGACGCTGGCCTGCGTCATGACCCCGCCGCGGACGCTCCCGGCCGGCAGCGTGACCTTGCGGAAGGCCACGCCGGAGACGCCGCCGATCCCGTAATGCTCGGCCAGACGCTCGTTCAGGAAGGCGAAGTCGGAGTCCACGACGTTCCGCGACGGCAAGTCGCCGCGCAGGAGTTCGGCGAAGAAGAGGCGAGACTCCTCGACGGCGGCCAGCTTCAGCGGGTCGTCCAGCTCGTAATCGTTGTAGAGCGTGGTCGAGGGCGCGGTGTCGTCGATCTTCCGCAGGTCGAGCCAGTAGTCGGTGAACGCCTCAACGAACCGGCGTGACCTGTCGTGGTCCAGCATCCGCTCTACCTGGGCATGCAACACCTCGGGCTTGCTTAGCTCGCCGCGGTCGGCCAGGTCGCGAAGCGTGTCGTCCGGGATCGAGTTCCACAGGAACAGCGCCAGCCGCGTGGCCAGTGCGCGGTCGTCGAGCCGGCCCGGCCTCTCCTCGACGAACACGAAACCGGGCGATGCCAGGACGGCCGTGTAGGCCGACAGCATGGACCGGCCGAAGCCGGCCCCCTTCCTGAGCTGGTCCTCGAACAGGACCAGGAACCGTTGCACGTCATCCTCGGCGACCTGCCGGCGATAGGCCCTCTCCAGGAACGATCGCAAGAGCCGCTCGGCGTCCTCCCGAGGCGACGCGGATTCGACATCATAAGTCGCCTCGCGTGGGGCACTCCGCCCGGGGCCCCCCGCCCCCCTGCCCTCGCCACGTCCGGGCGGTTGGCTGGGGGAGCCCGGCGTGCCCGGCCCGAGCTCCAGCGACACCCCCCCGCGAGAGGCTTCGGCGGGGACGAGGCGTAAGTCGCCGAACAGCCGTTCATAGCCCTCGCCAACGGCCGGGCCCTCGTCGAGCGGGCCCTCGATCTCGATCCACTGGACGGCGTAGCCCGGCATTCCGTCCTCGGTGGCGAGGGGATTGACATACTGCTCGTCCGTTCCGTTCACGCGGGCGCGGAAGAGGCGAGAGCCGTCCGTCCTGATCACCTCGCCCGCCAGCAGGTCCACATCGATCTCGCCCACCGACGGCTCCGGCGTGAAATCCACGCCGCCGATCGGGCGGGTCTGGCGGCCGCCTTGCGCGTACACGCCGATCGGCTCGTTGCGTCGGCCGGGGTAGACCTCGTCCAGGTTCGGCCGGTGCCAGAGGAGCGTGTGATACACGGGCGCCTTCGCCGCCCCCTGCCCCTCGTAGAACCACCGGGCCACGCCTCCGCCGGCGACCCAGATCGTGTACCCGGCGATGCGCAACTTGTACCTCCCCGCGGCCGGCGCACGCCAGCCGTACCAGCCGTATCCGCCCGCGTCGCTGAAGGTGCTCGACACCCGGCCGACGGCCTCGCGCCCGCGAGTGTCGGGACTGGTCGCCGGGGCGCGGCCGGCGCGGACGTCGGGCTGGGCGTGTGAGTCGAGCACCGGGAACGACAGCCGATCGGGCAGCGTGCCGTTCTCGCGAGGGATCCAGCTACGCAGGCTCGGCTCGTCGCGCGCGTACAGGCGGCGTATGGCCTTCGCCGGCCGATTGAGGTGCCGGGACATGGCCTGCCTCATGGCATAATCGGCCGAATCCATGAACCGCGAGATCTGGAGGTAGGACACGTCGAGCGCCTCGGCGCTCTTGTTGAAGTGATGGGCCTCACCGTCCTCGGGAAGACGTCCGGCGACCTGGGCCCACGGCACGCCCAAGAGGTCTCGCAGGGCGTTCTCATATTCCTGACGATTGAGGCGTCGCTGGGTCGATCGGCCTTCGGCCGCCAGGTCCGCTCGCTCGGCGTCGGCCAGGGACCTCGCCAGGCCGCCGATGAATGCCCTCTGTCTCTCCGCGTCGGGCCGGTCCTCCCCCTTTGGCGGCATCTCGCCGCCGCTCACGCGGTCGTGGACCTTGATCCAGACGGCCCGGTTGGCGGGGTCGCCAGGGTCGAACGCCAGGGCAGTCAGGTCCAGCCGCCCCCTCTTGCTCGCGTCGTCGTGGCAGCTGAGGCAGTGTTCGCTGATGAAGGAGTCGTCCGGCACGCCGGATGCCGCCACGCCGACCGGCCCGCCAACGACCAGGGTCAGGACGGCGAGGCCAAGATGACCAAGACGGGACCTGCCCCGGCCCTTGTCGGGAGATCGGTGACGCATCATCGCTCGGTCCTCGTCGAGTGGCGTTGGCGGATCCGCGGGGACCGACAGTCCTTGATCGATCCGTCCCTTTTCACTTTAGCCGTGACGCGTGCCGCCGGTGGGCAATCCACTGGCGGCACGCGGATCAAGGAGCCAGACCCGAAACCGATCGCTCTAATCCTGAAACAGCAGAGGTGCAAACTGGAAGAGGCTCCGTCGCCAGGTCTGCCATTCGTGCGCGGTGCCCGTGGATTCGTAGTAGGTGTTCTTCACGCCCAACTTTTCGAGCGCCTCATGGTTCGTCTTCGCGGCGGAGGTGTTCTCCTTGCTGCCGTAGCTGACGAACAGCACCTTGACCTTCTGCTTGAAGCTTTCCGGGTCGGCCAGGGCGGGCTCGTTGGCCGCGATGCTTCCTCCGCTGAACAGGCCGATGTGCGAGAATTTGTCGAGGTTGGCCAGGGTGATCTGCTTGGTCTGCGCCCCGCCCATGGACAGCCCCGCCATCGCGCGATGCGGCTGGTCGGCGATCGTGCGATACTCCGCGTCGATGAAGGGGATCAGCTCCTCGGTCATGATCTTCGCGAAGCCGGAGAAGTCGAACCTCGGGCGGCCCCCCGGACCGCCCCCGGGGGCGGGTGCAGGAGCGGGAGCGCCTCCGGCGGGAGCGGGAGGCGGGCTGCGCCGTGGTCCTCCGGCGAAGTTGTTCCCGCCGTTGTCCATCACGATGAGGAACGGCTTCGCCTTGCCCGCCGCGATCAGGTTGTCCAGGATCAGGTTCGTGCGCCCCTGGTTGCCCCAGCCGGTCTCGTCCTCGAAGGCACCGTGTTGCAGGTACAGCACCGGGTACCGCTTGCTGGGGTCCTTGTCATAGTCGGGCGGGGTGTAGACGAAGCATCGGCGCGTGGCGTTCGTGCTCTTGGAGAAGTAGAGGGTCTGACGGAGCTGGCCGTGGGGGACGTCCTTCACGGAGTACGTGTCCTCGTCCTGGGCCGGGATCTCGATGGCACTTCCCATGCGGCCTGCGCCGAAGAAGAACCTGCTGCCGGGGTCCGGGACTTCGGCGCCATCGATGTTGACGCGGTAGTAGTGGAAACCCTCATCGATGGGACGCGACGTGCCGACCCACGATCCGTCTTCCCCCTTCGTCAGATTGATCCCACCCCACTCGGGCACCCGCACGCTCTGGGCCTGGGGTGCGACGATTCGGAACCGGGCGCGACGCTCGGAGTTGACCTGGGGATAATCCTTCCCGCCCTGGTTGGAGGACGCCGGCTTGAAGTCCTCGACCGCCGGAGTGGAATCTGCCGGCGCAGTCTGGGGCTGGGTCTGCGCCCAAGCGCTCTGGACGACCAGCAGGGGGATCAGTGCGAATCCCATCGACGCGGATCTCATGAGGCGGCTCCTCGGTCGTGAGTCAGGGTCGGGCCAACGGACACAAGCTGCGGGTTCTGTCCGTTTACACCGGGAGCTGCCACGGGTCGCGGCGCGGCCGGGACAGCATCGCGTTGGCCTCGGAGTCGTCGAACTGATTCGCGACGGGGTCCCACTTCAACTTCTTGCCGGTCCTCAGGGCGATCACGCCGATGTGGCAGACGATCACCGAGCTGCCGCCGACCGTGGCGTTCGCGATCGGCGACTTGCGGCTCTTCACGCAATCCACGAAGTTCTGCATCTGGTTGGTCGGCCGCCCGTCATACACCTTCGGGTCGTCTTTCAGCGGCTCCGAGAGGATCTTGGCGTCGCTCGCGAGGATGGTGCCACGGCTGACAAACAGGGAACCTTCGTCGCCCAGGAAGAGGACGCCGTTATCGTCCGGTCCAACGCGCATGGGCTTGCCCCGATTCGGCCCGAACCGTTGCTCGGGAACCTTGCCGTCCTTGTCCACCAGCTTGGATTGCATATCGGTGCCGCCGCCGCTCATGGCGATGACCTTGGTCCCCTCTTCATACGTGTACTGCACCTGGAAGCTCGGGTGGCTGTCGTAGCCGTCGCCGCCCTTGTGGGGCTCGGTCGCCTTGAGGACTTCCACAGCGACGGGTCCGCTGCCGTCCTTGTTCAGGGCCCACTGCGCGGTGTCCAGGTGATGGGCGCCCCAATCGGTCATCTTGCCCCCGGAGTAGTCGTACCACCAGCGGAACTCGTAGTGACAGTTCGACTGGTTCCCCTTCCTCCGATAGGGGACCTTCGGCGTGGGGCCAAGCCACAGGTCCCAGTCCAGCCCCTCGGGGACAGGCGTATCCGGGAGCGGCCCGCTCGTCGGGTTGCCGTTGAGGCGGCATTCGATGCTCTGAATCTTACCGATCCGGCCCGCGCGGACCAGCTCGACCGCCAGGCGGAACAGGCCGCGGAAGTCGGTACGCTGCTGGCTGCCGGTCTGGAGGATGCGGCCGGTGTCCTTGACCGCCTTCTGCACCGCCAGCGACTCGGCGACGGTCAGCGTGAGCGGCTTCTCACAATAGACGTCCTTGCCGGCCATCAGCGCCTCGATGGCCACCTGAGCGTGCCAGTGGTCGGGCGTTGCCACGAGCACGCAATCGAGCGACTTGTCGTGGACGAGTTCGCGAAAGTCTCCCGTCCTGGCCTCGAAGTCCTCGAACCCGCGCTTGCGCATGGCCTCGGTGGCGCGTTTGCGGTGCGAGGCGTCCACGTCGCAGCCCAGGGTGAACGTCAATTGCCCGGCCTTCACGCTGGGCCCCGACTCGCTGACGACCTGCAGGCTGCGGCTCTGCGGGCTGCCGATGCCGACGATGCCCATGACGAGGCGATCGTTGGCGGATGTCTTCCCGACGGCGCCTTCCTGCTGGGAGACCAGGAGCTGCCGGGCATACCAGGTGGGCAGCCCCGCCGCGGCAAAGGTCCCCAGCGAGCGCTGGAAGAACCCTCGCCGAGATAGATTCCCGTTCCCCACGTTGCACCCCCTTGTTGTCGGCCCTGGGCCGAGGTGAGTCATCGAGACGTATCGTCGTGAAAGTCTCTCCGCAGACGATGCCGGGACCGAAAGTGTCCCGACCGGAGCGAGGGCCGCCCGACGACCGGGCCTCTGAAGGCGTCTCAGCCGCGCGAGAAGGCCTGATGGCGTGCGTTTCGGGAAGGGTTGCCCCGGCCCAAGACTCGCACGCGCAGTCCAATCCCACTCGTTCTTTGCCAATGGCCAGTTCGCGGATTCATGGGGGCCGCGCGACGCCTCTCGATGACCTGCCTCGGGGACCGGCGGGCAGGCACCGCGACCGGGGAGACGCGCGCCCTCTGTGTAGCCTATTGGGTAAGCGGCCCGGGATGTTACATGCGACTCGAAAATTTCGCGAAAGACTCGGTTTCGAAGGGATCTCGGGACCGAGGCGACGGGACGTCTCGCCGGTTCCGCAGTGACGAGGGACGGGCTAGGCCCGGGACCGGGAAGCCCGGCGATGCCGTTCTTCGTTCCGGACCCTGGAATGAATTTCAGTCCATGAGGGCTCTTCGGCAGGGCCGAGGCCTCAGCCTAGCAGCCGGTGCACATCCTTCAGCTTGGCGGGTATGTTGATTTCCTGAACGCAGGTCACCAGACAGTCGCCGCAGCCTGCGCAGGACGTGCCGTTCTTTGTAAGGGCAGCGTATTCCCGCTTCGCCCGGTCAAGGTCCAGATAATCCTTGGCGTACCGCTCGTATCGGAAGATGTCCGCGACCGCGATGTGCTCGGGGCAACTGGAAACGCACTGGGCGCACAAGAGGCAGGTCAAACCCTTGTTGTAACCGGAGAGCAGGGCGAGTGTCGCTTGGTCCTGCGGGGCCATCGCCAGGCCTGCGGCCGCACCGACGTTCTCGCGGAACTGGTCTGTGTTCTTGGTCGCGATCACCGCCGCCGTGAGGTTCGGGTTTGATTTCAGCCATTTGACCATCGCCGCCGCCGCGGTGCTGCCCTGGTACTTCGGGTCCGCCAGGAGCTTCTTGAACTTCTCATCGTTCGCCGCTCGTCCCACGCCGCCCATCGTCTTCATGGCGACGGTCGCGATGTCCTTCTTCTTCGCCACCTCGATCCACTCTCCCACCTCTTTGCGGTCGCCGTAGGTGTAGAAGAACTGGGTCGCGTCGTAGGGCTGATGCTCGGCCAGGTAGTCCAGGATGTCCCAGGCCATGTCCCCATTGATGTTGTTGTAATGATGCTGCGAGATGGCCAGGTGCTTGACTAGCCCTTCCTTCTTGAGCCTCTCGAACGCCCGGACCATGCCCGGGTTCTCCTTCGCCTCCTTCACGGAGTGATATCCGAAATGGAACTTGAGGACGTCGTAGTACCCGACGCCCGCCCCCTTGAGGCGATCCTTGACGAAGCGGTAGTGCTCCTCCTCGTCGATCTCGCCGCGGGTATGGTCGCCCCTCACGCGGTCCACGACGCACTCGAGGTAGTACGCCTCCCTCGGCTGATTCTTGAGGGCCGGCGGGAGGGTGTCGGCGGTCCACCTCTGGGCCTTGTGCCAGTAATTGACGCCCGCATTGACCGCGCGGGGGATGAGTTCCTTCGTCCAGTCGGACGCGCCCACGAGCCAGCCGATCTCGAGCTCGGTGCGGCCGTATCGCCGCCTGGGCAGCTTGTCGGCTGCGGGCTTGTCGTCCGCCATCACCGGCAGGCCGGCGAGGCCCGCCGCGGCCACACCCGTGGCGCCGAGCCGCATCATGTCCCGACGTGAAAGATCCTGCGTGCCATCCGACATCGCCATGCTCCTCTCGCGGTGGTATGCGGTCCGCCCCCATCAGCAACTTCAGTCTACAGGGCGAGCCCCGGCGGTCAACAACCGAGTCCTCTCTCGGCATCACGGACACTCGCCCTCGATCCCTCTTCAGGATGGAAGTCAATGCGGTAGGCTACGGCAGGGGCATGACGGCTCGGAAAGCCAGCGGGCCTCGGAGGGCGTAGTGACGGTCTGTGTTCCCGCCGATCGAATGCCCGAGGTTCCCCACGGACGACTCCGGCAACGTGTTCGTCGTGGTAAGTCGCGCAGGCCCTCCGCAGGTCCTTCATCTGTCAGGGTTCGTCCCGACCGGATTCGGTATCGAACCTCGGCTTGATGCCGGCGAGTTGGGCCGCAAGTCGTCCGGCTTTAGGCCCCGTATGCGCGTGAACGACCCGGTTCATCGACCGGTAGAACAAATTGCCGGTCTTCACCCGGCGTTAGAACAGCCAGACCCAGGGTGACTTTTCCTTGGCCTCGCACTCCGGTGACCTCAGGTCCCAGATCACGTGACGCCAGGGTGATCGTTCGCCACACCGGACCGACGCGGGCAACGAGGACTCATGGTCGTCACGAATATCTGCGCCTGCATCCCCAGGGTGAACGGGAGATTCTTGGCTCCTCTTCATCGCTCGATCGAGGCGAGGGCCCCCGCAATCGTCGCTGATTTCCTGCGGGTGGGCCGGTGGACGCGGCGGTACTGGCCTCGCGGGGAGCGTCCTCTCCTGTCGAGAGCCCGAGGCTGGTTCTTCGCCGGGCAGGGCAATGTCCGGGCCGTCCTCGAAGTCCTCTCCGGTTGGGGAGCCGGGCCGTGGCCGCCCGTGTGCACGAGCGGATCGCGTGGATCTCGCGGGACTGCGGCGGCCCCGACCGGCGTGCGCCGCCGGGGCGTCAGCGTCGCTCGACGCCGATGTAGTAGAGATCCTCCGCGACCGCGAACTTGTCCCGGGCGATCGTGGTCTTCATCGTCGCCCACTCGGTGGTCGGCCGGATCCGCTCCCACTTGTCGGGCGTCCCGACCTTCACGGGCATCGCGAAGCCCTTCGCCTCGGCCCGCCAACGGTACGACACGGTCCCCGCTGCCTCGTCGAACTTCAGCTCCAGCACGGGGATCGAGGCATGTCGGAGATATTCGTCGAAGATCGTCGTGAGGTCCTCGCCCGTCTGCTCGTTGAAGAACTTGACGACGTCCTCCGTCATGATGCTCCTGTACTTGAACGTGTCTTGCATCCCGCGAAGGATCTTCCGCCAGCGGTCGTCGTCGTCGACCACGCTGCGCAGGGTGTTCAGGAACAACGCGCCCTTGAAATACTGGTCGTTGTCGTGGGTCGCGGCGGTGCCGCGCACGCCGACGATCGGCCGGCGGTTGCGGACCATCTTCCTGTACCCGTTGAGGTACTTCAGGGCGTCGGCCTTGCCGTGGTGGTACTCGACGTACAGTCCCTCGAGGTAGGTCGTCCAGCCCTCGTGGATCCACATGTCCGAGCGGTCGGCCGCGCTCACGCTGTTGCCGAACCACTCGTGGCCGCTCTCGTGGATGATGATGAAGTCGAACTTCGGGCTGATCCCCACGCCCGTCCAGTCTCGCTCGAGGTAGCCGTTCTTGAAGCGGTTGCCGTAGGTCACGGCGCTCTGGTGCTCCATGCCCGAGTAGGGGACCTCGATCAGCTTGTAGCCGTCCCGCTTGAACGGATACTCGCCGAAGTAATGCTGGAAGGCCTCCATCATCTCCTGGGCCTGGGCGAACTGGGCCTTGGCCTTCTCCAGGTTTTCCGGCAGGCAATAGAAGTCGAGCGTGAGGTCGCCGAGCTTGTCGTCGAAGTGCTCATACGTCCCCACGTTGATCGAAACGCAATAATTGTTGATGGGGTAGCTGACGTGCCAGTCGTAACGCGTCCAGCCGTCGCCCAGGTCGGTCCTGGCGACAAGGCGGCCGTTGGAGACGTCGACGAGGTCGCTGGGGATCGTGACCGAGAGGTCCATCGATTCGACCTCGTCGCGCCACTGGTCCTTGTTCGGCCACCAGGTGCTGGCGCCCGGGCCCTCGCACGAGGTCGTGACCCAGGGCCGGCCCTGCGGGTCCTTGGTGAAGGTGATCCCATCCCATGGGCCGCCCGACGTGCCCGCGCCGGAGTAGTGGAAGTCGATCGAGTAGACCTCCCCCGCCTTGAGGATCTCGGGGAATTCGACGAAGACCGAGCGGTCGTCGCGCTCGTACTTCAGCGGGGTGTCGCCCAGGAGGATCTTGTCGATCGCGAGGCGACGGTCGAGGTCCAGGTGGATCCGGCAGTCGTTCTTGAGCATGCGGAACTTGATCGTGTTCTTGCCGCCGAACGACTGCTTCTCGGGGTCGACGCGGATGTCGAGATGATAAGAGAGCAGGTCGTTGTTCGCGCGATGCCAGTCGTACTCGCCGCGGAGGTCGCCCGCCGGGGACCCCTGGGTCGTCGCCTTGGCCACAGCCCGACCCGGTCCTCCGGCCTTCGCCCTGGGCTGGCCTTGCTGACTCTCGGTTTGCCCCGAGGCCGCCAGGCCGGCAGCGACGACGAAAGCCAGGCAGGAGAGAGCGGCCGCGACCTTCTGCGCGACGGAAGTGGCTCTACGAACCGACGAGTGGGTCATGACCTGCTCCGATCACTCGCCCGTTGCGGAGATGCCTGAGACGTACCCTCGCTCACGGGCCCAACTCCTGCGAGTGCGACACAAATTTGAGCATGTTGCGAACTCCACCGGAAGTGGGCATCGCAGGGGCCGGAGTCTGCGCCGGTGATGATGTCACGGGCCCTCTCTCGCTCGAGTGATCCGCCCGGCCAGCGGGCCTTGCCGTGGGCGACTGGCCCGCACCAACCGGCGGCTTGGCGGCGGCCCGCCGCGGGGTGAAGACCAATCGCGGCGGCGACCCCGACAACTCGCTGTCGAGAGCAGGGATCGGACGGGAGTCCATCGCTTCAGTCTGAGCCCTCTGGCTTCGGTGTCGTCGATCGAAGCCGCACCGATTTACCGGTCCAAAGTGCGAATGCGGCTCACCACCGGCAGGCGAGGCCGAGGCCCGGTGAGAAGGAACTGAGTTCACCAGTCCAGCGGCGCGCCTTCCGCTAGAAATTTCGCAGCCGGTCGCCATGCCGATTCGCTACCCAGGTTTCCGCCCACTTCGACTGCGCACGCAGCCGATCAGGCTGAGGGCCCGATGCCCAGGAGTGCCATTGCCGGGGCTCAGGGACAATCGCGATGGCCACGCGCCGGAGAGATTAGCGTGTCGAGCACGAAGCCCATCCCCGTGAACGTGTCGGCTGTCTCGGGGGCGTCTTGGGCCATAAGGGAGCCAGGGCCGGAGGGCGAGCCCCGCCGTGAACCCGAACTGGGAGCGGCTCTTCCCTCGGGCCCACGCCTTGACCACCAAGCCTCTGGCGGTAGACGGCGAAGATTGACTCGACGCGCCCGTCCAGCTAGCGTGGTAAGACGCGGACACAAGGCGGGGATCGTCCAGCTTCAAGGGTAGCAGTATGACTACGCCGTATGAGATGAACCGCCGGGCATTCATCAAGACCACCGCTGCCGCCACGGCCACCGCCACGGCCACGGCGGCCGTCGCGCCGTCGGCTCGGGCCCAGGATGCTCCGGCCGACGGCCTGATCCACCGCCACGAGCTGAGTGGCATGCCCTATAGCAAGCTCGGACGGACGAACTTCATGTGCAGCCGCCTTGTCTTCGGCGGAGGCGCAGCGTTGATGGGCGGGAAGGCCGTGCGGTTGCTCAACGCGGCGTTCGACGCGGGAGTGAACTTCTATGATCTCGGCTCCAACGCCTATTACAAGGGGAGCGAGCGAGCTTTCGCCCCCTTCCTCGCGGCGCACCGCGGCAAGATTTGGGTCACCTCCAAGGCACCGTTGCGCCCCGTGGACGGCTACGAAGCGGGCAAGCCGTTGACCGTCCAGCAAGGCAAGTTCCTGGCCGATTACTGGACGGGGTTGCTCGACGCGAGCCTCGCCGATCTGGGGACCGACTACGTGGACGCCTATTACCTCATGGGCGTCGGCGAGCCGGAGGTCGTCCGTTGCGAGCAACTGCATGAGGCCTTCCTCAAAGCGAAAAAGGCCGGGAAAGTGGGCCATTGGGGCGTAAGTACCCACAAGCGGGCTCAGCAAGTGCTCGAGGCCATGATCGCGACGGGGTGGTACGACCTCGCCATGATCGCCATCACCCCCGCCGGGTGGTACGACTGGGATTCGAAGAGTCTCCTCCCCGGCACGCCGGCGATGGTCGAGCTTCAGCCCACTCTGCAGCGCGCCCGGGATGCCGGCATCGGTCTCGTCGGTATGAAGGCGGCCCGCTACTTGTCGTCCCCCGCCGATAAGGGGGTGCAGAAGGCCTTCGATGCTCACTACAGCGACAAGCTCCTGCAATCCGGGCTCTCGCCCTGGCAACGGTCCTACGCGTTCGTCCTCGCCCACGGCGTCGACGTCGTCAACTCCGACATGCAGAACTTTGCCCACTTTAAAGAGAACCTCGCAGCCGTTCAGCGCTCGGCGGAGCTCTTCGCCAGGGCTTGATCAACGCCGAGCGTTGTTTCCGCCGCATTCCCTCAAGGCCTCGTCGGGCGGCGCTGGGCGCGCCATTCGCCGGGCCGAGATGCCCTGAATAGAGGCGAATGGTTCATCGATGCCGCCGGAGGAGATGGTGGTTGGCCCCGATCCGCAGGGGGTGACCAACGCCTTGGCCCATCACCAGCCGCCGCGCCAGGTCATTTCGGGACCCTCAGTTCCTTGAGCAGGAAGGTCATGGCCTTGACGGCCGCGTCGCGGCCCTTGACCGCCGTGACGCCCACGATGACTTCGCCGACCTGGCAGACACCGTCGAAGTCGCCGCCGCCCAGGTCGGCGAACATGACCGACGCCCCCTCGATTTGGGCCGGTTCGCCCATGTCGCCGAATTCCTGGAGGTGGGCCTTATATTTGGCCAGGACTACCGAGGCGGTAGCGGCCGACTTGGAACGCGCGACGAAGGCGGTGAACTCGGCCTCGCCGTCGCGGTACTGGGCCTTGAACGCGTTGGTCAGGAAGTCGAGCCCCAGGGCATCGACCATGAGGTATTGGACCGTATCGTCGATCCGATTCTTCGCCGGAAGCACGGCGAGACCCCATAGGTCCGCCGCTTTGCCTTTGAGGCGATTCGCCAGCGTATCGGCCAGGGCCGATGCCGCTTTCTGGGCCTCCTGGTCGGGTCCCGATGTCAGGATCGACGCGTAGTACTGGCCCTTCCGAAAGAACAAATCGGCCCCGGCGCGGTGGCCGCCGTCGCCGGTTGCGATGGCCTCGCTGCCGGACGATCGCTCGACCGAATACACGCCGAAGGCGCCGAGGGGGGTGGTCATGTCGTAGAGGAAGACGTCGATGAATTTGGACTGGTCGTCCGCCTTGGAGAAGGTGACGAAGGTCATGCCGGTCACGTCGTAGGAGTGAAACAGCTCGGAACGACCGTCGATCTTCTCGAACAGGTTCGCTTCGGTGTAGCGTTCGACAAGGCCCTTCTTCGTAAAGCCTTCGGGGGTGAGATCCTCGAGCGCCCGGGCGATCGTTTCCGTCTTGGCCTTCATCTCGGGCGTGATCCGGGCGGGGTCGTCTTTGACCGGGCCGGCGGAGGTTTGATCGGCGACGAAGATGGAGATTACAAACGGGATCGCGGCCAGCAATCGGTTCATCGGATGCTCCGTTATCGAGTCTGCCCCTAAGAGTAAGGGATAGACGCCGCGAAAGGCCAGACCTTCAGGCGGGTCCGCACGAGAGGCCGGATGCCGTCCGTCTCGTCCGCTCCCGAGCCCCGCCGACCAGGTTCTTGACCATTCCCGTCGCGAATGTCGACGCCCCGCTCCGTTCGGCGTCGTCGTCGGCTTGCCCAACCGACGCGCGCCGGGATCCTGAACCGATCGTGGATGAGATAGGACACCGGTCGGCCAAAGGGTCCCCACGCCTGATCCCGCCACGATATGGAGCAAAACCCCGTCAGCCGGGCCTACCTCCGGGATGAGATCTCAGTTGGTCGATCTGGAGCATGAATGTTCGGAATCCCACCATGGCGGATGTTCGCGAGTTGCCGCTCGGCCATACCATCGCGATTGGCATGGTGACACTCGGCTCGATGAGCGGAATCATCTCGATCCCTTCGGTGGCGATGACGGTCCGACGCCCCATGATCGAGGCATAAGGTCCTCGACGGACGGTTTCCAGAATGGTGTGCATGTCGTTGATCTCGAGCATGATCCTCGGATTGACCTCTCGCTCATCGAGGACCTGATCGAGCCGGCGGCGACTCGTGCAGTCGATATCGGGGAGGATCAACGACTCGCCCTGGAGGTCGTCAAAGCGAATCGGTCCCCTGCCTGCGAACGCATGGCCCGACGGGCAGACGATCACGAGTTCGTCGTCCAGCAATGTCTCCAGATCGACCTCCCTGGCACCCGTCTCCGCGTAAGAGAGGCCGAGGTCGAAGCGGCCCGATGCGACCCCGTTGCGGATGGCGGGACCGCTCGTGTTGATGATCAGGAGGCTGATGCCGGGATGTCGGCGAGTGAAATTGGCGACGATCTCGGGCACCAGGCTCGAGGTGAAGGCGTGCGAGACCCCGGTTCGCAGATGTCCGATGTCGGCGGCGAGCACCGCCCTGACCGCGTCGCGGCCGGCCTCGGCGCTGCGGATCGCCAGGGCGGCGTGCTCCAGGAATGCTTCGCCCGCCTCGGAAAGTCGGACCGCCCGCCCGGTTCGATCGAAGAGGAGAGTCCCGAGGTCGCGTTCCAGCTCCTTGATTTGGGCCGAGAGGGTGGATTGCGAGATACCAAGGGTTTGGGCCGCCTTGGTGAAGTGCCTGGCCTCGGTGACGGCGAGAAAGTAACGTATCTAGCGTTGCTCCAAGGGACGAACTCCTGGATTGCCTGGCGCGATCCGACAATCGTTTTCTGCTGTTGGACGCCGCCCATACCTGCGCGGTAATCATGGACATCATCGAGGCCGATTGGAACAAGAAAGTCACGGACGGCCTCGGCACCAGACGGGCCTGCCTCCAGAAGTCCTCCGAGATGAAGCCGGAGACCCCCGTTAACTGAATCCGGTCGAACTTTCACATCAGACCCGGCGGGCCGCCCAGCCTTGGAGAGGAACACCATGAGCGACAGCTATCCTGGCGATGGAATGACCTTGGCCCCATTTCCGAACCCCAATCCGGACTGGTCGCAGGCCGACCCGTCCCACCCGGGATTCGTCGTCATCGGCCTCGACGACACGCCCGGACCGAAGGCCTACTCCATCCACATGGAGGCCAAGCCGGGCATGGAGGAGCAGCTCATGGCCTTCCTGCAGGACATCCACGACGGGATCGACAAGGAGCCCGGGACCGGGCCCTGGTTCGCCCTGCGCTACTCGAAGACGACGTTCGGCATCTTCGAGGCGTTCCCGGACTCCCAGGGCCGGCACGACCACGACAACGGCCTGGGCGGCCAGAACTTCTTCACCCGGTCCGAGCTTCTCCATGAGATCCTGGCCTACCCGGCGCAGCTTCACCGGCTCGACGTCCTTCACGGCAAGTTCGGCGTCATCCTGGGCCAGCCGGTAGGGCCTGCCTGACAAGGCCCAGGCCGCAGCCTTCCACACTCCCACCTAGGCGTAACCCATGAAGAAGGACCGGGACGATGAATGACCTTGCGCCGGGCACGGCGACGTCCTTGCCCGCCGAGACCTCGATAGCCCTGACGGTTAACCGCGTTCGCCGGCAGATGAGTGTCGCCCCCTGGACGACCCTGCTCGATGCCCTTCGTGAACATCTTGGCCTTACGGGGACGAAGAAGGGCTGCGACCACGGCCAGTGCGGCGCCTGCACGGTGCTGGTCGACGGCCGGCGGATCAATTCCTGCCTGACCCTGGCCGTCATGCGGGATGGCTCGGAGGTCACGACGATCGAAGGGCTCGCCGAGGGAGATGCCCTTCATGCCCTGCAGGAGGCGTTCATCGAGCACGACGCCTTCCAGTGCGGCTATTGCACGCCGGGCCAGATCTGCTCGGCGGCGGGCCTCATCCGGGAAGGGCGGGCGAAGACGTCCGACGAGATCCGCGAACTCATGAGCGGCAACATCTGCCGTTGCGGGGCCTACCCGAACATCGTCGCCGCGATCCAACAGTCGATGGCGGCGGAGGGAGTGGTATGAACCCCTTCACCTACAGCCGTGCCGACGACGTGGCGACCGCCGTGCGCGACATCGCTTCGGCGGGCGGCGCAAAGTTCATCGCCGGCGGCACCAACCTGCTCGACCTCATGAAGGGGAACGTCGAGCGGCCGGCGAGGCTGATCGACATCAACCGCCTCGCCCTGAGGGAAATCCGGCGTGGCCCCGACGGTGGGCTCGAGATCGGGGCGCTCGTGACGAACACGGACGTCGCCTACAACGAAGAGGTCGAGCGATCCCATCCGCTGCTGTCCAGGGCCATCCTCGCGGGAGCGTCGGCACAGCTCCGCAACATGGCGACGACCGGCGGCAACATCATGCAGAGGACGCGCTGTCCGTACTTTTACGACAGTGCCACCCCTTGCAACAAACGCGAGCCGGGAAGCGGATGTTCGGCCATCGAGGGGTTCAACCGCTATCACGCGATCCTCGGGCACAGCGAATCCTGCATCGCCACCCATCCGTCCGACATGTGCGTCGCCCTGGCGGCACTGGAGGCGATCGTGAGCGTGACGGGACCCGGAGGCGAGCGATCCATCCCGATCGCCGAGTTCCACCGCCTTCCCGGCGACAGCCCCCACATCGACACGGCGCTAGGTGCCGGCGAGCTCATCACCGCCGTGATCCTGCCCGCCGAGGGCTTTCCGGAGCATTTCGCCTACTTAAAGATCCGCGACCGCACCTCGTACGCCTTCGCCCTCGTCTCGGTCGCCGCCGCGCTCCGGATGGAGGGCGGCAAGATTGCCGAGGCCCGCATCGCCCTGGGGGGCGTGGCCCAAAAGCCCTGGCGCGATCCCGGCGCCGAGGCCGTTCTCCGGGGCTCGGAGCCGACGAGGGACAATTTCGCGAATGCGGCCCAGGCCATCCTCCGCGACGCGCGCGGGTTCGAGCACAACGCCTTCAAGATCGAGCTGGCGCGACGCACGGTCGTTCGCGCCCTCTCCGAGGCCGCCCAGGAGTCCGCACGATGAGCACCGCCCACATCGGGAAGCCGATCAGCCGCGTCGACGGCCGCGCCAAGGTGACCGGAGAGGCGAAATACGCCGCCGAGTACGCGACCCCGGGCCTTGCTTACGGCTGGGTGGTCTCAAGCCCCATCGCCCGGGGAAAGATCACGTCCATCGACGCGAGCGAGGCGTTAAAACTGCCCGGTGTGATCCAGGTCATCTCCCACGAGAACAGGCCGAGCCTCGCGTGGTTCGACTCCAGCTACCGCGACCAGATCGCGCCGCCCGGCTCCCCGTTCCGCCCGCTCTACGACGCGGAGGTCCATTTCAGCGCCCAGCCGGTGGCCCTGGTCGTCGCCGATTCGCTGGAGCTGGCTCGATTCGCCTCGACGCTCGTGCGGATTGAATACGAGAGCCGCGCCCATGTTACAGATCTGGAGTCGAATCTGGAGGCCGCCTACAAGCCGAAGGAGCGGGAGGGCATCAAGCCGCCGCCCAAGCCTCGCGGCCACGCCGACAGGGCCTTCTCCAGGGCCCCGGTTCAGGTCGACGCCGAGTATATGGTGCCCGTTGAGCACCACAACCCGATGGAGACGTTCGCCACGACGGTGGTGCGGGATGAGGACGGGACCTTCACCATTTACGACAAGACCCAGGGCGTGCAGAACGTCCGCGACTACCTCTGCAACGCCATCGGCTTCAAGCCCGACGAGATCCGCGTCGTCACCGCGTACGTGGGGGGTGCCTTCGGCTCCGGCCTTCGGCCCCAGTACCAGGTCTTCCTGGCGGCGCTGGCCGCACGCATGTTGAAGCGGTCCGTCCGGGTGGTGCTGACCCGCCAGCAGATGTTCAGCTTCGGGCACCGCCCGACGACCCGGCAGCGCGTGGCCCTCGGAGCGTCCCCCGACGGGACGTTGCAGGCGGTCATCCAGGAGGCTACCTCCGAGACCTCTCGGTACGAGGACTACAGCGAGGAAGTGGTCAACTGGTCGGGCCTGCTCTACCGGTGCGACAATGCCCGGTTCGAGCACAAGGTCGTCCAGCTCGACCTGCCCACCCCGTGCGACATGCGAGCCCCCGGGGCGGTGTGGGGCGTCTTCGCCATCGAATCCGCGATGGACGAGCTCGCGGTTGCCCTCGGGACCGACCCCGTCGAGCTGCGTCTGAAGAACTACGCCGAGGAGGACCAGAACGACGGAAAGCCGTTCACGAGCAAGGAGCTCAAGGAGTGCTACCGCCAGGCGTCCGAGCGGTTCGGCTGGCAGAAACGCGACCCGACCTCGCGCTCGATGCGCCGTGGCTCGACGTTGATCGGCTGGGGCATGGCGGGCGGGGCCTGGGAGGCGCTTCAGCAGAAGGCTTCGGCGTCGGCGAGGCTGACGGTCGACGGCAAGCTCACGGTCTCCAGCGCGACCGCGGACATCGGCACCGGCACCTACACCGTGATGTCCCAGATCGCCGCCAAGATGCTCGGGCTCCCCCTGCGGGATGTGACGTTCAAGCTCGGCGACTCGTCGCTGCCCCTGTCGCCCGTCGTGGGGGGCTCATGGACGGTCGCCTCCGTCGGATCCGCGATCAAGGCTGCGTGCGAAGCGGTCGGGAAGACCCTCCTCGGGCTCTCGCGGAAGGTCGAGGGCTCGCCGCTCGCCGGGGCGTCGTTCGACCAGGTGGAGTTCGCGGACGGGCAGATCCGACTGCGGGAAGACCCCTCGCGCTCGGTCTCCATGGCCGAGGCGATGCGGGCCGGCGGGGTCGATGTCATTGAGGAGGAGGCGTCCGCCAGGCCCGAGAGCGACGGCTACTCGCGGCATACGCATTCGGCGATCTTCGCCGAGGTGGAGGTCGACGAAGACTTCGGCACGGTGCGCGTCACGCGGGTCGTCACGGCGATCGCCGGAGGCCGGGTCATCAACCCCAAGACCGCCCGGAGCCAGGTCATGGGCGGCATCGTCTGGGGGATCAGTTCGGCGTTGCACGAGGAGAGCGTCCTCGACCACAGATTCGGCCGATTCATCACGCACAACCTCGCGGACTACCACGTGCCGGTCAACGCCGACGTCGATGAAGTCGAGGTGATCTTCGTCGATGAGCGTGACGATTTGGTCAACCCCCTTGGCGCGAAGGGCCTGGGTGAAATCGGCGTCGTGGGCGTGGCCGCAGCCATCGCAAACGCCGTCTTCCACGCCACCGGCAGGCGGATCAGAGAGTTGCCGATGACCCTCGACAAGCTCTTGTGACGCGGGGCTCGCTTCTTGTGGCTGAAGGGCCAATGCTCGAATCAGGCTCCGGTCACGCGGCAATCCCCTGCGGCGAACCATCGATCTGAGCCCTCGCAACTGTCGCCGCAATCGGCGGGCAGACTGAGTTGCCGCACATCCAAACCTGAGCGGCTTTCGAGAGCCGCTTTCCGCCGATTTCGGGGGCGATCAAGTGGGCTTCGAAAAAAACCCTGGGTCCGGTAGAGCTAGGGCGGTGAGAAC
This sequence comes from Planctomycetales bacterium, assembly GCA_031411935.1. Classification (GTDB taxonomy): domain Bacteria; phylum Planctomycetota; class Planctomycetia; order Isosphaerales; family Isosphaeraceae; genus JAQGHR01. Next base: position 4,690 of record JANOBY010000006.1, on the reverse strand, counting down.
ATCCGCGGGCCGATGTCAACTATCACGTATTCCTCGCCGCGAACGGTGACCTTTGGTTCAAATCGACGAATGGTTTCACTGACCGTCCGGGCCGGTGAGACCTCCCAATCGCAGCGAGCCAGGGCTTGACGCCACCAGTGGAAGTTCCAGGGCTCCCGTCCCTCCCGTTCGCAGAACGCGCGGACGAGTAACCCAGAGCGAGCTTGGTCGGTGATCGTGCGTCGCCAGAAGCGATCCTTGTCGGGATCTCTTCGCTTCTCAGGGCGCGTCTTCATGGGCAACTCCCGGAGGTCAGACTCTGCCTTGAGGAGATACTGCAGACCCCGCAAAATGGTTTTCGCTAAACGGCTAACAATTTTTTTGACCAGTCCGGTCGCCCCCGCCTGCGCCACCGTGGCCCCATCAGGGGTAGTCCTGCCAACGAAAATGGCTGGCGGTTCGAGCGTTGTTTGCCGTTAGGGATCGCGCCCAGGGCTTTGAAAGCGGAGTTATGTACTCCCTTTCCTCTTCTCCAGTAGCTTCGCAGTGGAGACGTGCTTGAACTTGGCCCCGCTCACCCGCTTCGGCTGCGCATGCTTCGGGCCACGGACCTGCTTGCGATAGGTCGACAGCCGGACCCCGGCGGCCAGGTCCAGCAGGATCCCGCCGAACGCCGCCGCCGTCAGCCCGTGGAACACCGCCCACTCGTCCTCCGGGATGGCGACCATCATCCCCCGGTGTGTCCCGGCCACCTCGTCGGCCAGGTAGGAGAACGACAGCCCCTCGGCGGCCTCCTCGCCATGGGCCGAACGCAGGGCCGCCTTCACCACGCTCATCACGTTGTACGACACCAGGGCCACGCAGAAGGCAAACAGCGCCGCCCTGGGATAGCCCAGCGTGTCGATCTCGCCGTTGAGGCACGTCGCCAACTCGCCGAAGGCGGCCTCCACCGTCCAGCGGCGGCGGTACAGGCCCGCAACCGCAAGGGCATCGGCGATCTCGGCGGGGAGGTTCGTCAGGACGTGGACCTCGGTCTCGCCGTCACGGGTCGGCGTGTCCAACTCGATCGTCATCCGACGCACCACCATCGACCCACCGTCGCCATCGCCGAGCCGCAGTTCTTGCTCGAACACTTCCCCGGTCTCGGACCGCCCGCAGGGCCGCCGCTCGCCCATCCCCTCGATGTGGAGGGTGGCCCCGTGCTGGCGGATCACGAAGCCGCCATCTCGCCGGGCGAGGCCGAAGAGGAAGTCGGTCGTGCAGAAGTCGCGGTCGGCGATCCACACCTCACCGGCCCGTATCGTCTCCAGCACCGAACCCAGGAGCGATCGCTCCTGGGCGTGGCCGTCCTCGCAGGGGAACACGTCGCAGACCAGCATCGCCCGCGGGTCGAGCACGACCAGCGCCTTGCCCGGCAGTGCGCCCGCCCCGATGGTGCGAAGCTCCTTGAGCCGGTGCTCGGTGCCGGCCAGGTGATTGCCGTCGAGGATCTTGACCCGATACCCCGGCAGCCAGGCCGCCCGCCCGCCGCCCATGGCCGTGACGACCGGATCGAGGGTGCGGGCGGTGTGGCGGACCAACTCGGCGGACAGGCCGGGTTCCAGCCGTTCGAGCTTGTCGTAGAAGGCCCGGAGCGAGACGCCGAGGGCCTGGGCCCTGGCCCGGTAGGCGGCGTTGACGGCGGGCTGGATCCTGGCGACGACCGAGCCCATCAGGTCCACGACCGAGGAGAACAGCAGGGTGCGGTGTATTGCCGCCGTGCGGTCCGCTCGAAGAGGGCGTCGATCGCCTGGGGGGAGAGGGCATGCTCCAGGGCGGCACGGGCCAAGACGGTGACGGGGCTCTGCCGGGCGAATCGCTGGAAGATGTCGTCGAGGACCACAGTGCCACCTCCCTGGAATGCTGCTATCTCCTGTTGTGGCGATACTTTACCAGACCCATCGCTCCACCTTCAAAGCCCTGGGTGCACTGTCCTTAATATAGGCCGTTTTCCTGGAGGTGCAGCGAGGACCGAAAGCGGCATGGTGAAGTCGACCTACGCGACGACACCGACCGTGAAAGGGCTCCCGCCGTGAAGGGGGAAGGGCGATTCCGTGTAGCTACAAAGAAGATCGTTTGAATCCGTTTTGGGGCCGCAATCTTCATTTGACATGGATAGAGTCACGTCTATCCTCTGGTCACGCCCGGTCTGTAAAAGTCGCCGCCAGAGGGTGAATCACGCGACCCATCGCTCAAGGCTTCAGGGGACCCGATGAAGATTATCGAGCGTCTACAAATCGGCGGACTTTTGCTCGTCGGCTTGGCAACAGTAGCTCATGCTGAAGACCAGGCGCCCCCGGTGAGTCGTGCGTCCTTCCGGACGGGCGAGAACAGATACGATTCGACCGTGGACCTGGAACTCTGGGCCCTCGCCCCAACAACGATCCTGGACTCGAACCCGAACGCGACCGCCGACGCGAACAACGACGGCGGGGAGAGCCAGGTCCTCCTGCGGTTCGAGAAGATCATCGGCACCGAGGCAGGCCAGATCCCGCCCGGGTCGACCGTGAAGTCGGCCACCCTGATCGTGAGCGCCTTCGACCAGGGCGACACCGTACACGTTCATCGGATGCTGGTGAAATGGGCCCGGCAGGCGACCTGGACCACGCTCGTGGGCGGGGTCACGGCCGACGGGTTCGAGGCCTCGCGACACCGCGAAGGATTCACTTTCGGCAAGATCGCCGCCAACTCGTCGTCGATCCCGTTCGACGTGACCGACTCGGTCCAGGCCTGGGTCAACGGCGAGCCGAACCACGGATGGGTCTTCATCAACTCCGGCGGTAACGGCTGGGACTTCTACACGAGCGAGTTCGACGACCTCAAGCAACGCCCGCATCTGATGGTCGAGTACACCCCACCCCCCGCCCGCACCGCGGCCCGCTAACTCGTTCCGTTGCTTTCCCCCCAATCCACGAAGACCATCGAGGAATCGCGCACGATGAGCACTCGACCCTCGCCCGGCACCTGGGCGGCCGACCCTTCGCACTTCCAGCGCCCCTCTCGCCGCGACATCCTCCGGGCCGGATGGCTCGGCGGCCTCGGTCTTTCTCTGGGCTCGTACCTGAAGCTTGAGGCCGCGGCCAAGGCGGCGGATGGGGGACGCGCCGTCGAGCCCAAGGCCACGTCGGTCATTCATATTTATCTCCAGGGCGGATTCGCCCACATGGACAGCTTCGACCCGAAGCCGGACGCCCCGTCCGAGTATCGCGGGATCCTCGACGCGATCGAGACGAAGCTGCCCGGCGTACGCTTCAGCAGCCACATGGAGAAGACCGCGCAGATCGCCGACAAGCTCACCGTGGTCCGCAGCATGACCCACACCGAGGTCGACCACAGCCGCGGCGAGCACAGCATGTTCACCGGCTATCGCCCGAGCCCCGCGCTCGTGTACCCGAGCCTCGGCAGCGTGACAGCCCAGGAGCTCGGCCCCCGCAAGGACATGCCGCCTTACGTGTGCGTGCCCAACCAGGGCAGCCAGTTCCTGGGCAGCGGCTATCTGTCCAACGCGTGCGGGCCGTTCGCCCTCGGTGCCGACCCGTCCCGCCCGAACTTCTCGGTCCGCGACCTGAGCAGCCCGAAGGGCGTGGACGACGCCCGTTTCGGCCAGCGTCGCGAGTGGAAGGACCTCGTCGACGACCACTTCCGCAAGCAGGAGAGCGACGATTCGATCGCCACGATGGACAGCTTCTACGAGCGAGCTTACGGCCTGCTCAGCTCGCAGACGGCCCGCGACGCGTTCAGCCTCAAGGGCGAGTCCGACGAGGTGAAGACCCTGTATGGGATCATTGGCGAAGGCCTGGGCGTGTATCGCCAGGCCGGGGCGCGGTTCCTCATGGCCCGCCGCCTGATCGAGGCTGGGTCGCGGTTCGTGAGCGTGACCTTCGGAGCGTGGGACACGCATGCGTACCACTACCGCGGCATCGAGGCGCAGATGCCCGACCTCGACCGCGGGTTTGCCGGCCTGATCACCGACCTCGACCGCCGGGGGCTCCTCGACTCCACGCTCGTGGTGGTCAACAGCGAGTTCGGCCGCACGCCAAAGGTGAACGCCGGCGGCGGTCGCGACCACTGGCCACGCGTGTTCAGCATCGTGATGGCGGGCGGAGGCATCAAGCGGGGTCAGGTGTACGGGGCGTCCGACGCGCTCGCCGCCGAGCCCGCGAGCTCCCCTCTGGGCGTGGAGGACTACGCCCACACGGTCTACCACCTGCTCGGGATCGACGCCCGCAAGGACCTCATGTCACCCGGCAACCGCCCCCAGTCCATCGTCATGAACGGCAAGGTCGTGAAGGGCCTGCTCGCCTGACGCTCCCCTCGCCGACCCACCGCCTTCACGAGCCCGGGGTCTTCGCGGCCCCGGGCCTCTCCGCTCGATCCCCGACTCGGTGTACCACCCCAGAGGATTGCGCCCATGCTCCGCGCCGGGATTCTGCTCATCGCCGCATTTTGGCTCGCGTACGCCTCGCCGACGGCCCTGGGCTCGTCGCCGACCGTCGAGTCGGTGGTGCCCGCCGTCGGCCCGCGAGGCGTGGCGTTCTCGATCTTGCTGACCGGCGGGCGGCTGAACGCGTCGCCCGAGTTGCTCTTCTATCAGAACGGCGTGACATGCTCGCGCATTGAAGTGCTCTCGGAGAACGAGATCGGACCTCACCTGCGCGCCGTCCGCGAAGAA
>JANOBY010000005.1:0-1525 GCA_031411935.1 Planctomycetales bacterium | reverse complement strand
GCCATCGCCACCCTGCACTGCCTCAGGTCGCGTGCTTCGACACAGCCTTTCACCGCACCCTCCCGCGGGTCGCGAGTCTGCTGCCGATTCCCCGACGCTACGCGACGGCCGGCGTTCGCCGCTATGGCTTCCACGGGTTGTCCTATGAATTCCTCCTGGAAGAACTCACGCGCCTCCGGGACGCACTGAGCGCCGAGCGACGGAGGCTCCCGCTGGTCCGCGTCGACAAGGACTACGTCTTCGACGGCCCCGGCGGAAATGCCCGCCTCATGGACCTGTTCGACGGACGCCGGCAGCTCGTGGTGTATCACTTCATGTTCGACCCGAACGACCCGCCGCCGGGGAAGTCCGGCGCGCCGTTCGAGGAGGGCTGCCCGGGGTGCTCGTACGTCGCCGACAACCTCCCGCACCTTTCCCACCTGCGCGCCCGCGACACGTCTTTGGTCCTGGTGTCCCGCGCCCCGCAGGCCAAGATCAAGCCGTTCAAGGCCCGCATGGGGTGGGACGTGCCGTGGTATTCGTCGTTCGGCAGCGATTTCAACTACGACTATCACGTCACGACGGACGGAGCGGTCGCGCCGGTCGAGTACAACTACGCGGACAGGGCCACGCTGGAGAGCAAGGGGCACGCGTATCACGTCGCCGGCGAACAGCCGGGGCTGAGCGTGTTCCTGCGCGTGGGGGACGAGGTGTTCCACACTTATTCGTCGTACGGCCGCGGGCTGGAAGCCATGCTCGTCACCTACCACCTGCTCGACCTCACTCCTTTCGGCCGGCAGGAAAACTGGGAGGATTCGCCCGAAGGCTGGCCGCAGTCGCCCGAGGCGGGCCTGGGGGGTTGGGTCCGCCACCATGACAAATACGATGCGTCCGTCACGCGGTCGTGTTGCGAGGCCGCCCGTTACCGCGCGTAGCGGCCCCGCACAAACGGCTTCAGGAACGTGCGCGCGTCGTTCACAAACATCCCCGTCCCATCCGCCGGCGCGCGGCGGCCGGACCGACTTTCTCGAAAGGTCCATTATGAATCGCACGAAACTGTTCGCGTCCTCGTTGCTCGCCGTCGCCGGCCTGGTCGTGGTCGCGTCGATCGCGATTGCCGAACCGTTGAAGGAGAACAAGCCCGCCGCCGGCCAGCCGGAAATGAAGCTGCCCCCCGGCTGGACCGAGGCCGACATGCGGGCCTGCATGATCGCGGGCACGCCGGGAAAGATGCACGAGCGCCTCGCCGCCGGGGCCGGCGTCTGGCACGCCAAGGCCACGATGTGGATGTACCCCGGCGCCGACCCCCTCCACTGCGAGATTACCTCCACCGTCACAACCATCATGGACGGCCGCTACACGAAAGTGGAGATGGCCGGCGACATGCCCGGAATGGGCCCGTACACCGGCTCGGGCACCTGCGGCTTCGACAACGTCTCGCAGAAGTTCGTCGCCAACTGGATCGACAACCACAGCACCGGGATCATGAACGGCACCGGCGAGTTGTCCTCCGACGGCAAGACACTCACCTGGAACTACACCCACC
>JANOBY010000004.1:0-1639 GCA_031411935.1 Planctomycetales bacterium | reverse complement strand
GACTTATCGCGCTCTATGCTGGCGCGATCGATCCTCGCATTGATGCCGTGGGGGTGAGCGGCTACTTCGGCGACCGGAGCCGGATCTGGGAGGAACCGATCGACCGCAACGTGTTCGGGCTACTCGAACGATTCGGAGACGCGGAGGTTGCGTGCCTGATCGCCCCTCGACCGCTGATTGTGGAGGCGGCGAGGGGACCCACGATCGAGGTCCCGCCCGGACTTGGCGGAGGTTCGGGGAAGTTGATGACTCCCGAAATTGTCGCCGTCCGCAGCGAAGTGGAGCGGGAGCGGTCCCTGACGAAGAGGCTCAAGGACGAGAGCTCGCTGACCCTGGTGGAAGACGGTGACGGATCAGGCCCCTATGGAAGTGAGACCGCGCTGGCATCCTTCCTCCGCGGGCTGGCGGAAGGCTCAAAGCTGGTGGACAACGGCCCGGCTCCTGAGCGAAATGGGCCCGGCATCGATCGGACGGATTTGCATCGACGGCGGATGCACGAGATTGATCGTCACAATCAGCAACTTCTGGCAGCGAGCGCCGATGTCCGATCCCGATTCTTCGACAAACTCGACACCACAACAGCCGAACGATTCCGAGAAACGAGCGAACCCTATCGCGAAGTCTTCGCCACCGAGGTGATCGGTCGATTCGACGATCCCCTCCTCACGCCCGATCCTCGCTCGCGGAAGATCTTCGAGGAGCCCACGATCACCGGTTATGAGGTTGTCCTCGACGTCTTCCCCGATGTGATCGCTTACGGCATCCTGATCGTGCCGAAAGATCTGAAGCCGGGCGAACGGCGGCCCGTGGTGGTCTGCCAGCATGGACTGGAGGGGCGACCCCAGGATGTGGCCGACCCGAAGGTCAATAATCCCTCCTACAACCAGTTCGCGATCCGCCTCGCCGAACGCGGGTTCATCACGTTCTCGCCCCAGAATCCGTACATCTTCAAGGATCGTTTCCGGACCCTCCAGCGCAAGGCGAACCCCCTGGGCAAAACGCTCTTCTCGATCATCGTGCCGCAGCATCGCCAGATCACGGGCTGGCTCAAGGGACTCTCGTTCGTCGATCCCAAGCGAATCGCCTTCTACGGGTTGAGCTATGGCGGCAAGTCGGCCATGCGCATCCCTCCGCTCGTGCCCGATTATTGCCTCTCCATCTGCTCGGCCGACTTCAACGAGTGGGTGTGGAAGAACGCTTCCACGCGAAGCCCTTACAGCTACGTGTGGACGAATGAGTATGAGATCTTCGAGTTCGACCTGGGAAGCACCTTCAACTACGCGGAGATGGCCGCCCTGATCGCGCCTCGCCCCTTCATGGTCGAACGGGGCCACTTCGACGGCGTGGCCCCCGACGAGATGGTCGGTTACGAGTTCGCCAAGGTTCGCCACCTGTACGAGGCCCGCCTGAATCTCGGCGATCGTTGCGAGATCGAATGGTTCACCGGCCCCCACACGATCCACGGGGTCGGGACGTTCGACTTCCTGCACAGGCATCTGGACTGGCCCAAACGATGATCGCGGGGCTGCGGGGATTACTTGCTGACTTTCAAGGGCTGTGAGCTTCTCAGGTAAGAGAGCAGGTCGCGGATCTGTTGATCGTCCATCCCCTTCAGGAGACCGACGGGCATCAACGAGTG
>JANOBY010000003.1:0-8108 GCA_031411935.1 Planctomycetales bacterium | reverse complement strand
GTCGCGCCCAGGAGGTTCTGGACGTGGTGGCCGACCTCGTGCGCGATCACGTACGCCTGCGCGAACTCGCTGTGAACGCCCGACATCTGCGCGAGCTGCTTGAAGAAGCTCAGGTCGATGTACACCTTCTGGTCGGCCGGGCAGTAGAACGGCCCCATGGCCGACTGCGCGGTGCCGCAACCCGACTGGCTCACGCCCGAAAACATCACGAGCGTGGGCTTCACGTACTCGCGGCCCATCTCGCGGAAGACCTCGGTCCACACGTCCTCGGTGTCGGCCAGCACGGTGCGGATGAACCGCCCGGCTTCTTCTTCCTCGGGCGTGAGCTCCCGCGCCTCGCCTCCGCCCTGGGGGGCCTGCTGCTGTTGCTGCTGGACCTGACGCATGAGCGCCGCCGGATCGGCTCCCAAAAACAGGCCGATGACGAGGATGATCAGCGTGCCGAGCCCTCCGCCGACCATCACGCCGGACGACGGGGAATTGCGGCGGTCTTCCACATTGTCGCTCTCACGCCCGCCTTGCCAGCGCATGGTAAAATCCTCGTCTGTGGTCTCGTCAGGAAGCGAAGGGACCCATTCTGGCAGACTCCCCCGCGGGAAGGAAGACGCGATGGGCTCGCGAGATGCAGCATACCTCATGCCGCAACGGTGACGCACGGAGCCGATCCGCGGGAGCCCCCAAACCGGGCCCGAGCTTTGCTGGGGAAGTCGGCACGAAATCCTCTCAACGGGTGCAAGAACTCATGGACATCTCGGATTTCGCCACGGACGGACCGAAGCCCCCAACCCAGGGGGAACCCAGACCGACCCTGCGCGGGGCCTCGTGGCGCGGGGCGAAGCGGGGTGTCCGATACGCCTTGCTGATCTTCGGGCCGATCTTCTACCTTGCCTTCCTGGTCTTGCTGATCCCGACCTTTTTTGGATTAGGGGCCCGTCGTGGGTTTGGCGTCCATTATCAAGCCTTCGGCGCGGTGGGCGGGACCGTCGTCGCGGCCCTGTGGGGGGCGGTGATCGGGGCGGTGGTCGGCTCGATGGCTTTCTTGATTCGACGGGCACGAGGCGAGTCCGAGTCGGGGCCCCTGATGAGGTTCGTGAGCCGGCCGATCCGCCTCTTCCCACGACGAGCCGGCAAGCCGGCCCCCGGCGACGACCCCGTTCAGCCCGAGTCCCCTCGCCGTCGTCGCCTCTGGCCATGGCTGGTGGGCGTGCCGAGCTTGCTGGTGCTGGCGACCGCCTTCGGCCTGGGCATCTACGCCGGCCGGAGCGTGGACCGTCGCCTCGCCCAGGCCATCGCCGACGCCGATCGCGACGACCCGAACTGGAGGCTCGACGACCAGATCGCCGCCCTTGAGGACGTGACGGACGACGAGAACGCGGCGATCGTCGCTGCCGACGTGTTGGACATGCTCCCCAACGGCTGGCCCATCCACACGACCGAGCCCCCCAAGATACCCCCGGCGGACAACGTGCGGATGGACGAACTGGAGGCAGTCGCTCTGCGTGAAGACCTGGACATCTCCCAGGACGCCGTCCGGCTCGCCCGAACCCTGGCCGATTACCGGACGGGGCGGCATGAGCTCCGGATCGGCCCCGCGATCATCGACACCCCTTTGCCCGAGACGCAGAACGCCCGAACCATCGCCAGGCTGCTGGCCTCCGACGCCGCGATTCTGGCCCATGACGGCGACATCGACGGTGCCCTGAACTCCTGCCGGGCCATCCTGGGCGTGGTGCGATCGATGGGCGATGAGCCATTCCTGATATCCGACCTTGTGCGGGCCGTGGTCGGCGCCGAGGGGTTCAAGTCCGCTCGCGCCGCCCTGGCCAAGGGAGAGGCTTCCGAGGCCACGCTTGCGCGGCTCCAGTCCGAAGTTCTGGATCTGAGGGATCAGCCGTTCCTGGAGCGAGCATGCCACTTTGAGATGGCGATGCTCGACGAGATTATCCGCAGGATTCGCGACGCCGAACTTCCGATCAGCGCGATCGGCCTTACCGATCACACCCTTGACGCCGTCTCCCCGAACGCCCCCTGGGGTAAGCTCATGTTCGACAGCCAGAGGGCGTTCGGGCTGGAATGGATGCGCGAGGCTGAAGCGATCGTGAAGCGTCCGGCCTCCAAGCGGCCTGTCCTCTGGGCTGCCTGGGAGGCGGAGATCCGTCGGGTCAAGTTCTCCCTACTTGGCCAGTTCGCCGCGCTGCTTCCAGCAACCCTTACGCAGGACGTCCATTTGAACTCTCGCTCGGACACACTCCGTCGGTGCGAGCTGGGCGCAACGGCGATTCTCCTAGCCGCCGAGCGTCATCGCCTGAAGACGGGCGCGTGGCCGGACTCGGTCGGGGCGATCGATTCCGCGATCCTCGACAGGCCGCCGGTCGACCCCTACGCGGATGGCCCCTACCTCATGAATTATCGCGACGGCCAGCTCATCGTCCACTCGATCGGCCCCAACCTGATCGACGAACAGGGCGAGTACGACTATCGAAAGGCGCTCAAGGGAGGCCCCGACGATTACGGGACGCGGGCCTGGGATCCGCCCCTGAGGAACCGTCCCGCCCCGTAGAGGTCGCGTGGATCGCTGGCATGGTCACGTGTCCTTCGATTAGCATCAGGGTCGTCGGGATGGCGACCGCCCATGGTCCCGGCGAAGTTCCCAGGAGACCTCGATGCGATTGCTCGATCGACGATCGGTTGTGACGGCCCTGATCCTCCTGGCGACAGCGGGCCTGGCCCGGGGCGGGGACCTCGACTATGCCCCCTCGCCTCCCGACAACCCCCTCAAGGGGTTCGTCCCGTACGCGGGGCAGGGGCGTGATTTCCCCCACAGCCTGGAGTTCGATTACCTCCCCCTGCGATCGCTCATGAAGGGCCCCGACGAGTTCACCTGGGAGCCGATGGAACGCCTGCTGGACGGGATCGCGGGCCGAGGATCCCAGGCCGTGGTGCGGATCTATCTGGAGTATCCCCGCAAGTCGACCGGCGTCCCGCAATTCCTCGTCGATGGCGGCCTGACTCTGCGCGACTGGACCATCCCCACCGAGAAGCCCCCGGCCCGCATCCAGACGCCCGATTATGAGGATCCGAAACTGCGTGCGGCGCTCGTCGCCTTCATCCGGGCCTTCGGCGCGAAGTACGACAACGACCCTCGGCTCGCCTACGTGACCGCCGGGCTGCTGGGCATGTGGGGCGAGTGGCACGACTATCCCCGCGACGACTGGTTCGCCTCGAAGGCCGTCCAGCGCGAGGTGCTCGACGCCTACGCCGGCTCGTTCCGCACCACGCCGGTGCTCCTGCGTTACCCGGCGGGCGAGGGCGACGAGGCCCACGAGCCCACCGCGAATCGACCGTTCGGCTACCACGACGACTCGTTCGCCTGGGGTACGCTCGACACGGGACGCGAGGAGGACTCGTGGTTCTATCTCGCCGCCCTGAACAAGGCCGGGCCGGCGGCCCAATCTCGCTGGAAGACGCAACCGATCGGCGGCGAGATCCGGCCCGAGTTGTGGAAGTGCATCTGGACCGAGGCCGGGTGCAACGAGGGCCAGGACTACGCCCGCTGCGTGGCCGAAACCCACGCCTCGTGGCTCATGGAATCGAGCACCAATCGCCGGCTCAAGCCCGCCGACCGCGAGCGAGCGATCGCCGGGGCCAGGCGTCTCGGGTACGAGTTCCACGTGGCAAGCGCCGAGTGCAAGCTCTCGGACGACGGCCGATCGCTCAGTGTCAGCATGAAGATCAAGAACACCGGAGTGGCCCCGTTCTACCGCGACTGGCCGATGGAGGTCCGCGTGATCGACGCGAAGGGCGAGGTCGCCTGTGAGTGGATCACACCGAGCACGCTCCGGGACATTTTGCCCGGCGAGCCGGCATCGACCCGCAACCTGGCCAAAAAGGATCTGAATCTCGCCCCCGGCCGCTACAAGGTCCTGCTCCGCGTGGCCAACCCCCTGCCCACGGGCAAGCCGGTCCGGTTCGCGAACAAGGCGCAAGATGAGGACGCTGCGGGGTGGCTGACCCTGGGGCAGGTCACTCGTTAGGGCCGTTTCCTCTTGACTCTGGCGGCCCTATCAGGTGCCACTGGGTGAGATGGATCGTTTACGGGGCCCCTCGGAGCTTGCGATCCTTCCCCCAGCATGCGGCACGTGGGGGGTTCGCCCGTCGTGCCTACAGGATCTCCGCCAGGTCGTCCTTCGGCGGCTTGGTCTTGGGCTTCCAGCCGAAGAGTTCGAGCTTTTGCTCGCGGGTGAGCCGCCTCCAGTGGGTGGCCTCCCGGGCGGCCACGTCCCAGGTCACGCCCCTCATGTCGCGATAGCGGCGCAGGAGGGCGGTCCCCCCGGCTCGGGCCAGGGCGTCGAGTTCCGAGATGTGGCCGCCGATCATCCGTCCCCACTCGGTCTGCGGGAGGTCGCGAAAGGGGCCGAATTCCAGCTCGTCAACCTCCTGCATCGCGAGCGGGATCTTCGAGGCTCGCAGATGATTGCGAATGGCGTCCGGCGGGATGTGCGACCAGAGCAGGCCGCAATCGAGGCACGCGTGGAACCCGGAAGACGGCGAGACGCAGTTCGGGTTGAACGTCGTCCGGGAGCTCATCGGAACGAACGCGGCGCCGGTGCTGTCCACGCCGAGCATCGCGCCCGCCACGATCTTCGAACCCCCGCATGTGGGGCACCTGGGCGAGTCCATGACACCACCTCCTCCCCAGGATTATGGCAAGAACGCCCTCGCGGGGTGAAGGGCCTCGCCGGGCCAGGGGCTCCGCACCGAAGCGGGCGGAGGCGAACCCGGGCGAGTTGTCGTGCTCTTGTCCCGCGTGCTATTCTGATGTCCGAATCCGGAGGGCATCCTGCGGGTCGGCACGAATCGACCGCGATGAGGCGAGCTTCCCCCCGCAGATGAAACCCTGAACGTCCAAGGAGCGATCCCCGTGCGCCATCTGATCTCGACCGCCGTGCTTGGGCTGCTGCTCCTCGTCGCTCCGTCCGCTCGCGCGGATTTCTATCGCTTCCAGGTGCAGTATTCGGGATCGGGGCAGGCCGCCCTGGACCCCGGAAGCGCGGACGATCCGGTCGGCACCACCCTGCACGACGGCGATTCCTTCGCCTGGACCATCAGGGCCACGGGCGACGGCGCCTGGCACGTCGTGGCCGGGGGCGATTTCTTCCCGCTCATGGCGTTCGGCGTCGACGAGCAGGGGGAGAGGACGGGCGACTTCACCCTCACGCTCCGCCTCGACGGGGTGGACGTGTTCACCCTCACGGAGCTTGGGGCGGTCAACAACTACGTGCACGTGGGCACCAACTCGATCACCCTGGCGACCGGGCTGGTGTTCGACGAGATGCACCTGGATTACCTCCTGACCACGGCCATCGAGTCCGCGGACCTCGCCGCCGACCCGGGCAACCTCAAGTCCATCGGCTCGACGATCAACGGGCTCGTGCCGATCTTCGGAACGCCCGACCGCAACGCCTTCTACCCCGGCATCACCTACACGAGCGCCGTGCCCGAGCCGGGCTCGCTGGCGATTTTGATCTCGGGCATGGCCGTGGTCGCGGGGGCCCGCCGCTGGTCGCGAGGAACTTCGGGCACTGGCGCTGCGGGCAAGCCGTCGGTGTCGTGATCCACCTCGTTTCGCCCCAGGATCGCAGCTGGTCAGGACGTTGAGGGGCCTTGCGAGGGGATTCGTCGCGAGGCCTCAGGCAATCGACGAACGACTTCCAGCTCAACGTCGTCGCACCTGGGACGAAGTTTGCACCAGGGAGGTGGTGCGCCCCAGAGCGGCGAGGGCTCCTCGGATTCCTGTGGATCCAGAAAGGTCGACCTCCCCATGAAATCGTCCGCGCGAGTGATGATCCTTCTGGTCGGAATCGTTCAACTCGCGCTGGGGACGTTGTCCTGGACCCTGACCCCCAAGGGGCCTCGCGGCGGGGCCATCTTCGTGGCCGGTCCCCTGGGGCTGGTGCTGATCGGAGTCGGGATCTTCGGTTATCGCAGGCGTGACTCGCCCGACGATCCCGCCTTCCAGCCCGAGGGCTGGCCGTCTGCGGAAGAACGCAAGGTGCTCCTGAAGACGGAGCGCGTGGGCCTGACCGGGCAGCCGGTCCGGTTCCTGCTCGACCCGATCAAGGGGATCGCCTATTTCGAGCGGTGCCACTATCCGGACCGATTTCTGTCGGTGGCCCAGACGTATTTCGCGTGTCCGGTCGGGGATCTCCTGGCGGCCCGGCGCGATCAAGGGTCGACCAGGTTCGGCCGCAACCAGGGGGCCTGCCTGAACATCCTGACGAAGACGGGCCAGGCGTTTTGCATCGGGGACGACGTCGAGGCCATCCACCACGAGCTTGCGAGCCTGGGCGTGCCCCCTCTGGGCGGTCCCGAGCTGAAGAGCGAATGGACGGTCAGTGTGGCCATGCTGTACGGGCTCGCGGGCGGGGTCGCGAGCATCCCCTGGCTCTCGGCCGCCATGAGCTCGCCCGCCTTCTACGGGACGATGGGCCTGGGCGTGGTGACGGGCGTGGGGCTGCTCTTGCTGGTGGTGGCGGCGGGCCATCGGCTGTTCGGCCTGCGGTTGCTCGTGCCGATGGTCTGGATCCTGGTGCTCGGCCCCGTGGGGGCGATCCTGGGGAACCTTCTCCATCGGGTGCCCGAGCCCGAGTTCCTCAGGATCCTGCTGGGTCCGTCCGCGAGCACGGCGTTCACCCTGATCGGGGCCGCGCTCGGGGTCGCGGGAGGCGCCGCCCTGGGCGGGACCATCCAGAGGGGGCGAGAACAAGGAGTTGAGGAGATCGTGGCGAGAAGGAAGGCGAGGGGGTCCCGCAAGAAGCCGCGCCCGCTCGACTGATCGCCCCGAAGGCCCCGGCCGCGCTGCCCCACAGGTCTCTCGCGGTGTGCCTCGTCGCGGGCGATTTTCGGGGTCTCCCCCCTTGCCGGGCCGCCTCGTTTCGCTTCTCCTACGGGTCTGATGCCCTCTCCTCCTCTCGACGATGAGAGCCCACCTTTTCAGGAATCTCGACCATGTTCATGCGATCTCCCCTGGTTTCCCTGGCCCTGCTGCTGGGCTTTGCGTCCGCGTGTCTGGCCGAGGACAGGCCGCACGCCCCGGTCCGCATGGGCTCGGGGATCATGACGTTCGACACGGTGCCGGGCTGGGGCCTCGCGCCCGACGGCAAGTCGGTCATTGGCCCGTGCCACGGCAGCGTGGTCGTGGATAAAGAGGGGAACATCTACACGAGCGCCCAAGCCGGCGTGTTCGTGTTCTCGCCCGAGGGCAAGCCCGTCCGCAGCTTCCTCGGCGACAAGTATTCCAACATGCACGACATGAAGATCCGCGAGGAGGGGGACGGCGAGTTCATCTACGCCGCCCGCAACGCGAACGCCGAGGGCATGAAGTTCAACGCCCAGACCGGCGAGATCGTCCTCAAGCTTCCGTTCCCCAAGGAGTCGGGCCTGGACCTCAAGCAGTTCAACCCCACGGCCATCACCGTGGCGCCCAACGGCGACATCTACCTGTCCGACGGCTACGCGAGCAACCACATCTTCCGGTTCGACAAGGCGGGCAAATACCTCTCGCACTTCGGCGTGAAGGGCAACGGCCTGAAGGAATTCAACACCGCGCACGGGATGACGCTCGACACCCGCTACACCCCGCCCCGCCTGCTGGTGTGCGACCGCAACCACCAGCCCAAGGGTCGTCTCGTGCACTACAGCCTGGAAGGCGAGTTCATCGACGAGGTGGTGACGGGCCTGGGCATGCCCACCTCGGCCGTGGTGCAGGGCGACTACGTGAGCGTGCCCGACCTGAAGGGCCGCCTCGTGATCCTGGACAAGGACAACACCATCATGAGCGTCCTGGGCTACAACCCCGACCCCGCGCTCGGCGGCAACTACAACGTCCCGCAGGAGAAATGGGTCGAGGGCCTCTTCTCCGGCACCCACGGATCGTCGTGGGACAGGGACGGCAACCTCTACATCCAGGACTGGAACGTGTCGGGACGCCTCATGAAGCTCCTGCGCGTGAAGTGAATGGAAGCCTTGCCGGTCAACCCCCGTGTCAGATTCACAGCTCATCTTGTAGGATATGTCGCGGGGCGACCGTTCGGTCGGCGACGACTTCC
>JANOBY010000002.1:0-1846 GCA_031411935.1 Planctomycetales bacterium | reverse complement strand
GACGCCCGCGATAAATCGCGAACGCACCACGTCGCCGGGAACGCAGCGAGAAAGTGACTGCCGGCCCCGCGCGACATCGCCTCACGGCTCGCAACCACCCAAAGTCCGCGCGTGGTGCGCGGCGGGCGGGGCGAGAGTGTCGAGGTGGCGCGACGTTCGGTACGGCAGTCGTGCAAGTGGGTCCGCGGGCACGTGCGTGCTGCCCAACCGGGGTGGCTCCCAACCCTCTGCCGACTGTGATACTGGGTGGCTCTGCCCAACCTTTCACTTGGGTAGGTCTTGGAAAGGAAGCGAAGCCTCTAGGCCCAGCTCCAGGAGATCACACGCGACACAGAACGAGCGAGTTGCACATTATCGGACCCGTCGAATGGAGCGCACCGGAATCATGCCCCCTTTCAGCTTATCCACGGCCCATACACCAACCCTGCTGGCATCGTGCCGACCACCGACGGTAGAACGCGAACGCAGTTGAATTACTACGTGTGGTGTCGCTGGGGCCTTCCCGGACGGGGATAGCGGCCTCTCCGCTTCAACACTCCCCTTAAATGCAACAAATTTTCATAAGCATGTAAATCGATACAACGTCTCGGAGGCGGGCTTAGCCTGTCCACCGAGATTGCCTGAGTTCACCTCGGGTTTTCCTCCCGGGCCTTGCCGATGAACGCGACCAGGTCCGGGAGCGTGTATCGCAGCTCGGTCCGGGTGCCCGTCCTCGCCCTCACTCCTTGGGCTTCGCCAGTCCGCTCTCGCGGACCAGCGTTTCCATCTCGGCGATCAGGTCGAGCAGCCGGCCGGCGACGTCGGCCTTGTCCCTCGGAGGCGACGGGGCGTTCACCAGCCGCAACAGGCTGGCGGCCGAGTAGAGCCTCACCCCGCCGACCGTCTTTCCGCGGACGAACCCTTGGCGGTCCCACCGCGGGAACGTGCGGACGTCCACGCCCAGCAGCCGGGCGGCCTCGGCCTGCCGGTACGCGAGGCGCTGCGGGTCGGCCGTGGGTGACATGGGTTCTTCCTTGGTCTGGGCCGGTCACTTCTTGGGCTTCTTCTTGTCGATCGAGTCCAGCCCCCGCTCGCAGAGCATTTCGATCAGCTCGGAGCGGGAGCGGTTGTCCGCCTTCGCCTCGGCGTCGAGCCGCTTGACGATGTCCGGCCTCAGCCGGCAGGTGACGACCTCGCGAGGCCTTTCCGACGATGATGGTGCCATATCGATAAGAATACGACCGAATACGTCGTATGGCAAGTGCCGCAGATTTTCACTTGATTAACCGAATACGACCGAATACGATGTGAGCGTCACAAGTCAGCCCCGCCCCGGCCACCTTTGGCGAGTTAACCGGGACGAGGCCAACAGGAGATCCGATGTTCACTGCTGCTGCCCTGGCGGTCAACCCGCCCGTCGCCCTCACGGTCCCGGCCGCCCTCCCGTCCCTCGATTGGGGCTCCCCCGCCGAGGTGGCCGAGTACGAGGCGTGGCTGGCCGAGCAGGACGCCGAGGCCGACGCGTGCGAGATCGCGGCCCGGGCCGACGAAGCCGCCGACGAGGCCGGGTACGCCTTCGCCTGACCCTGAACCGCGGGGACGCCCCGGGGCGGTGCCTGCCGGCCGCCCGGGGCTCCTCGCCCTTCCTAAAGAGCAGCGATGGCGAACGAAACCCACGGCCGGCCGACGCAGCCGGTCGCGAAAGTCAAACTCCCCACCGACCCCGGCGACCTCAAGTTGATGGTCCACAAGCTGCTAACCTTGGTCGCCGCGGCGACCGTGCCGCATGACGCTCTGCCTTGCCTCATGAAGCGGATCGAGCCCCGCGACTTCGACGACTGCCGGACGGCCGACGTCCTGAACGCGC
>JANOBY010000001.1:0-2848 GCA_031411935.1 Planctomycetales bacterium | reverse complement strand
CACGTTCGGCCACCCGTGGGAGGGCACCGTCTGCGCGTTCGGCCAAGACCTCGTCCCGCTGCTGACGGCCACCCCGCCCGACCTGCTGAGCAAAGTCGTAAGGCGGGACGGGGTGACCGCACCGGGTCTGGTGCCGTGAGCGGCCATCGACTGGATAAAGATCAACGGGGAAGGATCAATAGAGCTTGGCACGGCGGGACCCACAGTTCGTTCCGCGTTCTGCATTGCTCGTTCCCCGTTGATGATTATCCAGTCGACGCCCGCCCACGACGGAAAGGCCTCCCCGCTCACAAAGTTCGCGCTTCCCGCAGGGCGATCGCATCGTCACTGGCTGATAAGTTGCAGGAGGAAATCGTTGTCCCACCCGGCCTGGAGGCGTTTGGTCTGGATGCCGCCCTTGGCCGAGGCGTCGCGCTTCAACAGGTTCAGGGCGAACCGGCACAGGCGGGAGAAGTTCTCCGCCCCGTGGCCGGTGCGGATCCGCCGCTCGTCCTCCCGGAACGTCACGTCCAGTTGCCAGTGTAGGTTGTTCTCCACCGCCCAGTGCCCGCGGATCGCCGCCGCCACCCGGCCGGCGTCCAGCCCGCCGGGGCTGGTGATGTAGTAGTGCCGCTCGACCGTGGCCGCGGCGGGCGTCCGATCACCCGTGCCGTCGCCGGCCGGGGGGCCGAACGCGCCCAGGTCCAGCCGGCTCCGCTCGACCACCACGACGGCCCCGCCGGCCAGCCCCGGCCACAGCCCCAGCAGGTCGTCCCCGAGCCACCCGACCTCGTCGCTCACCCACACCCGCCGGACCTCGACGCGGCCGTGGGCGTCGGTCGACTCCTCGCGGTACCCGACCCGCGTCCCGGCGGCGCCCTTGGCGTGGTCCCGCGCCACGTCGTCGGCCAGCGCCTTCACCTTCGCCAGCAGGGCCGGCTGGTTCGCCTTGGCGGGCAGCACGTAGTCCCCGCCCTGCCCGACCACCTGGGCCGCGACGGCCCGCTGGCACCCGATCGCGTCGATCGTCACGGTCGCCCCGGCCAGGTCCAGCAGCGCGAGCAGCCGCGGGATGGCGACGATCTCGTTCCCCTTGTCCTCGACGGCCACCTGCCCGAACACCAACTGGTTGCCGCCCTGCGTGACGAACGCGCTGGCCAGGTGGGCCATCCCGCTCCGGTCCCACGCGCGGGCGAAACTGCGGCGGATCGCCTTGCCGTCGATCGCGACCAGCTTGCCCCCGGCGGACTCGACCAGCGCCGAGGCCCACGCGAGGAAGCACCGCTCGAACGCCGCGGGGTCCAGCCGGGCGAAGACCCGGCCGAACGTGTCGTGGCTGGGGATGCCGCCGGGCAGGGCCAGGAACGTCCGCAGCCACCCGGCTTTGCGTTGCCCGAACAACGCGACCTGGGCCCACCCGTCGCACCCGCAGATGACGCCGAGGAGGGCGATCACGACCATCTCGTGGAGCCCGTGCCTCACGTCGCCGGCCCGCGGGTCATCCAGTCCGTCGAACGCCCGGAAGAAGCGCAGAAAACCCCCGCTCGCAGTGGCGTCCATGCCAAAGCTCCTCGGGTCGGACCTCGGTTGTGGGAAAACAGGCGCGCCCGCGAACGATGTCCGTCGGATTACCGGCAACAGCCACCGCCGGTCAAATCTAGCGTTGGCGATGCAATCGCCCTGCGGGGGCCGGCCGCGGTTTGACAACCGGCCTATACTTCCGGTATTGCTTAGCGATTCGCCTTGCGCCGCCGGCCCGACGCCGCGCCGCGCGGGCACCGCCGCGACCACCCGACCCGTTATTCCGGTACCGACCGATGGTCCCGCGGGACCCGCCCCGTCTCCACCCGATTCATCTATGGCCACCGACCTGAACGTCGCCACGATCAATGACAAGGCCGCCGAGGAGTACTTCCGCCGCGGGCAGGACGCCGAGAAGGACGGCAACCACGAGAAGGCCGCCGACTTCTTCGAGCGGGCCCTGAACGAGAACCCGGACCACGAGACGGCCGCTTTCCGGCTGGCCGTCCTGTACGACCGGCGGGGCGAGGACGCCAAGGCGATCGAGCTGTACGAGCGGGTCTGCACCAGCCCGCCGGTCCACCTTAACGCGCTGATGAACCTGGCCGTCCTGTACGAGGACAACAACCACTACGAGGAAGCCTACCGCTGCCTCGACGCCATCCTCCGGACGAACCCGAACCACGAGCGGGCCCGGCTGTACATGAAGGACGTCGAGTCGGCCCGCGGGCAGTACTTCGAGGACGACTCCAAGCCGGACAAGCGGAACCAGGTCCTCGACATCCCGATCAGCGACTTCGAGCTGTCGGTCCGGTCCCGCAACTGCCTCAAGAAGATGAACATCAAGTCGCTCGGGGACCTGCTCCGGACGACCGAGCCGGAACTGCTGAGCTACAAGAACTTCGGCGAGACGAGCCTGAACGAGATCAAGACGCTGCTGGCCGCCAAGGGCCTGCGTCTCGGGCAGAACGCCGACGAGTCGAAGGTCGCCCGCCCGCGGGCGGCCGTCCCAGTCGGCAACGTGCCCAACGAGGTCTTGGGCAAGTCGGTGGCCGACCTGGAGCTGAGCGTCCGCAGCCGCAAGGCCCTCCAGCGGCTCAACATCGTGTCCCTCGGCGAGTTGGCCTCGCGGACCGAGGACGAGCTGCTCGGGTGCAAGAACTTCGGGCAGACCAGCCTGAACGAGATCAAGCAGCAGCTCAGCACGTTCGGCATGTCGCTGCGGAAGCTGGACGAGGCTTGAGCGACGAAAGCAAGACTAGAGAGCAAGGACGAGATCGTCGCGAGACAACGGCAGGCCGCCCCGAAAGGGGCGGCCTGCCGTCCATTCGGGCAACCCTCAAGAACC